>JAZKTK010000019.1:0-32382 GCA_036625595.1 Haloarculaceae archaeon | reverse complement strand
GAGCCCGCGGGGTGTGAACCCGCATGCGCGATGACGAACCCTATGAGTGCCGAGGCCCCCATTCTTACCGGCAGAAGGCGTCTCTAAGGGCATCTAGCTGAGGTCGCGGTAGACACAGGCCACGGGCAGATTCTCATCGGGCGGGCAGACACGGGTCTAGGAACAGTGCCGAGTAATCGTACTGTATGGCCGCCGAAATTTCCGACCGGGTACGAGAAATCGCAGAGGCTCGCGGCCTTCCAGAGTCCGAGGTGTTTGAACGAGCACTCGAACGCGGTCTCGAAAACCTGTGGGAGGACCTCGTACTCGCACAGTACCTCGACGGCGAACTCGACCGCGAGGAGGCCATCGAGCGCGTTGGTCGGACGAAAGTCGAACGAGCGGACCGAGAGCGCGAGGTCGTCGAGGAAGACGTCGACTGGGGCCTGAACGCGTGACGCTTGCTGCTGTCTCGGACGCGGGACCGCTCATCCAACTCACCGACATCTTCTCGGTCGAGTTGCCAGGGATGTTCGATACCGACCCGTTTCGAAGAGTAGTAGATTTCCTGCGCGTCGCCGGCTTGCCTGTCCAGCAATTCATAGTGGTTAGTGCGGTAATTTTCGGCACGGCCACGAAAACTCGGCTACTCCAGCTCTGACCGATTGGATATCTCTTCACAGGCGGCACGAGGCGGATGCCCCGACCCTTGAGGTCGGGGAGGAAGCCGACAGCCGATGTCGCAAACCACGCTACGATAGCAGGTTGACTCCCAGGGTATAAATAACACCTACCATATATGTGAAATACAGTGGAATACCGTCGTACCGCCGTCATCAAACTCGACACCCCCGAAGGTGCCGACGCTACCCTTCGAGAGACTGTCGAGCAGTTCAAGCACTGCGCCAACACCGCGAGTGAATGGTGCTGGCACGGCGACGACGGCTACCACGTCACTTCCAAAGCCAAAGCCGAACGTTCCCTCTACGACCAGCTCCGCGACGAAACCGCCCTCACCGCGAATCTCGTCCAGAAAGGAATACGCAGGGCGGTCGAAGCTGTCAAAAGTGGAGTCGAACGCCTCAAACGCGGCGAGAACACGTCACAACCGTACTTCTCGGCAGACAGCGCCGTCTACGACAAGCGGAGCGCGACGTTTCACCGCGACCATGTATCACTTTCAACCGTAGATGGGCGCGTCGAGTGCGACTACATCCTCCCCGACGACTCGGAGACACCGCCGACCAAGTACGTCTCCGACGAGGACTTTCAGTTTCGGATGGCACACTTGCAGTACCGCGACGGTGACTGGTATCTCCACGCTTCGATGCGGAAGGTCGAAGCAGACGAGGAACCGTCCGAATCCGAGTCCAAGCACAGAACAGTCCTTGGTGTGGATTTGGGCGTGAAGAACCTCGCAGTCACTTCGACGGGGCGATTCTGGTCGGCAGACGAGTTCAACCACTGGCGTCGAGAATACGAGAAGCGCCGTGCATCGCTCCAGCAATGTGGTTCTCGTCATGCCCACGAGAACATCGAGTCAGTCGGGAAGAAAGAATACGGGCGGTTTGAGATACACCTACACACAGTGGCGAACGAACTCATTGAGGAGGCCGCCGAAAACGATTGTTCGCACATCGTGTTCGAGGACTTGACCTACATCCGCGAGAACATTCCAGAGGCGACGTGGCAACACGTGTGGGCGTTCCGACGCCTCTACGAGTACGTCGAATACAAGGCCGAAGAACACGGTATAGAAGCCGTGCAGGTTGACCCTCGGAACACATCGAAACGGTGTTCGACGTGTGGGTTTACCCACGACGATAACCGCCACGGTGAGGATTTCGAGTGTCAGGATTGTGGCTACCATAACCACGCCGACTACAACGCGGCGAAAAACATCGGGTTGCAGTATCTCCGTCGCAGGCAAAACGCAGGCGACGGAGGCGCACCCGTAGATGTGCGCCTGAATCGCGGGACGTTGAACGTGAGTGGGGAGTACGTCCCCCCCAGCCTCCACTGAGGCATAGAACGGGAGTCCACGCGAAAGCCTCGGGGTCGTACGGAAATCTTCGATTTCCGTGATGACGAGACGCTCCGCGTCTCGAACCACTTGACCCCGAGGCGATTTACCCGGCGGTAAAGCCTCGCAATAATCACTATCAGTCCTTTCGTGGTTCGGATGTGGCGGGGATCTCGATGGTTACAGTCGTCCCGCTCGGGTCGTTGTCTTCAAAGGTCACCGTCCCGCCGACTATTTCAGTCCCCCAGACGATGAATGCCAGTCCGATGCCGCTGCCGTGTTCGAGCGGTGTCTCCGTGCCTTCGTTGAGAATCGCTAACTCCTCGTCGTTGATGCCCGGCCCGTTATCGGTGACGGCAATGACGACGCTGTCGCCCTCGACAGTCGCGTTGACGCGAACCGTCGGCTCCGGGTTGGTGTTGTGTTTGGCGGCGTTCTGGAGGACGTTCCAGAGCACGTCGTCGAGAGTACTGTCAACGTACATCGTCCGCTCGGGGAGGTCGGCCGCGACCGTCGTCTCGGGGTAGTCTTCCCGGAGCATCTCTATTTTTTCTTCCAGAATAATCGTCAGCGACACGGGCTGTTGTCCCTTTCGACCCTGCTCGAAACTATCGAGGACGAGGCGAATCTTCTCGCTGAGGTCCCTGATTTCCAGCGCGTTCCGTTTGACTGTCTCGGCTTGATCCGCCTTCTCACCGGTCGCGAGATACTCGGCGTTGCTGAGGATGACCTGAATGTTCGTTCGGATGTTGTGTCGGAACACCCGGTTGAGAACCTCTAGACGCTGCTGTTGGCGCAAATAGTCGCTGATGTCTGTAAGGGTGACGATGTGACCAATCCGTCGGTCGTGCGTGTCGGTAACCTCCTTCGTTGAGATATCATAGACCCGGTTCGTCTCTTCTGGCCGGAGAATCGTCTGTCCGGACTGGACACGCTGTTCGTTGCTGGTTTCGAGCTGTGGGATGACGGTCTCGACCGAGCGACCGAGCGCGTCTGCCGGGGGCATCTCGATGGCGGCTGCGGCCTGCTCGTTCATGTCGACAATGTTCCTGTATCGGTCGAGGACGATGACACCGCCGCGCATTCGGTCGAAAACCGAGCGCCGGGCCGGCCGAATCGGCGTTGGACTCGTCCCGAACAGCTCGAACCGCGTGAGTGCGCCCAGATAGGCCACGCCGGAGACGGCGAAGGCGATTGGCGTGGGGTCGACAGCACCGGTCGGCAGCGAGCCGAGCAAAAAGAGGATGTTGGTCACCCAGGGGGCGAGCAAGCCGACGAGGATGGCGAGGCTCTGCCCACGGAAGACGTGAATCTCGCTTTTGATGAATTCGAGCAGCGGCACCGCGCCCAGCAGGCCCAGCAAGTACGTGTAACCGGCGATTATCCAGTACCAGACGCCGAAGGTTCGGACGAGTTGTACCTCGCCGGCTCGCTCTGCCAGACGCATGTTTATGTGCAGCAGGTCGTGGTAGTCGTTGCTGAGTGCGAGCAGGGCAGTGATAGCTGGAATCACGAGTGCGAGCGCGATATATCGCGGTTGGACGTACTCGCTGTGGCCGGTGTACTCCAGCGAAAAAAACAGCCAGGCGACGGGGATGAGCGGGACGCCGACCCATGAGACGTTGAGCCAGAACGACTTTGCCGGCAGGCCGACCGCCTCGATGCGGAAAAACAGCGTCGCTGACCACCAGCACTGTGCGAACAGGAGGAGTGCCAGCGGGCGCGCCCCGGGTTCCGGGCGCTCGCGCCACGCAAGTAGCGCCCCAGCGGCACCGATAGCGATAGCTCCAAGCAGAATGACCTGTATCGGCGTCAGTGTCGACATCGTAGGCACACTCCGCGAGACGCTGTGGGTGGCTGTATCATCGAAGCTCGCGCAGCCGTGTTTGTATCTCCGAAGCGTCCATACTGTCCAAACTATCCAAACCGAACTGAATGACGAGCGGATAGAAATGCCGATTCTTCTCGAACTCCTCGTCGTATTTGAACTCGTACTCGGCTTTGAGTACGTTGTAGAGTCGCCGCAGGTCCTTCGTCTGTGACTCGGGGAGGTACATGTAGGTCCCTACCTGATTCTCTTTTATCGAGGTCGCATCCTCACTTTCGTCGTCTGCGTCGTCATTCCCGGGGGTGCCCTGGCGAGCCGATTCCTGTGACGTCGTCCCGGATTCGGCCGGTGTGATTTCGGATTGCCGGTTGTCTTCCGCCTGTTGTGCAGACTGCTTGCGTCGCTTCCGGAGCCGTTCGGATCTGTCGTCAGTCATGGGCTGACCTCTGCTCGCTGCAACTGGTGTTCCAGGCTCTCTGCAATCTCTTCGAACACGGCGATCTGGTCACAGTTGGGTTCTTCGCTGAATAGTGATGCGCCACTCGCGAGCGCCCGCTGGATAGCTGCCCTGTCGCGGACTTTCCACACTGGTGTGTCGTCAAAGGCGTTGTCTATCCAGTCAATCATCTCCTGTGCCTGGGTCTTTCGGACGTCGATGCGGTTGATGACGACGCCACAGTCGCTGATGTCGATGTCGTAGTCTTTCTGTAGTGCGCGGACGTGATCGAAAAGCAACTCGAAAGCCCGTTTGCTCGTCGTCTCCGCCAGCGCGGGAATGAGCGTGTTCTGTGCAGCGTACAGTGCATTGTCCATGAGATTCCCGAGGAACGGGGGACAGTCGATGACGACGTAGTCGTAGTCGTAGTCGAGGTGGTCCAACGCGAGTGAAAGTTGCTGCCCGGAGCGACGGGACAGGGTCAGTTCCGGTTCGACGGCGGTCATGTCGATATTCGACGGCAGCAGATCCATCTCTTCGTGCTCTCGGATGAGTTCGGATACCCGCTCGCGGTACTCTGGCTTGCTCAAGACGTCGAACAGTGAGGGCGGTCCTTCGTCGTAGAGACTTCGCATCCCGAGGTTCTCGGTTGCGTTTCCTTGGGGGTCCAGATCCACGAACAGCACGTCAGCGCCACGTCTGTTGAGTGCACCGGCGACGTTGATGGCGACGGCGGTTTTCCCGACGCCACCTTTCTGATTGCTCACTGCCAGTCTCGCTGGGTCTGGCATACAAACTGTACAAAATTGCACAAACAATATAAACTCTCGTCAGACAAACGACAGACACTGGCGCGCGGTCGCGCGGGTCTTTTCGAACTGTCGTAGAGTCGCTTGCATCCGAGCAGCCAGCGTGACTGTGATGATTCCGGGATTCGTGGCGCGGTCGGTTCAAGCGATGGTTCCCGGCACCAACAGGAGAACGAGCACGGGGAGACGAGCAAATTCGCCGCCGATAGTCAGCAATTCCGGGTCGTCGACCCGACCCAGCAGGGCGACGACACCGAGCATGCAGGTCAACCCGACGGCGAGGCTGAGAATCGCCCAGATTCCGAAGTACCCGCCGGCGAGGGCGAGGCCGAGAATTGCCATCCCAGCCAGACCGACCCCATAGAGGATGCCTCTCGTGGTGTGGACGCCCACTGTCGAGGGGAGTGTGGCGACGTTGCCGTCGCGGTCAGCCTCAACGTCGCCGACGTTCGCAATCTCGGCGCCGATGAACGTCCCGATAGCGAAGTAGACGAGCAGTACCGCCACGGCCGGCGTGATAGTTGCACCGACGTAGACGACCGGTAGCAGGACGACTGTTGCCGCCCAGGCCACGGCGACGAGTGTCGAATTGACTATCAGTAGTTCTTTCAGCCGCTTGAACGGAATGGCGTTGGCCGGGGCCCAGTCGACAGCGTAGAGAACCCACACGATGAACGGGAACAGGGTGAGCCCGAGCACGCCCGGGCCGCCGTACACGGCGAGTGTCACCGCAAGTCCATAGGAAACTGCGGCCAGACCGGACAGTGTCCGGCTGTGTCGCCGAACGAACGCGGTCCGGCCAGGGGTGGCAGCAACGTCGACGTCGGCGTCGACTATCCGGTCGTTGACGTAGATTGTGAAGGTGACACAGCCGACGATGACCGGCGCAGGATTCGCCGGCAGGTCAAGCAGTAACAGCACCATTACCACTTCGAGCGCAGCGATGACTGCGATATACGCCGAACTGTAGACGAGTGGCTTCCAGATCCATTCGGCACCCGTGAGTACCGCATCTGTAGTGTGGGCCGGCCACTGGTTCACCCACCCACTAGCGGACGTCCTGTCCTGTCTGTCAGACGACATAGCGCCCCCGGTTGTCGCGCCGGTCAGTTGACTGCCCCCTCTCCGCCAGTGGTGTGCGTGGCAATCCGATACGCGGAGGATTGCCTGAGGCGGAGCGGCTATGGGCGTCACTGCCATTTGTTACGTGAGTAACCATATTGCAGAGAACGTCAGACATGCATATATATTTCTACAATTTTGGGATTATTTTTACTTCTGTGTGGGCAAAGATGTTTTTGAGGGCAAAACTGTTTTGGATATCAAAACTCTCTGCCATGAACAGCGGGTTCGCCTTCTATTCACAGCACTTGCAGACGTCCTGGGACGTAGCCGGACGCGATTCCGGATAGCGGGCGGCCTGTCGAATCGTCCCGAGGGTGCGTAGCGTTGAAACCACCTCGTGTCGAAGTTCTATAACGACATGACCAGACCGCGGCGAGCAGTTCTTTCGGCGGGCTGCAGCGGTCCTGCGGGTCTCTGTGGCGTCGGAGGCCTCAGCGGCGGTGCCAGCGTGAGCAGCCTCGTCGGGACGGTCGGCCGCCTGGCTGGCACCTCCGTCGCCGACAGACCTGTGTCCGATGCAGAGTCGGCGGACGCCCGAATCGGGTTCGTCGGCGACGTGATGCTCGGTCGCGGGGTGGATGCCCGCTGGGCCGGCCGCGACCCGACGGCAGTCTGGGGGTCGACCCGCGAGCGGCTCCGGTCGCTCTCTGGTCTCGTTTTGAACCTCGAATGCTGTCTCTCGGACCGCGGCCGACCTGTCACGGAGAAGGGGTTCAACTTCCGGGCGTCGCCGTCGTTCGCGACGGCTGCGTTGAGCGACATCGATACCACAGTCGCTGCACTCGCGAACAACCACGTTCTGGACTTCGGCGAGCGGGCGCTCCGGGACACTCTGGAGCATCTCGATGACGCGGCTATCGCACACGCTGGTGCCGGTGTCGACCGCGAGACGGCGTTCGAGCCGGCGGTTGCAACCGTCGACGACATGACTGTCGCGACGCTCTCGCTTACGGACCAGTACCCGACGTACGCCGCCAGCGACGACGACCCGGGGACCGCGTTCGCGACGCTCGACCCGAATGATTCTACGACTCGCTCGCTCGTCGAGGACGCCATCGGCACAGCACAACGAGCGGACGCAGACTTCGTCGTCGCGTCGCTCCACTGGGGTGCGAACTACGAGACCGAACCGAGCGACACCTATCGAGCGTTCGCACACTGGCTCGTCGACAGTGGCGTCGACGTGGTTCACGGCCACAGCGCCCATATCCTCCAGGGCATCGAGGTCTACCAGGGTTGCCCAGTCATCTATGATGCCGGCGACTTCGTCGACGATTACATCGATAAGCCGGGGTACGCAAACAAGCAAAGCGCAATTTTCGAACTCGTCGTCGACGATGGAGCGTTCGACACCCTTCGAGCCGTCCCGACGGAAATCGAGGACTGTGCTGCAGAACTGGCCGATGACGCCGCCGCAGCCAGTGTTCGGAAGACGTTACGTGACCGCTCAAAACCGTTCGAGACGGCTATCGAACGAGACGGCGAGGAGCTGTCGATACCGCTTTCCTGACCGATGGCACGTTTGGCGAGAACGGCGGTCGAGATTTCTCCTCTGACGGGCACGAAGCTATAGTAACAACTGAAACGGTTTACACACCGATCGCACTGCCCTCGTGCGGTCGTGTGTGCAATGGCTTTCAGTGGCTACTATAGGGAGGACTCGTTTGCTGTCATCGGGTGTGCTGCGGACAGCGAACAGGGTGAATGTCGTTTCTGTATCGGGGGCAAGACCGTGTATTCGACCATTTTAATGAGTGGGCCGAGACGTAATAGTATGGACTCATCGCGACCGACTGACGGTACGTTCTCGGAGGGCCGATGGTAAACGTCGCACTCTCGGCGGCACAGCTCGTCGTGGCACTGTTTCTCGTGCTACTGAATGGCTTTTTCGTCGCTGCCGAGTTCGCATTCGTCCGGATTCGTGGAACGGCTGTCGATCAACTCGTCGCAGAGGGTCGGACCGGCGCGGGCGCACTCCAGGGTGTGATGGAGGGTCTCGACGACTACCTCGCGGTGACACAGCTCGGTATCACCATCGCCTCGCTGGGTCTGGGGTGGGTCGGCGAACCCGCTGTTGCGTCACTGCTCGAACCCGTCCTGGGGCCGATTCTCCCGTCGAATGTCGTCCACCTCGTCGCCTTCGCAGTCGGGTTCAGCGTTATCACGTTCCTCCACGTCGTCTTCGGCGAACTCGCACCGAAGACAATCGCGATTTCCCAGACCGAACGACTTTCGCTGTTTCTCGCTCCGCCGATGAAGTTCTTCTACTACATCTTCTACCCGGGGCTGGTCGTGTTCAACGGGACGGCTAACGCCTTCACGCGGATGCTCGGCGTTCCGCCGGCCTCCGAAACCGACGAGACGCTCGGCGAACGGGAGATTCGACGGGTGCTGGTTCGCTCCGGCGAGGAGGGGGACATCGACGTCTCGGAAGTTGCGATGATCGAGCGCGTGTTCGACCTCGACGACACCGCTGTCCGTGAGGTCATGGTGCCGCGTCCGGACGTTGTGAGCATTCCGGCAGACGCCACGCTGTCTGAACTCCGGACGCTCGTTCTCGAATCCGGCCACACCCGCTATCCGGTTCTCGACGCTGACGACAGCGACCAGGTCGTCGGCTTCGTCGACGTCAAGGACGTGTTGCGTGCGAGCGAGGAACCCGAAGAGGATGTCGGGACTGCTGGTGACATCGCACGGGAGATACTCGTCGTCCCTGAGACGACGACTATCAACGACCTTCTGTTGCAGTTCAGGGCCGAACACCAGCAGATGGCCGCGGTCATCGACGAATGGGGTTCGTTCGAGGGAATTGCGACAGTCGAGGACGTAATCGAGGCTGTCGTCGGGGACCTCCGCGACGAGTTCGATGTCGACGAGCGCGAACACTCGATACGCGAACGTGGCGATGGAGTGTTCGACATCGACGGGAGTGTTACGCTGTCGGCAGTCAGCGATACGCTGGGGGGCAACTTCGAGAGCGAGGAGGTCGAAACGATTGGTGGGTTGGTGCTTGGCAGCCTCGACCGTGCGCCGGAACGCGGCGACAGCATCGAGGTTGGCGGGTACGTCGTGGAGGTGACGGACGTCGACGGGACCCGCATTTCGACAGTTCGGGTGAAGGAAACCGATGCTGGCGATTCGTGATGGACTGATACCGCCGGCTGCCCCATCTCGGGCAGACTCGGTCTCCCGGGGTGTCGAGAGTCGTTACCAACGATAGCCGGCAGTATACGAGACCACTTCTCGACAGTTCATCTGAGTCGTGCGTACCCAGCCTGTCTGTCCGAACCGACCGACCGGATTGTGAATCACGCCGAAGACTGTTCCTGCTGTGACTGATTGGGCACCATACGGTAATAGAATCGACACACTATGGCTAAATATCCAAAAAAGAAGTTTTTCATCGTACATCTGTTCTGCAATATTTGGATTGGGGATACAAAGTCGGAATACTTATCCGTGTACCTGGCATCCGTATATTTGCAATGGCAAACGGTAAGGTTGATTTCTTCAACGACACAGGCGGTTACGGTTTCATCGAGACTGAGGATGCTGACGACGACGTTTTCTTCCACATGGAAGACGTTGGCGGTGAGGATCTGACCGAAGGGACCGAGATCGAATTCGACATCGAACAAGCCCCAAAGGGCCCGCGCGCGACTAACGTCGTTCGCAGCTAAACAGGTTCACACCGTCGCTTTTTAGCGACTTTCCGGACCTTTGTTTCTTTCAGAACTACTCCGAGAGTGGCCTCGCTCCGTGACGAACCACGGTATCGAGCTCACGCTGATAGCGGGAGGTCTGCTCTCTGACGTTTCAGTACCCTCCGACTAACTAACTGGTCTCACCGGACACGCTAGTCTATGACAGACCAAACTACGCAGGGCGGCGAATTCGACCGGAACACAGAATGACACTCCAGTCTGTCTCGGACCGCTCCGTGATGAGACTGCGGAGGCCCCAACATTTTAATCTGATAGCAGATAAACCTCAAGAGAAGGACAAATCATGAGCGAGGAGGGTGACCCCCAGACTGAAGAGGATACTTCTGATTCGGGCGAGGAGGGAGCGGAGACGGTATCGGGGGATATCGAGGACTCAGAGACAGTCATCGAACCCGACGCCAAAGAGCGGATAGACAGGGCGGTGGTGACGGACCTCAAAAAGCGTGCGCGCCGTCTCGACGAACGCGAGATGGGACTCGACGCACGTGCGGAGAGACTCGACGAGCGGGAGGACGATCTCGACGAGCGAGAAGCAGAGTTGTCCGAGCGCCGCGAGCAACTCGCAGACGAGTACGCCTCGCTGGAGGAGCGCCAGGAACGAATCGAACATCTGCAACAGGAACTGGACGAACGTGAGACCGAAATCGAGCAGCGCGAAGCGGAACTCGACGAGTACGCGACCAAACTCGACGAACGCGACGAGACGCTCCGTGAGTACGTCGATGACCAGGTCGGTGAATCTGTCGAAGCGTCCATGCTTTCGGTTCTCGAGGAGCATGCTGCCCGGAGCGGTCGATTCGGCCCGACGGGCGGGTTCTTGCTGGGTCTCGTGGGGTTGGTGCTGGTTGTCGGTGGCGTTGCCAACGCACTCGCGACGGAGGCGGCGACGCTGCCGACGCTGTTGTCGAGTACCACGGTCAACGTCGTCATCAGTGCAGTACTGATACTGTTCGGCTTGGCCGTGAACCTGGCTGCTGCGACCGACCGCATCTGAGTGGACACTCCGGGCTGTCGGGCGTGGATGATACAGTTTATCATAACGCGGGGAATCTGTGCAGATATGTCCGATGGTACGTTCGAGGGCTACGGCGGGCGTCACGTCCCCGAAGCCCTGGAAGATGCGCTCGAACAGCTAGCGAACGGCTACGACGAAATCAAAGAGAACGACGAGTTCGACGCCGAACTCCACGCACTCCTCGAAGACTTCGCTGGACGGCCGACGCCGCTTTTCTACGCCGAGACGCTAAGCGAGCGCTACGGGGCCGACATCTATCTCAAGCGCGAGGACTTGCTCCACGGTGGCGCCCACAAAATCAACAACACGCTCGGGCAAGCGCTCCTCGCGAAGAAAGCGGGCAAGTCCCGTCTCATCGCCGAGACTGGAGCTGGTCAACACGGGACTGCGACCGCGATGGCCGGCGCACTGCTCGACCTCGACACCGAGATTTATATGGGAAAGAAGGACATCGAGCGCCAGAAGATGAACGTCTTCCGGATGCGCTTGATGGGTGCCACCGTCAACGAGGTGACCCGCGGGGGCGAAGGACTGGCTGACGCCGTCGACGCAGCACTCGAAGACATGGCCAAGAACATCGACGATACCCATTATCTCGTTGGCTCCGTCGTCGGCCCTGACCCGTTCCCGCGGATGGTTCGGGATTTCCAGAGTGTTATCGGGCGTGAAGCCCGCGAACAGTTCCGTGAGCGGACCGGTGAACTCCCGGACGCTGCTGTCGCCTGCGTCGGCGGCGGCTCCAACGCCATGGGTCTCTTCCACGCGTTCCGCGACGACGACGTGGATTTCTACGGCGCCGAGGGTGGCGGCGAGGGCGCAGACTCCGACCGTCACGCCGCCCCACTGGCAGCGGGCGACGACGATGTCATCCACGGGATGAAAACCCGGGTCATCGACGAGGATGTCGACGTCCACTCCGTCTCTGCCGGACTCGACTATCCCGGCGTCGGCCCCGAACACGCTATGTTCCGTGAAATTGGTCGTGCGGAGTACCGAGGTATCCACGACGACGACGCGCTCGCGGCGTTTCGCGAACTCAGCGAGGCGGAAGGTATCATCCCCGCTCTGGAGTCGAGTCACGGCATCGCACTGGCGACAGACCTCGCCGCCGAGGGCGACCACGACACGATTCTCGTCAACCTCTCCGGCCGGGGCGACAAGGACATGGAGCAGGCCGCCGAGCACTTCGACCTCTCCTGAGAGAGGTGACTCCCATCTGCTGATTCGCGCCCGTGAACTCATCTGTGGAGTGGCGGTGTCTCCCCTTCGGAACGCTTATTTGTACCCCCGGCATCCGAACAGTCGCAATGGCAACCGGTACGGTTGATTTCTTCAACGACACAGGCGGTTACGGATTCATCGAGACTGAAGACGCGGACGACGACGTATTCTTCCACATGGAGGACGTTGGCGGTCCGGACCTCGAAGAAGGAACTGACGTCGAATTCGACATCGAACAGGCACCGAAGGGCCCGCGCGCGACGAACCTCGAGCGCCAGTAAGCTCAGACGGAACCAAACAGATTCTTTCGAACGCTTCCGTGCAAGCGGCAGCACTGTCGGCTATCGTCGGGTTTGAAACGGGGGACACATCCACTGAGAGACGGTACTCGGTCGAGCGAGCACTGCCGTTCAAACTCTACTCTGTATCCGGTCGCTTGCGAGAGTGCAGCCGCTCTCGGTGAGTGAAAACAACGCAAAAACTACAATTACTCGATGTGGCCTTCGCGACGGAGCTGGTCGGCGGCCTGGCCGTCGTATCGCCATTCCACGTTCGCTTTCTCGTCCTGCCAGTCCCACGGTTCGGCCAGTACAACGTCGTCCTCGTTAATCCAGGTCCGGAACTTCATCCGACCCGGTATCCGGCCCATTCGGGTCTCACCGTCGGCACACTGCAGGCGGACGTGATTGCCACCAAGGTGTTCTGTCACTACTGCGAAGACTTCGTCGTCGGACGGCATCCGGAGATCCCGTCGCCCAGTATTTTCGCTCATACATTAAAAAGAACCTCCATCTACATAAGCTACGTTATGGTCGTGATACCACTCACCACGCAGTGATTATCGAGGTGTCTGTTGGGAATCGCTGTTCAGGAGCGTCCGTGCTTTTTGCCAATTCGGTGTGGCGTCACCACCGTTGCTTCTCTCTCGGAATCTCCTCTGCGGATAGCCTCTCTTCCGGGCCGTTTGTCTCTCATGTAGCGTCCGTTACCCGAACACGTCCGGCATTCTCGTGTTGTCGGTATTCTTATGACTATCGGAAAGTAGTCTGTGGGAAACATAATCTTAATCTATTATAACTTTTTTAATGGCGGGTGAAACAGCTGTAAATGCGGTATCTGTCTGTTACACTGCTTCTCTTTGTCGGAAGTCCAACCGAATGGGTCGAACATCTATACGATTTAGTAATGTTTGAACTATATCGTATGTGGTCGTGAATCACGGTTCGTTGATTTCCGTGGCTTTATGCGTCCCGCCAGCCACCGCTCACAATATATGTCCAGCCAACGGGTGGAGACATCCAGACTGCAGGACGAGTTCCCGGACCCGGAGTCAGCAGATAACGTTGTTTACAATCCGACGTTCGATGAACTCCGTGAGTTTGCCAACCACGACGAGACGACGACTGAGTACGGTAGTCCGCGATACGTAAGCGCACAGAAGTCCCGGAGTGCCGACCAGACGAAGAATCTCGTCGACGACGACTTTTCCGACGCTGACTGGGACGCTATCGAGGACGCGCTCGCTGGCGTCGACGACTACGAGTTCGTCTGTCTCGACCGGATGGTCGGTCGCCATCCCGACACGTCCTACGTCTGTCGTCTCTTCGTCCCCAAGGAGTTCTCACGAATCGCCCTCTCGTGGGCGAAACTCCTCGAACCCGCACAGGGCGAGCCTGACTTCCAGACACTCCAGTTGCCTGACTGGGATACGCAGGACGGCCAGCGCCGTCGGATTCGTATCTTGCCGGAGGAGGGCCTGACCTTCGTTCTCGGGAGCGACTACACCGGCGAGGCGAAAAAGTCGTTCCTTCGTCTGTACATGTACCGTGCCAAACAGCAGGGCGGTCTCGGGCTCCACGCCGGCAGCAAGCGCGTCCGCATCGAGGACGGCGATGATATCGAGGAGGTCGGACAGGCGTTCCTCGGTCTCTCTGCGACCGGCAAGTCGACGCTGACCGGTCACGGCTGCTGGCTCGACGACCCCGAAGGTGCCGAGATGCTCCAGGACGACGTGTGTGCGATGTTGCCCGACGGGCAGATTACCGGCAGCGAGGGCAACGGTCTCTACATCAAGACCGACGGCCTCGCTCGCGACGAACAGCCCGCACTCTACGATGCAGCGACCGACGAGTCTGCCGTCTTCGAGAACGTCCACGTCGAAGACGACGGCACCGTCGACTTCGACAACACTGACCTGACGACCAACGGCCGTGCGGTCATCCTCCGGGAGTACCTCGACAGCGCCGCCGACGATATCGACCTCGAGGAAGTCGACCAGATTTTCTTCATCACGCGCAACCCGACGATGCCCGCTATTGCGCGTCTCACTCCCGAACAGGCCGCGGTCGCGTTTATGCTCGGTGAGTCAATCCAGACCAGCGCCGGCGACCCCGATGCGGCTGGCGAGTCCATCCGTGTCGTCGGTACCAACCCCTTCATCATCGGTCCAGAAGGGGAAGAGGGCAACCGCTTCTACGACCTCATCGACGACAACGACGTGGAGACGTACGTTATCAACACCGGCTACGTCGGCTCCCCCGACGCCGACATCGGTGTCGAGGATTCGGTGAACATTCTCGTCGGTGCCGCCCGTGGCAACATCGAGTGGAACCACGACGAGAAGCTCGGAATGGATATCCCCGAGTCGGTCCCGGGTGTCGATGTCGATGCGTTCTACCCGCCCAATCAGTTCGACGACTACGAGAGTGAAATCGAAGCGATGCGAGACGAACGCCGCGCGTATCTCGCCCAGTTCGAGACGCTTGCCGACGACATCGAAGACGCGGTCTACTGAGTACGGCTCCCCGTCTTCGTTCTCCTACTGTCTACCCGCTATTGCTCTGTCCGACTCTATAGAGCTATGAGCGAGGTTTACACTGCTTGGCACGGAGGGGCGACCTGTGGCAACACTCTGGCGACTCACCCGTAACCCGTATGCCAAACGAATCCACGAGATGCTCGATTCTGTCGGACTGACGCTCTCGGTCCTGCAGGTGTACACCCGACCACTCCGCGGCCCGGCCGAACCCGACGCTGTCGACCGCTGTCTGCGCTATCACGACCCCAGTGCTGTTGACGATTCGTTTCGGGATGCGGACGCGCTCGACCGTGCTGATTGTGTGGTCGCGGCCTACGAAGACGGGCAACGCATCGGTTCTGTCCTCCTGACCGTCGCTGAGACGGTCCACGTCGACGCTCTCCACGGCGAGTTCGACCCGGAGGGTGCGTACGTCTGGCGGCTATACGTCGCCCCTGGGAGCCGTGGTCGAGGACTCGGCCGGACGCTCGTTCGGGCTGCACTGTGGGCAGCCACGGAAACGAACGCCCCAATCGACCGGGCCGCTGCCCTCGTTGCCCCCGACAACGTGCCATCACAGTCGGTGTTCGAGGCTGTCGATTTCGAACCGCAACGAGAAATCCGCTACGTTCGGGTGCTGGGCCGTGAGAGCCGGACCAGCCGCACAATCGCCGGCGTCTCCGGAGGCGAACGTAGCACTTCTAAATAAAAATTCCACTATCTACGTATATTATACAGGATTATGCTACCACTGTGACCACCTCCAGATGACATGGCCGACAGTACCAGCCACCCGGTGCAGACCATCGTCGGCGCGGTGCAGGCACGGACCGATTCGGAGGGGTCCGGTCTCGGTATCGGACGCTTCCTGTCGCGACTCTCGGGCGCTGACTACCTCAGTCTCGCCGCGCTGTTTGCGGCGTGGACCAGCGCGCTGTTGATTCTCGACGGCGCGCCGAACTGGGGTCTCGTCGCGATGTTCGTCGCGTTCTTTTTCGACAAACTCGACGGCTTCTACGCCCGCCGCTACGGTGAACCCTCACCGTTTGGGCGGCAGGTCGACTCCTTTATCGACATCTTCACGTACCTCGTCACTGCTGCACTGCTGTATCACGTCGCGCTGGCACCGAACACGCTCGTCAGTGCACTCGTCGGATTCACTGTCGTTTGCTTCGGTGGGCTTCGGCTCGTCCGCCACAACGACGAGGGATTCCAGTCGACCGGGGAGACGAGCTACTACCGCGGGACGACAGTCGTTCACACGAACGTCGTCGTCGTTGCGAACTACTTGCTCGCACTCTTCATCGCCGAGTGGACGTGGTGGCTTGCAACCGTTCCGATACTGCTGTCCTGCCCACTGATGGTTTCGGAATACCGGGCGTTCAAGACGGTGTGGGGACACGTCCTCGTCGGTGCTTTTGGCGTCGCCGTCGGGACCGTCTCCGTGCTCCTTGCCCTCGGTGTGCTCTGAGTCATGTCTCGTCGTGCCCTCGTCGACATCCACGTCCATACCGCGGCGTCGTACGACTCCGGGGCTTCTGTCGACGCCGTCTTGGACGCCGCCGTTGCTGCCGACCTGGACGCTGTTGCCATCACTGACCACGACACGATGGGGGGAGTACGCCGCGCGATGGAGCGCGCCCGCAGTCGCGACGTTGTCGTCGTTCCCGGCGTCGAGGTATCGACGACCGACGGCCACCTGCTCGCACTCGGTGTCGTCGACTGTCCGTCGGCGGGGAAGCCGTTTGCCGAGTCGGTCGACGCAGTCCACCAACAGGGAGGGGTTGCCGTCGTTCCGCACCCGTTTCAGCGAAGCAGACACGGCGTTTCTCGCTCGACTCTCGGCGAGTGTGACGGCATCGAAGTGTACAACGCCATGGCGATGACCGGCGTTCGGAACCACCGCGCTCGTACTTTCGCAGACCGTCACGGCTATCCGGCACTCGGTGGCAGCGACGCACACACTCCGGAGATGGTCGGCCGTGCCGTAACGCACGTCGAACTCGCTACCGAGACGGAACCGCTGACTGCCGACGCTGTCGTCTCTGCGATTCGTGCTGGTCGCACTGACTACGCTGGTCGCCGTGCACCCGTCCGACACTACGTGCGAAAACACCTCCACAACGTTCGTCTTCGCACTGCCGCTGGGCTGTCGGCACTCACAACCCCGACCCGCTGACGCACTCGGGCTTGCCTTCCCCTCACTCCCCGATTCGTTCGACCAGTTCCGGCGAGTCGTTCGACGGGTCGTTGACCGCTGTCGACACCGGATACGCCTGCATCTCGCCGTCGTACGGGCTCAGAAGCGCCGCCACGTCTTTGGTATCACCAGTTAGCCACTGGTCGAGTTCATCGTCGTCGAGTATCACTGCCATCCGATGGTGGAGGTCCGCTACGGTGTCGTTTGGCTCCGTTGTGACGATGGTGAACGTCTCCACCCGGTCGGGACTGGTATCGCTGCCGGTACCACCGGTAAACGCGTCCAGCCCTGTCTGTGTCTGCGGTGGCTGCCACTGCGCCCACAACCCGGCCATTGCGAACGGTTGCTCGTCAGCGAGCGTCACCCGGTAGGGCTGTTTCCCGTCACGCTCTTCGACCCACTCGTAGAATCCGTCGGCAGGGACCAGACACCGTCCCATCCGAAAGCCATCGCGAGACTGTTGTGCAAACGCGTCTCGGAACGTGGATTTCTCGGCAAGCGTCTCGGCCCGGGCGTTGATGAATCCGAAGTCGCTCCGTGAGTCGGCCCACGGCGGCACGAACCCCCACTCCTTTCCGTCGATGCGTTCGGGACTCGCGTCGGTGATGACCGGCAGGGACTGACTCGGCGCGGCGTTGTACCGGGGCTGGAACTCCTCGGTGAAGGTGGCACCGAACCGCTCTTCGATATCTTCGGGCGGCGTGAACAGACTGTAGCGGCCACACATACGTTGGTGGTGGGTGTCGAGGGCCGATAAATCCTCGAATCGGTCGATTTTGCCCGCGAATTTAAAAGGGATAGCGCCCTACCTGTCGTCGAGATGGCATCGGAGCCCTCCTTTGCGATCCCGGCCCGGCCACAGCGGCGCTACCCGTACGAGGGCGGGGTCGAGTACGAGGGTGAGACGATGTTTCGGCTGCAGCCACGACCACCGCAGAGTGAGGAGAGTCTCGATTCGCTCCTTCGCCGTGTGCTGGCGGCGGGACCGTACCGCTACGGCGACTTCTTCGATCTGCCGATGCCGCTGTATCTGGTCCGGGACGACGAGACAGGCGACGTGTTTCGCGTCTCCGTTCGGAACGGACAGATTCGGTTCCACGTACTCCCCGAAACCGAGTCGGCGGGGCTGCGGTCGCTCTACGACCGACTTACCGAGGCGTGGGACGTGGAGTGGACTGTCCAGTGTGAGACGACAGTGAAATAAACGTGGCGGATTCTCGTGTCGTCGGTCGAGCAGCCTATACGCCTTCGACGGTCTCTCGGTACGCTCGAATCGCTTCGAGTGCGTCTTCGATGGTCGTGGCCACGTCGTCGCTGGCGTCGGTCTGGATTTCGTCGAGACCCGATTCGATGCGAGCCAGGCGGCCGTGGTCGGGACCGCGATCTCGGTGTGCCAGCGTATCCAACTGGTCCGACAGGGAGTCGAGTCGCTCTGCTGCGTCCTCGTCGTCGGTGTCCTCGGCTGCCGTTGCGAGCAAGTCGCTAGCTGTGACGAGATTCTCTCGTGTCATACTAGACCGTCGATTGAGTGGTCAAAAAACGGTTTCGGTCACTCCGAGACGAGCGGCACACACCGAACCGGGAGGTCGCTCTCCAGCAGGAGATTCTGTGCGGTGCTCCCGAACATCATCTTGCCGACCGGCGAGCGCTTGCGGATTCCGATGACGTGCTCGTCGATGTCGAACTCCTCGGCCGCTTCGAGGAAGTCTTCGATTGGGGCGTTTCCGCGGATGTACTGGTGGGTCTCCACTGTCGTTTGCTCGCTGAGTCCGTCTTCAAGTACCTCGATTGCTTCTTCTCCATCGGAAATCTCGTCGCTCGACGTGTCGTCCCCACCCACCAGTGAGTTGATGACGTAGACTGTATCGTCTGCGCCGACTTGTCCCTCCAGATAGTCGAGCAGTCGTTCGCTTGCTTCCTGGCTGTCCGTCCCCACAAGGAGTCGTGTCATGGCCCTGTATTCTCCTGCACTCCGTATAAATGTGCACCTACATATGTTGCCATCGTTGGTGTGTCTCACCGGCTACAACCCGTCGCTGCCACCGCCGATACAGCATACCCAATTCATTAGGTAGGTAACTTACACAAGAGTGGGGGCTAATATACTGCTGTGAAAAAGTCCCAGCTCGACAGGGGGAAGGCCATCCACAAGGAAACTGGCCAGACCTTCTACTACGCCACGCGCCTTCTTCCGTCTCGAATTCGAACGCCCACCTACGTTCTGTACGGTTTCTTCCGCATCGCCGACGAGGTCGTCGACGGGAATCAGGGATTGGCAGCGGCCGAAAAACAAGAACAGCTGGAACACATCCGCGAGGCGGCACTCGGCACCGTCGACGCCGAGGACCCGGTCGTCGACGCGTTCGCCGAGATTCGCGCTGAGTACGACATCCCCGACGAGGAAATCCACGAGTTCATCGACGCGATGCTGACGGACATCGACACCGACCGCTACGAGACCTATGAGGACCTCGAAAGGTACATGCGCGGGTCGGCGGCTGCCGTCGGGCAGATGATGTGTGCGCTGATGGACCCGGACGACCGGGAGGCGGCCACCCCACACGCTGGGAAACTCGGTGAGGCGTTCCAGCTGACGAACTTCATCCGTGACGTTCGCGAGGATATTCGCGAACTCGACCGGGTGTATCTCCCGATGGAGACGCTCGATGCGTACGACGTAACCGTCGACCAACTCCGCAACGAGGAGTGTACGCCAGCGTTCCGGGAGGCAATTCAGGCTGAAGTCCGCCGGGCCGAACAGCTCTATCGGCAGGGCGTCGCCGGTATCGAGCACCTGCCCAGGGACTGTCAGTTCGCGGTCGTGCTGGCGGCAACGCTGTACGCGGAACACCACCGGCTCATCCGCAAGCAGGATTTCGACGTGCTGTCGACTCGGCCGTCGCTGTCGACCGCCCGGAAACTGTGGGTCGTCTCGAAGACGTGGTGGAACTGGCGGCGCTTCCAGGACCCCGTGACTGTCTTCCGCCGAGTCAGCCCGGTTCCCGAAACCGACGCTGGGACGCTCGACGCAGAAGAAACGCCGCACGTTCTCCACCCCGAGTAACTGTTCAGCTGGCTATTCTGGCGTGCGACCTGGAAGCCCCTTCCACACCGCGAAATCGAACCGGTCGAGCTGGACCAGTCCGACGCCGAACAGGAGTGCAATTCCAACTGGGGCCCACGCGCCGTAGACGGCGTTGACTGCTCCCCACAGCAGGACGAAACTCACCAGGTCGTCGAGCATGAACGAACACGACCGAACTCGCTGGACTAATCTCGTACTGTCGAAGGCATAGTCGACGAGCAGCGTCGCGACCGTCGCACTCAGGACCCAGCCGGCGTAGTTCGACAGTGGAACGCCGTAGTAGATACCGCCCCCGTACGACCAGAAGCCGAGTGCGACCGCTGCCGGGTCGAGGACGAGGTCGACGGCGAGGACAGCGGCGATGACTGCTGGCAGGCGGACAAACGCAGACCTTGCCCGCTTGCCGAGCAAGAGCAGACAGAGCAGGTAGCTGTTGAGCACCAGCGGGAGGAAAAAGACCGGTAGCCCGACCGGAATCGTGTCGACCAGCATCGGTCCCAGCGGGATTTCGTAGGCGAAATCGCCGTACGGGAACCCGGTGGTTGCGCCGATGTACTCGATACCGTAGGCGTACAGCGTCAGTACCGAAAGTGCAGCGAGTGCTCGCTTGCCGACGAGCGGGAGCAACCCGGCGACGAGTGGCAGGCGCATCACGAGCACACCACTCAACACGAGATAGGGGTTGAACGCGAGTATCGCGGGCAGGAGCCCCTCGGCACTGGCGAGCAACAGGAGTGCCCCGACCAGCGGGAAGACGACGGCGATGGTAAACCGGTTTCGCTCGACGAGATTGTCGAGTCGTCGCTCGAACTCCTGTCTATCGCTGAACCGTGCGAACGCCCTATCCATACAGAATCACCCAGATACCAGCCATGGTCAGTACCATCCCAGCGAGCGTGTTGAGGACGGGGAACCACCAGTACGCGCGGTCGATGTCCACGTCTGCGGCGACGATACCAGCAACGAAGAGTGGATAGACGGCGAACACACCACCCAGGAACGGATGGACCAGTGCCATCAGCGCTGCGCCGGCCAGCCAGCAGACGCCACAGTAGGCGAGCGCGCCCCGCTCGCCGAGGAACGTTGCCGTCGTCTGGATACCGGCGTTCCTGTCGGGTTCGATGTCGGGTACCGCCGAAAAGGTATGCATCGCCATCGTCCACAGCCACCCGCCGGCAACGGCAAGTAGCGGCGGAAACGTTCGCGCGACGGCGAGATACGCCAGCACCCCCGGCAGGATATACAGCCCGTTCGACAGCGAGTCGAGGAACGGCGTTGTCTTCAGTCGGAGCGGCGGTGCGCTGTACTCCGCTCCGAGCGCGAAAAAGAGCGCGAGTACGTATATCCCCTCGATTGGAAGGAAGGGGACGAAGAGTCCCCCAATCGCGGTTAGCAGGAAGACGACCATCACGACGATGGCGTCGCCCCGATACTTGACTTCCTTTCCCTCCTCTGATTTCTTGGGGTTGTGTTCGTCGACGTCGGCGTCGTAGATGTCGTTGACGCCGTACAGGAAGACGTTTGCGGGGACGAGAAAGTACAGAAAGAGCGCGACCGTCAGCGGCGTGAAAAACTCAGAGACTTCGTCGGCAGCGTAGACGACGCCGACCACGACGGGGCCGGCCAGATAGAACCAGAATCGGGGGCGCGAAAGCCAGAACAGATAGCCCAGAAGCGACTGCTCGGAGGGGGCAAGCGCCGCCAGTCGCTCTGTCACCTCGCTCATAGTTGGCTGTCGATGGCCCGAACCTTACGTCTGGTCTTCGATGAGCGCGTTCGCTGTGTGCTCACCGCTGATGAGACACATCGGAACGCCGATTCCTGGCGTGGTAAACGAGCCGGTGAAGTACAGGCCGTCGACGGCTGACGAGCGGTTCGACGGTCGCAACAGCGAGGTCTGGCGGAGTGTGTGTGCCAACCCGAGTGCGGTCCCTTCAGTGGCGTTGTACCGCTCGCCGAAATCGCTCACAGAGAACTGTTCTTCGACGACGATGCGGTCCCGGAGGTCGACGCCGGTGTGGTCGGCGATGTCGGCCAGAATCTTCTCCCGGTACTCCTGTCGGACCTGGTCGCCGTCGTGGAGTCCGGGCGCAATCGGGACCAGCACGAAGAGGTTGCTGTGACCTTCTGGGGCGACGGTGTCGTCGGTTTTGGAGGGGGCACAGATGTAGTAGGCTGGCTCGTCGGGCCAGGACGGCTCCTCGAAAATCTGGTCGAAGTGCGGGTCCCAGTCTTCCGGGAGCACGAGCGTGTGGTGAGCGAGCGGTTCCACGTCGCCCTCGACGCCCATGTAGATGAGAAAGGCGGAGGGGGCGTAGGTGCGCTTGTCCCAGTAGTCGGCGTCGTACTGCCGCTCGTGTTCGGGCAGGAGCTCTTGCTCAGTGTGGCGGTAATCGGCGTTGCTGACGACGTAATCCGGGTTGTACGTCTCGGCATCGGTTTCGACGAGAAAGCCGTTCTTCCGTCGGGTGATTTCGGTGACCGCTGCGCCCGTCTCGTAGGTGACGCCCAACTCCGTGCCGAGTTCGGCGACGCCGTCGACGACGGCACCCAGTCCGCCGT
The DNA here is from genome assembly GCA_036625595.1 of Haloarculaceae archaeon. Classification (GTDB taxonomy): domain Archaea; phylum Halobacteriota; class Halobacteria; order Halobacteriales; family Haloarculaceae; genus Salinibaculum. The sequence continues at coordinate 9,577 of JAZKTK010000019.1, read as the reverse complement.
CGGGGTAGTAGACGCCGAGATTGAAATCGACGTGGCTCATGATGTTGTAGAGCGCGGGCGTGTTCTTCGGGGACCCGCCGAGGAAGACCAGCGTATACTGCATGATTTGCTGGAGCTTTGGATTGTCGAAGTAGTCTTCGACGTGGCTCTGCATCGAGCCGATGAGCTGGAGCCCGACGGGTGCGGCCCGAACCACGTCGAGGTCTATCCAGTCGCGCAGCCGCGAGCGGTCCTCGTAGACGAACTTCTCCATCGCCGTCTCGTAGTGGTGCTGGCTGGTCGCCAGATACTCATCGAACACCTCGCCTGCACCGTCCTCGTAGGATTCGAAGAGGTCCCGAAGGTAGTCGTTATCCGGTCGGATGTCCACCTGGTCGCCATGTTCTCGCGGGCTCTGCCCGCTCGAATCGTTCGAGGCGCTGTGCGCCTCGCTATCCTTGAAGAAAATCCGGTAGTGCGGGTCGAGATGACTCAGCGTGTAGTACTCGTCGGGCGTCCGGTCGAAATGGTCGAAGAACCGTTCGAAGACGTCGGGCATCATGTACCACGACGGACCCATATCGAACCGGAAGCCGTCTTTTTCGAGGCGACTCGCTCGACCGCCGAGCTGGTCGTTCTTCTCGAGAAGGTGAACGTTGGCTCCCGCATCAGCGAGGAAACATGCCGCCGAGAGGCCGCCGAAGCCGGCACCGACGACTATCACATCAGATCCTGCAAGCCGTGTCATTATCTTCCTGTTTACCGCCAGCCATGATAAACTGTCCTCCAAACCTGTGGGGGCCGTGTGAATCGCTCACGTCCGTCGGTTTGGGCTCGCTCGCGGAAGGATACTTTGTGATGGCTCCCTACGAAGGGGTATGGACGGGCAGACTGCGGTGGTCACGGGCGCGAGTCGCGGTATCGGCGAGGCAGTGGCACACGCCTTCGCGGACGCTGGTGCACACGTCGTCGTCTGTGCACGCGACGGGGATGCCGTGGCGGCCGTCGCCGACGCAATCCGCGAGGACGGTGGCTCTGCTACCGCCCAGCGGGCGGACGTTCGCGACGAGTTCGACGTCGAGCGGCTGATGGAGCAGGCTGCACGCGAGGGCGGGGAGATAGGGACTGTCGTCGCCAACGCCGGCGTCTATCACGGCACCCCCGGACAGACACCGCTCTCGGGTGAGTCGTACTCGGCGTTCGATGACCACGTCCGGACGAACGCCCGCGGCGTCTTCGCGACTGTTCGCGAAGCACTCCCGCACCTCGCTTCCGACGGCCGCGTGCTGGTGACCTCCGGCGTTGTCGCCCGCGACACTCGCGCTGGATTCGGCTCCTACGCCGTCTCGAAAGCCGCCGCGGAATCGGTCGCGATGCACTTTGCCGACGACATCGATCAGGCCGTCGCTGTCATCGACCCCGGGCAGGTCGCGACCGACCTCACCGGCGGACAGGGCCGAGACACTGCTGACGTGGCACTCCAGTTTCGCTGGGCCGCTCGCGACGCCGAACCCACTGCTATCGACGGGACCGTCGTCGACCGCCGCACCTACCGCAGGGAGACCGAATGACATCCGCTTGACCGCATCGTAGACCTTATTAACTCCGTGGGGGAATTTATTATTCGAATGTCTCTCATCGAATCCTCTGGAGTGACGAACTCCACACAACTGCTCTCGCCGATTGGGCTCGGTGGGACTGCGCTGCTCGGGGTGTTTTCTGCCGTCGCGCTGGCGATGGGCCTGACGAAGGTACTGGTTATCTCCTGGGTGGCCTTCGCTGCGATGTCGCTCGGCGCACTCGTCAGTTCGAAAAGCGACACGTCCTACCCTACGCGGCTGGTCTGGGGGTACGGCCTCGCCAGCGGTGCGATGGTGACCAGTTCTGCGGTTTTTCTGGTGCCACAGGCAATCGGCCTCGACCCGCGTGTCGGCGGCTTCGGCATCGCAGCCGGTCTTCTCGTCGGATACGCTGCCCACGTCATCGGGCATCGCCTCTCACACATCGATGTCGGGCTCGACCTGACTGCGGCCCAGATTACCGCCCACGCACTCTCGGCGGGCTTCATCATCGGTATCGTCTACGGTTCGATGCCGGAACTGGGTCTCTTGCTCGGCCTTGCCATCGTCTCGCACAAAGGGCCAGCTGGCTACGCTGCTGCCCATCGCCTCCGCGAGAGTGGCAAACCCGTCTCCGCACTTCTCCTCCCGGCTGCGGCCGTCGGCCTCACTGCGATTCCCGCCGCGCTTCTTCCGGTCCCGGAAGCACCCGCAATCAACGGTGCCATTTTCGGCTTTGCTGCCGGTGTCTTCCTCCACGTCGCGATGGACTTTCTGCCGTCGTGTGAGACTGGCGGCGAGGTCGACCAGGTCTGTTCGCTCTCCGAACACTCTCACAGACGACTGGACCAGCTCCGCTCGCACGCCGTCGGGAGTACCGCTGTCGGTGCCATCGCCGTCTTTCTCGCCTGGCTGGTCGTCGCCTGACCGGTCGTCTTCTGGCTCGCTTCGGCCCGCAAAGTCCTGTTACAGCTCTCGGCGAGTCTCTGGATTGTCGAGGTCCCACAGCACCGCCGGCAGGAACGCGTCCAGATGCTCCACGACGCGCCGCTCTGAGACGCCCAGTCCCTCACAGTGGTCGTGGGCTGCCTCGCGAACGGAAATGTGGATGTCTCCCCCATCTCTCCCCGTCCGCTCTCCGTCCTCCACGCTCACTTCTAGCGGGAAGACAGAACATCGCGCTGGTTTCCAGTCGTGTTCGGCGTGGAGCGAACAGAGACCATCGTCCTGTAAAAAGAAACAGGCCTCGCCGTCGTCGCCGGTGTGTTCCTCGCGGTCTTTCGCTTCTTTGCGGACGAAATCTTCGCCGCGGACCTGCGTGGTCGCCTCCGCGAGCGACGCGCAGCCGGCCAGCTCGAGGAAATCGGGTTCGTACAGCAAGACGCCGTGGTGACAACACCAGGTGCACTCGTCGATACACTCGAACGTTAGGGACGGGTCGAAATCGACGACCGCCTCCTTGCCGGGGTGGACTGCCACGGACTGGCCGCGCTCGATAGACACAGCGGTGGTTCGCGTTCGACGGCGAAAAGTCTCTCGCTGGCGCATTTGGCCGTGTGAATCCGCACACGGGCCCGTTCCCGAGACCCGGGAATCGTCGGCGACGTTGACTTACCGAACCGCCTACGTCTTCGTATGACTGCCACACACACCACAGACGAGAGCGAGGTGACCGAACGCGTCTGGATGGTCGAGCGGACCTTCTCCGAGGACTCTCCGCACATCCTGGTCATCGTCTACGCGACGCCAGACGGTGAGCGATATCTCCAGAAAGAGCGTGCATACAACCGGTTTGGCGGCAACGCACCGGAGGTGACCGCTGCCATCGAAACCGACCCTGACGCACTCGTCCCGGTCAGCGACGCCGAGAAACGGGAGCGCTACGCTGCCGAAGCCGAGCGGATGATGGCCCGACACGACCCCGACGATGCTGTCTGAGCGGCCGTTGCTCTCCTGTCCACCTAGTTGTACTCGCGCCACCGGTTGCCACAGTCTTGGCACTTGAAAAAGCGAGTCGGCGGTTCGTCAGCAGCGCCGGTCTGCTTGATCGTGTACCACGCTTTTCCGTGGCCACACTCGTCACAGTGGACGTCGTCGGCGGTCGGTTTCCCCTCGAAGTCCGCGCCCTCTTCGGTCTCGATGAGTTCGTCGCCGGACTGTTCGACCGTACTGGTGAAATCCGCCGCCGTCTCTTCGTCCTTGCCGGTGCGCGTCCCGCAGGACGAACAGACCATCTCGTCGCCCTCCGGTCGCATCATCGACCCGCAGTCGTCACAGAATTGCATACGTACGTGTAGCTGACGAACGCTGAAAACTCACTCGTGTTTCTGCAGTTCTTTGCGCTCGGCGACGACCGGACAGTCCACGACCCGGACCGTCGTCTGGTCGAGAAACTCCAGAATCTCCGTCCCGTCGTGTGAACAGTGCACGTCCGGCGGGTCCGAGAAGAACTCACACTGCTCGCAGTAACTGTGTTTGGACACTTCGGCGTAGATGCGCTCTTTTCGCTGGCTGACCGACCCTTCTTTTTCGGCCTCGGAAATCGACGCCCAGACTTCGTCCGGGTCGAGCTCACCCACGTCCATCTGCTCGAACACGTCGTCCGCGAAGGGGTCGCCCTCCCTGGTTCCCACGTCCTCGAACGACGTGTCGGTGGCCGTACTGCTCGTGTCTATCGACGGCGATTCCTGTTCGACGAACTCGCTTTGTCCGTCACGCTTGTCCGGGCGCTCCTCGGGCACTTCGTCCAGATGGTTAGCCGGAGTTACATTGTGGGCGTCGAAATCCGGTTTTGCGTCTGTCTCTGTCGCGACATCGCTGGCTTCGTTGCCGTCTCCCTCGTCCTGTGGCCACCCGGCGGTGCCGTCGCTCTGGTCGCCGCTGACCTCGGCCTCGTCCGTTTGCTCCTCGTCGTCGAGGCGTTCGAACGGGTTGCCCTCGCGGTCACCGACCGATTCGTCGAGCTGCTCGAAGGGGTCGTCCTCGTCGTCACTCACTCTGTTTCACCCGATTCGAGCTGTGAGGCGGCGAGCAGACGCGGCTTGCTGAACCAGCTATCGGCCGCTTCGACGTTGGTGACCGTGGCCTGGCAGTGGGGACACTCCGGCTCGGTCAACAGCGCGATGTCGACGCCGTTGCCACAGTTCTCACACTTTGCTCGCTCGATATCGGCTTTTGCCGCCGCGCGCTTGATGCGGTCGACCGCTTCGATGCCACTCTGTGATTCGTAGGCGTCACGGAGGTCGCTGACGACCCAGGCGACAGTCTTCAACCGCTCCTGAAGCGTGTCGAGGCGTTCGTCAATATCTTCTATCAGTACGTCGTGTTCGGCGACGGTCGAATCCAGTTCTTCCTCGATGGCGTCGACTGCCGACTGCACGTCTGCTAGTTCCGCCTGTACGTCGTCTAACTGGTCGAGTTCCTCGTGACTGTGGTCTGCCGTGGCTTTCCCGTCGAGTTCGCGTTTCAGCTGGACGACGCGGCCGCGCACGTCCTCGATGTCCTCCTCGTGGCGCTGTTCGATACCGTCGACTTCCTGCTGGACGGCGTCGACTTCCTGTTGAATAGTGTCGGCTGCCTCTGCCAGCCTGTCTGAGACCAGTCGTTCGACGGCGCTCGAATCCGGGACGGGCATCTCGTCGTCGTCGAGCTCGTCCGCCGCCTGGTAGGAAGTGAGTAACTGGAGCAAGACGGTTTCGCGGTCGACGTCGAGTGTCCGGGCGCGCTCGGTGAGCCAACTGTCGAGTTCACCAGGGAGGTTCACTGTTAGCGTCCCGTCCTCGGTCGTCTCACTCGCCATTATGCCCTGTTATTCTAACTGCACAGTTAAGCGTTTACCGCTGATTTCGACTTCCGATAGCTCGAACGGGCCAGCCGTAGGTCGTTCCTACCGAATCTTGCGCACGTCGCTGATGTCGAATCCAGCGTCGCCCAGCTCCGTCTCGAACTGGACGATGTTCTCGTCCTCGATTTGCGAGAGGACGCCCCGGAACTGTTTGATGACGAGCGTCCGCGATCGCGTACTCCCGCCGCTCTCCCAGCTAAACCGAAGCGTGCCGGTGCAGGCGTCGACGAGTTGGCCGTGTCTGGTCTCCGACAGCGTCTCTCTGTTGACGTGGAGCAGGATGATGCCGTCCCACTCGTGGGCGGCCTTCTGGAGCCCCTTCACGACGTAGGCCACGTCCGACCATTCCAGGTCCTCGCCCAGCGTCGCCACGAGGTCAGACAGCGAGTCGATGATGACGAGATTCCCGGGCGCTCGCATGCTGAGTTCGTCGCCGAGCGCGCTCAGCAGTCCCTCTCGATCTTCGTGGCGCTTCCGGAGGTTCTTGATGTCCGGCGTCTCGTCGGCGTACCAGTTCCGTGGCACGGGGCTGACGTGGAAGAACTGCCGCGAGAGCGAGCAGAACTCCACCGGTTCCAGTCCCGAGGCCGCGATTTCGGTGTCGATGACCGTCTCGATTTCCTGCCGAAGCTGCGAGCGGTCCGAATTGAAGGTGATGTAGTGGATGCCGTCGGGCTGTCTTGCCTGCGAGTGGAGGTCACCGTAGTGCAGGTCGAACAGGTCTTCGTCGGTCCGTGCCAGCCCGTTCATCACGGCGCTCGTATACATAAACTCGCGTGCGCCTGCGCCTGCCTCCCCGGACAGCAAGACGACGCTTCCTGTCGGTGCCCCGCCCTGAATCATCTTGTCGAGCCGGTTGATGCCGAAGGGTAGGCGGTCCATACTCCTCACATACCGGTCCGGCAATTTAAATCCCCGCGCACTCTTCGCTACTCGTCGTCGAGTTTCGCGCCACTGTTTCGCGGCCCAGCAATCCGAATTGTTCCGCCCCGGCCGACTGCGTCGAGGGCTGCCTCTGCCACTTCTCGAGCCGCCGCGGTATCTGCCTCGCGAGTCACGCCGTAGACGGTCGGTCCCCACGAAGACTGGCCCGCACCGTGGATGACTGGACTATCGCCGAGGCTATCGATGAGCTGGCCGGCGGGCGGGCGGTAGACGCCGCCCTGCTCGTCGGCGTACCACGCGCCGTTGAGCCGGCCGAGGCGGGCAATCGATGTGCCGAACTCCCCGATATCTCGTTCGGCAACTGCCGGCAGGAGTCGCCGCGTCAGGAGATGCGAGATGTCGTCAGCGATGCCGGGGTCCGCTCGCTCGACGACAGTTCGCATGCTCTGCTCTTCTGGTTTTCCGCTCTTGCCGGACTCCGCGTCGGGTGTTATCAGGACGAACCGCCACGAACTTGGCAGGTCACGCTGGACGATGGGCTCGGGAACAGTCCAGCTCCCCTCCGCCGGCGGCCGTGAGGTAAAGCGTTCGGTCGGGTGGCCGGCGTCGACGACGAACCCACCGTTCTCGAAGGCGGCGACGCCGACGCCCGAGCGGCCGCCGCGGCCGAGTTTCGGCGCGTACGTTCGGGCGTCTGCGTACTCGTCGTGTGCGCGAGCGACGGCGACGAGGGTCGCCAGCGCCAGTTGGGTCCCGCTGCCGAACCCGGCGTGGCGTTCGAACCGCTCCTCGACAGTGACACGTGCCCCTTCGACGCCCAGCGCCGAGACGGCGTCGGCGACAAACGGTTCGACTGCAGCGTCCTCACAGACGACTGACGACGCTGGGTCTGCCGTCAGGACGACGCGTGGGGTTGCCAGTGCGACGCCGACGCCGCCGTAGAGTCGCTCGTGGGCGAGGGCAAGATTCTGAAAGCCAAAGTGTAGGCGCGCTCCGGTATCGACGGTGACCATCGCTCAGGCGTCGGAGCCGACGGTGAGCACCGGGATGGGAGAGGCGTCGACGACCCGTTTCGAGACACTACCGACGACGTTCTCCTCGTATTCGTTGCCGCTGGTTCCCATGACGACGAGGTCGATGTCGTTGTCTGTGGCGTAGTCGACGATGCAGTTGGCTGGATTCCCGACGTCGACATCCGAGACGGTCTCGATACCTTCCCGGTCGGCAGCCTCGACGGCTTCGGCGATCGCGTCGAGAGCGTTCTCTTCGAGTTCGCTCCGGACCTCGTCGACGCGGTCGTCGTCGAGCACCAGAAACGCCCGGTCGTCGACGACAGAGAAGACGTGCAGCGTCGCGCCGCGGGTCTTTGCGATGTCGATGGCGTGTTCGGTCGCCCGCTTCGTGTGGTCACTCCCATCGGTCGGCAGGAGGATCCGCTCGTACATATGACCCACTCCGGGAACGGGACAAAAGCACTTACCGGTTCGCGTCTCTCACCGCTGCTGGTTGAACCGGACGAGTGGGGGGTGCTCGACCATGTTCGTCTGTGTGCTTACCCGGAGCGGCCGAAGACGGGACTTAAGTCCGGCCGCCGTCACAGTTCAGGCATGAGTCAGCAGGAACCGCCGGAACGCGACTCCGGCAAGGACCCCGACCTGCCGAGCAACGACGTGACCGAGGGGACAGAGCGTGCCCCCCACCGCGCGATGTTCCGCGCGATGGGCTACGACGACCAGGACCTCTCCTCGCCGATGGTTGGCGTCGCCAACCCCGCTGCAGACATCACACCCTGTAACGTCCACCTCGACGACGTTGCTGAGTCTGCCTACGAAGGCATCGACGATGCAGAGGGGATGCCAATCGAGTTCGGCACCATCACCATCTCCGATGCCATCTCGATGGGGACCGAGGGGATGAAAGCGAGCCTCATCTCCCGGGAAATCATCGCCGATTCCGTGGAGCTGGTCACCTTCGGCGAGCGCATGGACGGTCTCGTCGTCATCGGCGGCTGTGACAAGAACATGCCGGGGATGATGATGGCTGCTATCAGGACGGACAGGCCGAGCGTCTTCCTCTATGGCGGCTCGATCATGCCCGGCGAACACGACGGCCGCGAGGTCACTATCCAGAACGTCTTCGAGGGTGTCGGTGCCGTCGCCGACGGCGAGATGACCGAAGACGAACTCGACGACCTGGAACGGCACGCCTGTCCCGGGGCCGGCTCCTGCGGTGGGATGTTCACGGCGAACACGATGGCCTCGATTACGGAGGCGCTCGGCTTCGCGCCGCTTGGCAGTGCCTCCCCCCCTGCCGAGAACGAACAGCGCTACGACGTGGCCCGCCGCTCGGGCGAACTCGCCGTCGAAGCGGTCCAGGAACAGCGCAAACCGTCCGACTTCCTCACGAAGAAGTCCTTCGAGAACGCCATCGCGCTCCAGGTCGCCATCGGTGGCTCGACCAACGCCGTGCTTCACCTGCTCGCGATGGCCGCCGAAGCGGGTATCGACCTCGACATCGAGGAGTTCAACGAGATTAGCGCCCGCACCCCGAAGATTGCGAACCTCCAGCCCGGCGGCGAGCGGGTCATGAACGACCTCCACGAGGTCGGTGGCGTCCCGGTCGTGCTGAAGGCGCTCTCTGACGCCGGCTTGCTGCACGACGACGAGCTGACGGTGACGGGCAACACCATTGGCGAGGAACTCGAAGCCGTTGACCCACCCGCTATCGAAGATATCGACGTGGAGTATCTCCACACCGTCGAGAATCCCATCCACGAGCGCGGTGCTATCCGCATCCTCACCGGCAACCTCGCGCCCGACGGGGCGGTCATCAAGATTACCGGCGAGGACCACCTCCATCACGAGGGGCCAGTCCGGGTCTTCGAAGGTGAAGAGGACGCGATGGCCTACGTTCAGGAAGGGAAGGTCGAATCTGGCGACGTCATCGCAATCCGCAACGAGGGGCCCCGGGGCGGTCCGGGAATGCGCGAGATGCTCGGTGTCACCTCCGCCGTCGCCGGCCAGGGCCACGCGGAGGACGTTGCGCTCTTTACCGACGGTCGCTTCTCCGGTGCGACCCGTGGCTTCTCCATCGGCCACGTCGCTCCCGAAGCGTACGTCGGCGGGCCAATCGCCGCACTCGAAGACGGCGACACCGTCACTATCGACATCGACAACCTGGAACTCTCGGTGGACCTCACCGACGAGGAACTCGAGGAACGACTCGAAGACCACGAAGCCGAGCCGACCTACGACAACGGCGTCCTCGCCAAGTACCACCGTGACTTCGGCTCCGCAGCGAATGGTGCGGT
>JAZKTK010000018.1:0-32718 GCA_036625595.1 Haloarculaceae archaeon | reverse complement strand
TGGCAAAGCGGATGCTCGACTACGGCGTCCACCCGCCGACGACGAAGTGGCCCGAAATCGTTCCGGAGGCGTTGATGACAGAGCCGACCGAAATCGAGGGCAAGCGGACCCTCGACCAGCTGGCGTCTGCGTTCAACGCCGTCGCTGGCGAGGACGACACGACGCTCGAAGCCGCACCAGAGGCGACCACCGCACGCCGCATCGACCAGGTGGCTGCTGCACGAACGCCGCAACTCTCCTGGCAGGCGCTCGACGGGGAGTAAGGCCGGTGTCGCCGCCTAGACGGCGTCGACGATTCGGTTCGCGAGGGCAGTGTAGTGGTCGGTTCCCGCTCCTTTCTGAATGAATCCGGTGACGCCCGCGCTCTCGGCGCGGTTGAGCGTCTTCTCGTCGGCCGCGGCCGTCACCAGAAAGAACGGCAAGTCACCGTCCCGTTCGCGGACTGCCTCGAACAGTTCCAGGCCATTCATCTCTGGCATCCGGTAGTCACTGACGACGCAGTCGACATCGCCATCTGTCGCCCGATCGACGGCGGCGCTCGCACTCGGCTCCGTCAGCACCGACAGCGCATCCGCTTCCCGTTCGAGAAACGTCTCGGTCAGCTCGAGTACGTCTTCGTCCTCGTCGACGACGAGTACCCGGATTTCTTCTCCCATGTCCGGTCAGGCGGTACTCGTGTCCACCGCACCGTCGATCTGCACGAAGCCGTAGCCACACTCAGAACAGTCCCACTTGACTTTCCGGCCGAGGTGGAGTTCCGTACTTGCTATCTTCCAGAACGAACGTGTCTCACCGCAGTTCGGACACTCGTGTTCCATTTCGAGGCTCATACTGGAGTCTTCGAGCCCGTCTCAATTTAAATTATAGGGTGTCAGTTTCCTCGCCGACCGCACAATTAAGCACACCGCGGTCAAAATAGTGGTATGAGTCGACGCATCACCCGCTGTAACGAGTGTGGCTATCGCGTCCACTGGAATCCCGAGACGAGAGAGGGACCGACCGTCTTCTTCGAGAAGGGACTGTGCCCGAGCTGTGGTTCCTTTTTCGAGGACCGCGCGCCAGTTTCGGCCCGTCGCGGCCGCAAACGTCGGTAGAGTCTGTGACGAGTCTCCCGGACGCGCGCGGTGCCGCTTGCGGTAGCCATTAGTGCCAGCCAGCCGACCCACGTCGTATGCAGACTGTCATCCTCGCGGCGGGACAGGGAACCCGGATGCGTCCGCTGACTGACGGCACCCCCAAGCCGATGCTGCCAGTCGCGGACCGGCCGCTCGCGGCCCACACCGCCGATGCCGCTGTCGACGCCGGGGCAGACGAACTCGTCTTCGTCGTCGGGTACGAGGCCGACGCCGTCAGGGACTTCTTCGGCGAGGAGTACCGCGGCGTGCCAGTTGCTTACGCCGTCCAGGAACGCCAGCGTGGGACTGCCGACGCCGTGCGTGCCGCCCGTGACGCACTTGACGGTGATTTTGTAGTTCTCAACGGCGACAATCTCTATGACCCCGAAAGCGTCGCGGCGCTGTTCGAGGCCGGGCCGGCTATCGCCGCACAGGAAGTGTCGGACCCCACGAACTACGGTGTCCTCTCGACCGACGGCGACCGGGTGACCGACATCGTCGAGAAGCCGCCAGACCCGCCGTCGAACCTGGCAAACGCCGGTGCGTACGTTTTCCCGGCGGTGGCCAGCGAGTGGCTGGACGTGCCCGAATCCGAACGGGGCGAACACGAATTGACCGATGTCGTTGGGCGAGTTGTCGACGAGTTCGACGTGACGGCAGTCGAACTGGCACGCTGGCTGGACGTGGGTCGACCGTGGGAACTGCTGGCGGCAAACGAGTGGAAACTCGGTGAACTGGACCGCGGGATTCACGGAGACGTGGCCGATGATGCCGACCTTCGGGGGGCTGTCGTCGTCGAAGACGGCGCGACAGTCGAACCGGGTGTCGTTATCGAGGGGCCGGCGCTGGTCCAGTCGGGTGCGTCGGTCGGGCCCAACGCGTACATTCGCGGGGCCACTCTGCTCGGCGAGAACGTCCACGTCGGCCAGAGCGTCGAGCTGAAGAATACCATCGTGCGGGCGGGAACGAACGTCCCACACCTCTCCTACGTCGGTGACAGTGTGCTCGGCAAGGACGTGAACTTCGGGGCGGGAACGACGGTTGCGAACCTCCGCCATGACGACGAAGCGGTGCGACTGACGGTCAAAGGCGAGCGCATCTCGACAGGTCGCCGGAAGTTCGGCGTCGTCGTCGGCGACGGTGCGAAGACGGGAATCGACACGAACCTCAACGCTGGCGTCGTCCTGTCGTCGGGTGCGACCACGGCACCAGGTGAAACGGTGACCCGTGACCGGTGACCCAACCGGCTGTCGTCCTGCGGTAGCATTTGCATAAGACAATCGTGAAGGTCAACGCTCGATATATGGGATTAAGTAGGGGCATCACGAGATTCAAACTAACATGGTTGACCCCACTTCGGACCTCGGCGAGGATATCTCCGAGGAGGATGCACCCGCGTGTGCGACCTGTGGCGCGACGATTCTTAACAGCCCGCGCCACCGCGTCATCACGTGGATTGATGACGGCCAGGTACAGAGTGCACACTTCTGTGACGACAACTGTCGGATGGACTGGGACGGCGACGCCTGAATCTGTCGGACACGGTTCGAGCATTTCGTCATTCGGTAGCGACTCTCCTTCCTAGAAATCGTCCGCCAGCACGAGTTGGCGAGTCACGTCCCTGTTTTCTCGCGGGTTCGGAACCACTGTATCGGAGCGCCGACGACGAGGAGCACCGAGACGAGTGTTCCCAGGACTTGCATCTCCTGGAACCAGTAGGGGAGTGCCGGGACGATAGAGTGGGCAGCCACAGTCAGCGTCGACAGTATCGGCATCCCACCCTTGGCGACACCATCGACGGCCTCGCCCCCGCGGTACGTCTCCCGGACTCCCGTGTCGTCCTCGACGACGCGGTCGGCTTCGTACGGGATACGTTCTGTTTCGACGCTCCAGACGAGGCGCCCCTCTTCGTCGACCTCGACCAGGCGCTGGTTTCGCGTGTCTGTGATGAGGGTGTTCCCGTTGGGTAGTCTGTCAGCGTCGCGTGGCCAGCTAAACTCGATATTTTGGGCCGCTGAGACAGTCCAGACCGGTTCCCAGCGGCCGTCATCGGTGCGGTGGAGTTCGACTGCGCGGTCGTTGTCGCTGTCCGCGACCAGCACCGCGCCGTCACCGAGCCACTGGGGGTTGTGCTGGTGGTTCAGCACGTCGGGGTTGCCACACCGAACGTCCCCGTCGCTGTCGTAATCGCTTAACTCCCCGTTTCTGGTACACGAGTCGTCGTCTTCGTCCGAGCGGTCCTCGTTGATGACTTCGACGACCCCCTCGCCGCGCTCGATGACGAGAATCTGGTTAGCGTTGCGCACCGAGAGCAGAAAGCGGTCGTCGCCGATGTAGTCGACGTCGTTGATGTGGAGCCAGTCGGTTCGCGTGGGGTCGTCGGGCGCGTCGTAGAAGGAACTGGCCCGCCACTCCCAGGTAACAGAGCCGTTCTCGACGACGAACAGCCGTTCCTGGTCCATGTCAGAGACGGCGACGCCCCCGTCTGGCAGCGGTTTCGCCGCGTGGGACTCGCTGTTGGTAATCGTCCGGACGGGGAAACTGTACTCGCTGACGATAGTCGGCTTGGGGTCGGGGTCGACGATGCGGTAGCCGGTGTGCGTACAGGGGGAGTCGTAGGGGCCACAGTCGGTGTAGCCGCCATCGGCGAAGCCGACCATGACGCTCCCGTTGTCGAGGCGAGTGACTTCGAAATTGCTGTCGGCACTGTTCTCCTTCCACGCGACGTCAGTGCCGTTCAGAAGGTAGACGCTACCGTCTTCGTGGTATCCCGGGCCACCACCGTGGGACCCGACGAGCGTCTGGCGCATCTCGTCGTCTGTGATGCCGTCTGTTACACCTTCCTGAATCGGTGGGGCAAGCACGGCGCTCGCCCCTACTGTCACGACTAGCAGGCCGATACCGGCGAGGAGGAACCACGACCAGGGGACTGTCGGGCGCATGATAGTACGTGCTTCCCAGACGATATATGAGCGCTACGGTCGTCACGACACGAAAGACAAACACCCCTCGAAACCCAACGGTTGGTATGGCACTGAGTTCGCGCGCGCTGTTCGCGCTGGTGTTGCTCGTCGGCGTCGCGGGAACCGGTATCACCGTACGTCTCGTGAATATTGCAGGCTACGGCACTCTCGGCTCACTCATCTGGCTGTTGGGGTACGGCACGACGATTATCCTGCTGTGGTACGGTTGGCTCCGAAAAATGGATATTACCGGCCAGACGAATCCTGACGAGATTGCCGAGGCGACGGAAGCCGGTGAAACTGGTACCGAGACGACAGACTCCTGATTCAGACCCGTCGGACGAGGTGGTCGCGAACCGCCCGCTGAGCGTCGTCACATGCGTCGAGTAACCGAGTCGTCGTCGCCAGTACCGGATAGTCGACGGGAAAATTCTCGTAGAGCGATTCGACGAGGCCACGGTGGGAGACGCCGACCTGTCCATCCTCGCTCGTCGTCGCGGCCAGCAGTTCCTGTCTGGCCGCTATGCGCTCGTTACACGTCTGTCGGAACTCCTCGAGTTTCTCGTGGCGCGTCCGTAGTACAGGGAAACTCAGTTCCGACAGCGGGGTCTCGTCGTTCTCGACGAGCCACGTGACGACGCTGTCGACGGTGTCGAGGTGTGTCTCGATGGAGTCCAGTTCGCGTCGCAGCGCCGAATCCGTCACCGCGAGTTCTTGCTCGCGTGCAGTGACCTGTGTGAGCAGTTGTCGCTGGAGCTGTGGCGTAAACGACGCGTTCGTCGTCGGTGCGAGTGCGAGGGCGACGTCCTCACTGAGTTCCTGCTGGAGTGACAGCAGCACCGAGTCAGCGTCAGTCTGCTGCCCAACGGTCTCGGCGAACGCCGACCGAACTCGCTCGCGCTGGTCGGTCCCCTGAGTGACGCTCCTGGCAGCGATGCCACCGGCAACGGCCTGTCCTGCCTGTTCGACGTTCGGTCCGCTTGCGGAGAGTTCTTTGACGCGCTCCGTAAACGAGTCGAATCCCTCCCGCTTGCTGGCGACGACGGTTCGTTCACTCTCCACACGCTTACGAGCGTGATGGATGTGTGTCTCGACAGTCACGCGTCTCCCTCCCGACGCTGCCTCGACGATTCGACTGTCACTGGAGCGCTCGGCAACCGGTCTTCGACCTGCTGGCAGACCACGAAGTCGTGAACCGGTGTTTGCGGGTCGTACTCGCGCAGAGCGGCCCGGTACGTCGTCGCCGTCTGTGCAGCTTCGGCCGCCGTTTCCCGGTCCGGGAACCACGTTCCATCGATGGGAACCGGCTGCTGTCCAGTCCGGCCACAGACGATGTAGTAGTCCCCTGTCGGCGTCGCCAGCGACTCGATGCGTCCGCGTATCGCACAGAGCGTCTCGTCCATTTTAGGCAACCCTAAACAACCTCGCAGGTTATATCTTTTGGTTGGCCTAAAACATCGGGTGCCGCACACGTTCGGGGCAACGTGCAGGCGGATATCGTCCCAACGAAAAGATATGGCAGCGAAGTCATCCAGGCAGACGCTGGACGTGCGCCAGATAGAGGGCGAACCGTTCGGGACTATCATGTCGGCACTGGACGAACTCGACCCTGACGAGTCGCTCGTCGTGGTCAACAGTTTCGAGCCAGAGCCGCTGTACGCCGTGCTCACAGAGCGGGGATACACGTACGAGGCCGACCAGGTCGACAGCGACGAGTGGCACGTCGAAATCAGTCACGCTGAGTAGACTCCCAGTCGGTATCAGGCGAGCGGCTGTGCCCTGTGGCGCGTCCAGAGATAGACGAGTACCGTCAGGACATTCAGGCCCGGTAGCGCGGCGAGGAGCGCCCAGAACGCCGGCCCCTGTCCCCAGTCGGTCCGCGTCCGGAGATACCAGGCGTCGAGATAGGTGACAACCGGGAGTCCGACGACGGAAACGAGTAGCCACGCGACGACCAGCGGCAGTGACAGCAGATTGCCAAGGCCCAGGATGGCGACCGTCACACCGAGCAGATTGACTCCCAGTCCCACGAGGATACCGTAGACGCCGCGCGAATCACCGCGGGGAAACTCCGCAGGGACGACCGGGAGAAAGTAGCCGTCCTCGATACTGAGCAGCACCCACTCGCCGTGGAGGTCGGCAAAGCGGTCCGTCGGAATGTCGTGGACGGCGAGCAGTCGCGCAAGTCTGTCGTCGGCAACCGACTCGTCGAATTCGAAGTACGTGGTCACCGTCGTGTCGTCGCGTCCGTCGAGTTCGAGTGTGAGCGCGAGTGCCTCGGACGTTCCAATCGTGACAGGGTACGCTTCGGGCACCGTGTCGGCGGGCACCCGAGCGACGTCGACTGCCTGCCCGCGCACGTGTTCGCCTGCGGAGCCGCGGAGTTCGGACTCGACCGAGAGAAACGACTCTGCGGCGGTGTCGACCGACCGCTCTGTGTCGGGAACCGTCTGCCCCCGCTCTTGCTGGGCGTCTGCAGACGCCGTTTCCTCGCGTTCGTCGGTCACACAAACCCTGTTTGCCGGCCCGCCAACTAAGTATATCGCCGGTTCAGACCGGCAACAGGAACGTCGACAGCAGAAAGTACAGCGCGACGGCGCTGAGGACGAGACCGCCGACGATTTTTATCGGCCCCCACTTCGAGTAACTGTTCTGTAATTTATGCTCGCTCATGTCCGCGACGAGAAACGTTCCGGTCCCTGAGTCGCGCCGGATTTCGAGCAAGTCCGCCTCGCTGGTGTCCATTCGTCCGGCCTCTCGTGGTTCTGCGCTGCCGTAGAGATAGATATCGGTCCCAACGGGAAGGATTGTCTGGCTGTATCGTCGCCGCTTGCTCGTGTTGCTCAGCGGGTCGTTTGCGTCCAGCATGTCAGTCGCAAAGTCGATTGCACGGTCGAACAGACTGCCACCCTCGCTCCCTCCGGCCGTCTTCTTGTTCCGGCGTGACTCTTTTGTCCGCTGTCGGAACTCCTGGATGAAGTCGGTGACTTCGGACGGGGGTCGTTCGCCCTGATAAAAAGTGTCTGTCGTGCTGTGACCGTCGTCGCGGATGTCGAACTCCGGTCTGTCGAGGTCCGCGCGGACGAGCACGCGCCCGGTATCGTCTTCGAGGTCGAACCAGAGCGCCTCCGTCCCGTCGGCGACGGTTTCCCAGGTGTAGTGGACATCCCCATCCTCGTCGGTGTGGCGTTCCCGTCGCTCGGCATCCCAGCTGATGTAGACGCATGGTTCGTCAGTGTAGGGAACGTCGATGGTCCCATCGTGTTCGCGGACGACTCCCTCCAGTTCCGTTCTCCCGACGGCCATCGACCGCACTTTTGCGGTCGGAGTGTCCTGAATCAGCCGGGCCAGCTGCCAGGTGCCAAAGCCGTCGTAGATGAGATACAGTCCGCCGAAGAAGCCGACGAGGAGGATAACGAGCAAGTCGAACGTATCGTCGCCCGACTGGAGTACTGCAAGCGCCGTCACCGACGTGTCGAACACAGTGCTGTTCATTGTCAGGCGTCGTCGAACGCGGCACCGACGTCCACGTCCGCTTTCTCCGCAGCGGTTGCCTCGAACAGTTCACGTTCCTCGAACCCGAACTGGGTGGCGAGGATGACGTACGGGAACTGGTCGATGCGCGTATTGTGCTGGGTGACCGCCTCGTTGTACAGCTCTCGGCGGTCGGCAATCTGTGACTCGATGTCGGAAATCCGCTTTTGAAACTGCATCATATTCTCCTGAGAGCGCAGTTCGGGGTACGCCTCGGCACGCGCCTCGAAGTTCATCATCGCCTGTCGAATCTGCTGGTCGGCCTGAGCCTGCTCGGCCGGCGAATCGGCTCGTTCAGCCTGCTCGCGTGCCCTCGTCAGTTGTGTCAGCACCCGTTCTTCCTGTTCCATGAACTCCTTGGCCGCGTCGATGAGCTTTGTCAGTTCGTCCTGGCGCTGTTTCAACAACACGTCGATGTTCTGCTTGGCCTGGTCGACCCGCTCGCGAAGACTCACCAGCTGGTTGTAGATGTTGACGACGTACGCGACGAACAGCACCAGCACCACCAGCACGACGAACCCTGCGACGATTTCCACCACCATGCTTTGCTACACCATCAGAACTGACTGGCAAAACCATTTCGATGTGATGGCATTCTTATAATTCAACACAGGATGGTCCTATCGAGGGTTACCGCGCATCCGTGCAGTCGCTGGCTACCTCGACGCTCTCGTCAGTCACGCTGACGGTTCCACCGAAGCGTACGCACGTGTCGGCGTTCCACGCGAGTTGTCCTCGCCAATCCTCGGCCGAGACAGTCACTTCGTGCCGTCCTTCCGTCCCGACTGTAACCTCGAAAGTGCGAGCGACGCCGCTGTCTATCTATAGTAATAACTGAAACAATGTACACACCGACCGCCGCCCCCGTGCGGTCGTGTGTGCAATGGCTTTCAGTGGCGACTATCGTCTGACTCGTCTTCGTAGGTCATCCCTGGCTCGTCGACGACCTCCACCTGTACGGTGATCGGGTCAGCGCGTTCGTTGTGGACGGTGAGGTCGAGTGACAGTTCTCCTCTCCACCTTCCGGAACGGGACAGCCAGCTAGCGACGCGGTCGCTGCAATCGCGACGAACCGTCGACGATTCATATGCGATACATGAGACCTCTCCATTTGACGGATTCTGGGATCGGCTCACGGTCTACGTCTGCGGTCCGAGATAGCCCCACGCCTGCAGGCGGTCACCGTCGCCGTCGATCCATCGTTCGCCGATATCGTCTCGATAGTACATGTTGGGCATCACGATGTCGTTAATACGCCCGTAGGTCTGCTCACGTGCAGCTTGCATCGTGTCGCCTTTGCCGGTCACGACGATAGGCATCCCGTTCTCGCCAGCAACACGCCACTGCCCATCGACCTTCTTCGCGTCTTCGAGGTGAATCCCTTCGCGGCTCTCTGCTTGGAAGACGACAGCGGCGTTTCGTGAGTTCTCATCGTAGGTCTGCTCGTCGTCGAACGGGAACGGCGGCAGAACGATTCGAACGGCGATTTGGTACCCGTTGTGAACTTCTAATTCGGGGTCGTTGCCGTGTGCAAGGTCGTAGAAGAACTCGCCAGTAGACGATACGATTGATTCTTCCTGCAGCGCAATCGTCGGGTATCCGAACCGCGGTGTGAACTCCAGTGGGTAGATCCCGTTCTCGTTGACGATACAGTTGAGGTCGATACTCCCAACGTACCCCTCGTTTGCGAGCCAGTCTTCCAGTTTCCCGAGCGTTTCCTCGAACAGTTTGTTGTGCCCGGCCCAGAACATCGACGTGCCCATCTCCCCGGTTTGCGGGCCGATATTCCCCGGGAACAGCTTCTTGTGCTCGAAGTTGAAATTGACTTGATCAATAAACTCTTCGCCGTTGAAGAACCCGCAGATGGCGACTTCGACGCCATCGACTTTCCGCTGGAGCTGGAATCCCTTCATGCGGTGTCCCCATGCTTTCTTGTAGGCACGCAGGACATCCACGACGTCACTCCCGTCGTCTTCGTTCCCGACGTACATGAGTCGCTTTACGTTCTGTACCTCCCCGAGCGGCTTGATCACGTACGGGGCAGGGTTCTCCTGAACGTGTTGAATGCCTTCGTCGAAGTCGTGGAAGACGTGGTGATCGATCGTGTTGACACCGTGTGCTTCGAGGATGTCCATCGCGTAGCCCCGGTCCTCTTCCAGCGTATCTGTATTCGGGGTCCCACCGACCACAGCCTTCCCTTGCTCTCGGAGTTCCTGCGCGAGTTGGCCTGTTCCGATATCGGACCCGATCCAGATATCGTCGAAGATGATGACATCCGCCCATTCGACTTCTGCGTTCCAGTCGTCGGTTTTTGGAACGAACCCGTCACCGATGTCCTGATCGCTTTCGGCTTCGATGTAGTATTTGACGTCGTGGCCTTCTCTGTGGATTTGCCACGCGAGGTCTGTGATGAGCGCCGCATCGAGCGAGAGAAACAGAAACCGTTTGCTATCCATATCTCTTCATCCGCGGCCACACACGAAGGGTTACCGGCAGTTGCTCACGAAGACGCGTCGTCGGTGTATGGCTCCTCGATGTGTTCGTCGCCACCGAGCATCGCGCTGATCTTGCGGGTCAAACCGTCGAAGATGAACACGAGCGGATAGAGCACGCGCTCGACGGCAGTGAGCGGCTTGACCATCCACAGCGACCACTCTTCGGCGTTCCCCAGTCCGTACGATTTCGGGACGATTTCCCCACAGACGAGCAGAGCGAACTGGCGAGAACGGTGGCGACGGTGACAGCTAGCCCTCCCGAGAGCGACCGCGCGACGAGAACGGTGATGATACTGGAGATGGCTATATTGACGACATTGTTCCCGACGAGAATCGTCACCAATAGCCGGTGAGGGTTCTCCTTGAGTGCTTTGAGCGCGGTTGCGCGCTTGTCACCAGCGGCTGCGCGCTCGCTGACCCATTCGGGGGCAACCGAGAAAATCGCAAATCTCGCTGCTCGAAAAGAAGGCACTGACAGCGAGTAGAACGACGATGAGACCGCCACCGGCGATGAAGAGTGTGACATCTACCATGTGATTCCGAACCGGTGCCTGGCGAATGAAAGCCAGGGTCTGCCGATTACCCGAGGAGGTCTCTGAATCGCTTCGTTCCCTCGTCGCTGCCAGCGATGACGAGTTGGTCACCGGATTTGACCCGGAACTCCGGCCCAACGTCGGTGCGTACCGTTCCGTCTCGTTCGACGGCGATGACCGTACACCCCGTTCGCGTTCGCACGTCGGCTTCGGCGAGCGTCTTCCCGACTAATCCTGGTGCATCCGTCCGGAGAATGTTGACCTGTGTGTCCATCGAAATCACGGTCTCGTCGTCCAGCACCGCTGAGGCGGTCATCCGGCCGGTCACCTGTGCGAGCGAGAGGACGTAATTCGCCCCTGCGCGGTACATCTTCTGGACTGCTTCTTCTCTTTCCGTTCGGGCTGCGATGTCGAGGTCCGTGTTCATATCCCGCATCATTAGGGTCGCAAACTCTGTTTCTGTGTCGTCAGGGATGGCGAGGATCACCGAGCGTGCGTCTTCGACACCGGCCGCTCGGAGAGCACTCTCGTCGCTCGCTTTTCCTACTACGTCCACACCCGGTGCGTCGGTGAGATTCAGGACGGTGTAAGGCTGGTCGTTGGCCGCGAGTGCCGACGTGATCGCCTGTCCGACCTGTCCGTGGCCGACGATGACTGTCTCACCGCGCTCAAACTCACGGACGGCCGATTTGGGGAGGCGTTCGAGTCGTTCGAGCTGACTTTCCCGGCCGCTAACGAGCAAAACAGTGCCAGCACCCAACGTTTTCTCGGGGTCGACAGGCGTCTGGAACTCGCCACCGAACCACGCACCGATGACGTTGATTCCGGTCCGCTCTCGCAACCCCGAAGCAGCCAGTTTCGTCTCGGCGAGTGGGCTCCCGTGGTGGACCAGCAACTCCGCGATTTCGAAATCCTCGCCGATTTCGATACCGTCACCTAACTCCGTGGTTACACCTGTCGAGATAACTTCTGCCAGTCGCTCTCCCAGAAGCGGGCGGGGTGACAACACGACATCTGCACCGGCGAGTTCGTGATACCGAGTGCTATCGGGGTCCTCGACGACGCTGACGATGCGTACGTCCTCGGAGATTTCCCGGGCCGTGAGGACAATGCTGGTATCGACCTGGTCGGACACGTCGGCGACGACGGCGCGCGCGTCGGCGACGTTTGCTCCCCTCAATCCATCGACCGAGTCAGGTTCGGCGTTGATAACGTTGTACTCGTCCTCCTGAAGCGTCGCCGCCTGGTCGCGGTCCGGCTCTACGAGGATATAATCCATACCGCGGTCTTCGAGCTCCGAGATGAGCGTATCCGCCCTGGCCGAGAACGTGGCGATGACGACGTGGTCAGAGAGGCCGTTTTCGACCGATGTCGGGACTGTCGTCGAGAGGATATCTTCCATCGCGGGAAACAGGAAAACAGGGAGTGCCAGGAAGATCATCACCGTTCCCACGGTGTCCATCGCGATGACGAGCACGTTCATAAACGTCGTTTCCCAGGGTGCATCCGACCCAAAGCCGGTCGTCGTGAACGTCTCGACGACGATTTGCAGCGACCGGATGAAACTTCGGGGTCGGTTCTCGAAGGCACGCATCCCGTACTGGTAGGCGAACGTGAACGCGATGATGAGCGCCGTCAGCACGACGAGATAATAGCCCGTCCGGCGCTGCCACCTGTCCATACACTCCGCAGTTGTGCCTCTGATTAAAACCCACTGTGTCAGTGGCGAGGAACCCCCCCCACTGAGCCCGGTCAGAAGAGATGATTCTGGGTACCGAAAGACACTCTCTGCCCGCAGCAACTCTCGTCCCTGTCACGGCGACGACCGGGATGGACTTTTGTCTGTGTCCGGCGTCAATTGTACCATGAACAACCAGTTCGAGTCCGCGCTCTCGTCGCACGACGAGCGGTCGATTTCCGTCCGTGAGAAGGACCTCACCGATGAGGTGATGGACGAAATGGACGTTGCGGCGGCGCTGTATTATCTCTGGACCGGCGTGGAACCAACTGACGGACAGCGCCGTCTGGTCGACGCGATGCTCACGTCGCTGATGGTCCACGGAAAGACCCCGTCCGCGATTGCCGGGCGTCTCACACAGATGTCTGCCCCCGAGGCACCACAGGCAGCGATTGCCAGCGGTATTCTCGGAGTCGGTGACCGATTCATCGGGTCGATGTTAGAGTGTGCAGAACAACTCGACGAACTGGTCGCCGCTGACGATACCGAGGCGGCGGTTGCGACACTCGTTGCAGACTCACGCGCCACCGAGACGGCCTTTCCCGGTCTCGGGCACCCTCACTTGCAGCCGGTCGACCCCCGGGCGGAACGCCTGTTCGACATCGCAGCCGAGGAGGACATTGCCGGCGAACACACCGCGATGCTCCGAGTAGTCCAGTCGGCGTTCGAGGACGAAGTCGGGTCGTCGCTCCCAATCAACGTAACCGGCGCTATCGCCGCACTCACCGCCGATATCGGCCTTTCTCCGACCGCCGCTCGTGGGCTGGCAGTCATCAGCCGCGCAATCGGCGTCACCGGAGAAGTTCTCGAGGAACAGGAGAATCCGATTGGGCCGGACATCTGGGCCGCAGTCGATGAGCAGACGACCTCTCCCGACGAGTGAGAATATAATATTATTCTGTCTTTTATAGTATAATATAGGGTAATTTACTTTTCTTCACTCTCCAATTTTGAAACGCCACTGCTCTGTACAAGAGAAGAATAAGAGGTATTATTCTCCTGCCTGCCGCATGTATCCGGATTCTGCGACTCAGCTCTGACTGTTTGTCTCACTCAGTATCACAGCCATATTGGATGGCTGAATGTACAAATATACTATAAAAATACAGTAGGAAACAAAAATTCAGGGGATAATAAGAGGAATACAATACTAAATCCCAATATACCATTCATTACAGCCATTTATGTTTTTAAATCGCTACGAGTTGCGACTGTTAAAGTATAGGAATTATTTATTATATTGGAAATTGGTAATAATTCCTTTGGATTGACTTTCGATTGACGTATTAGCGCGTGACTGGTCCCCGCCTCTCTCACGAAGATTCAAATACGACGAAGCAACCACCCCGGCGTGTGACATTTGTACTCGGTCGCGAGAGTGGAGTTGCCGCCGGGCCCGTCGGGCGACTTGGAGCCTATCGTGCACTCGACGGGAGCGAGGGTGCACCGCTGTATATCGACGTGGACGGCCCCCATGCTGGGCTGGTAGTCGGAAAGCGCGGCTACGGGAAATCCTACACCCTTGGCGTACTCGCCGAGGGTCTCGCCCGGGCCCGTGGCGTGGCGCCTGTCATTGTCGACCCGATGGGTGTGTTCGACGGGCTCGCGGCAGGCGTGACCGACGAGTCAGCTGACCCGGTTCCTGCTCGCGTCGTCTCGAAGCCGACAGTCGCGCCGTCGTCACTGGACCCGCGCTCGTGGTGTGATTTGCTCGGACTCGACCCAGAGAGCGGTGCCGGTGGACTCGTCTGGCAGGCAGCGCAGCGGACGGCGACGCTCTCGGCGATGTGTGAGAGTATCGACGACACTGACGCACCACCTCGTGACAGGCGCGCGGCACTCAATCACCTCTCGCTCGCCAAATCGTGGGGTGTGTTCGACGCCGATGGACTCTCGGCCGCCGCGTTGGCCGGAGAGGAACTGATAGTCGTCGACGTATCAGGACTCGACTCGGCACCGATGAACGCTCTCGTTCGCGGTATCGGTGAAACCCTCTACCGGGCACGCGTCGAGGAAGAAATACAGCGGTTGCCGTGGTTGCTCGTCGACGAGGCACACGCCTTTGTTGACGGCGTTGCCCAGACTGCACTCCGACGTCTCCTCACACGGGGGCGTGCACCCGGCGTTAGTCTCGTGCTGGCGACCCAGCGACCGAGTGCCGTCCCAGATGTCTGTATCTCGCAGTCTGATCTTCTCGTCTCTCATCGGCTCACCTCGCAGGCAGACCTCGACGCATTGACGAGGGCCCAACCGACTTATATGACTACTTCACTGGAAGACCGGATGCCGACCACACCGGGCGACGTGGTTGTCGTCGACGATGCAACTGAGACAGTCCATACCGCACAGGTCCGGAAGCGACAGACGCTACATGGTGGAGACAGTCCCCGTGCCAGCGATTCGGCTGTAAGAAATGGAGTCAAGTAAACTAGATTTACATTTAATTCTAATCTTCCTATTCAGGAGACCACAGATTATCCACGAGCCGGTTTCTTATACTTCGTCTAAATTCGAAACCAAAATATGCAAATCTGTGACTTTTCACTCAGTACTTACTTGGAAAACGATTTACTTCAGCGTATAATCTCACCAGGCTGCGAGATATAAACTCTATTTTAGTTCCCAGTCTGTCTGTCACTCGCATCTTTTCTCATTACATATATACCGCTGTAATCGCGGTTCCCGCTGCGGGCCCCTCGATGTGGACCCGTTCTCGGAGTAACTGCATGGTGCTTCTACGCTGGGGACACTTCTTCCTGGTAGGACCCGTGGTGGTCCTCGAAGACCTGCATAATCTCACCCATCGTAGTGTACTCTTTGACGGCGTCGACGATGTATGGCATCACAGTTTCGCCCGCGTCGATGGCCTCCGAGAGTGCCTCCAGTGTCTCCTTGACGGCGTTGTCATCCCGGTCGGCTTTGACCTGTTCGAGTCGGTCGAGCTGTTTTTCTCGGGTTTCCTCGTCGATTTTCAGGATGTCGGGGCTGGTGTCTTCCTCGATCGTGTATTTGTTGACGCCGACGACGACCTCGTCACCCGCTTCGACTCGTTGCTGGTACTCGTAGCTGGCATCCTGTATCTCGCGGTGGAAGTAACCCCGGTCGATGCCGTTGAGCACGCCGTCTCT
Source organism: Haloarculaceae archaeon (assembly GCA_036625595.1). Classification (GTDB taxonomy): domain Archaea; phylum Halobacteriota; class Halobacteria; order Halobacteriales; family Haloarculaceae; genus Salinibaculum. Next base: position 17,212 of record JAZKTK010000018.1, on the reverse strand, counting down.
GACCGAGCCGTCGCCCATCTCTTTGATTTCCTCGATGTAGGCCATGATTTCCGTCTCCATCTCGGTGGTCAGTTTCTCGATAGCGAAGGAGCCACCCAGCGGGTCGACGATGTCGGCCGCGCCCGATTCGTCAGCGATAATCTGCTGGGTGCGGAGTGCAACCCGGACCGCTTTCTCACTCGGGAGCGCAAGGGCTTCGTCGAAACTGTTCGTGTGTAGCGACTGGGTTCCGCCGAATACGCCAGCGAGTGCCTGAATCGTCACCCGGACGATGTTGTTCAGGGGCTGTTGGGCGGTCAGTGACTGTCCCGCAGTCTGGGTGTGAAACTTCAACCGTTTCGATTCGGGTGCCGTCGCACCGTACCACTCGTCCATCACGCGAGCGTAGATGCGCCGGGATGCGCGGAACTTCGCAACTTCCTCGAAGATAGAGTTGTGAGAGTTGAAAAAGAAGGACAGTAGCGGTGCAACGTCGTCGATATCGAGTCCGCGGTCGACACAGTCCTCGGCGTACGCGAAGCCGTCGGCGAGGGTAAAGGCGGCTTCCTGTGCAGCAGTCGACCCGGCCTCCCGGATGTGATAACCCGAGACAGACACTGGGTAGAATTTCGGTGTCTCCTTGACGGCATACTCGATAGTGTCTGTCACGACCGACAGCGCGGGACGCGGCGGGATGACCCACTCTTTCTGTGCGATGTACTCTTTGAGCATGTCGTTCTGGAGTGTCCCACGAATCTCCTCACGGGGCACACCCTGGTCGTCAGCGAGTGCGATGTACATCGCGTAGATAACTGCTGCGGACGGATTGATGGTAAACGATGTCGAAACTTCGCTGATGTCGATTCCGTCGAACAGAATTTCCATATCGCGGAGCGTGTCGACGGCGACGCCCTCCTTCCCGACTTCACCGAGACTCATCGGGTCGTCCGAGTCAAGGCCCATCAGCGAGGGCATGTCGAAGGCTGTCGAGAGGCCGGTTTGCCCCTCGTCGATGAGGTAGTGAAACCGCTCGTTGGTCTCCTCTGCTGTCCCGAACCCGGCGAACTGGCGCATCGTCCAGGTTCGCCCCCGATACATCGTCGGATATGGACCTCGCGTGTACGGTTCCTCACCCGGGAAGCCGATGTCCTCCTCGAAGTCGATGTCGGCGATGTCCACTGGAGTGTACAGCCTGTCGACCTCGTGGTTCGACACTGTCGCAAACGTCTCTTTTCGTTCCCCGCGCTCGAGTGATGGGTCGAGCGTTTCTGACTCCCACTCCGCCCTTTGTTCAGATATTTTCGCCAGTTCGTTCTCGTCAAACATTGACATGGGCTTGGCTAGCTACTGTGTAAAAGCTTTGCCAGCGAAAATCTCGCCTGGTACGAGACTCCGTTAGTCGAGCAACTGGTCGGCGATGGTGTTCCGGAGGATTTCGCTGGTCCCCTCGTAGATCTCGTTGAGCTTGGCGTCGCGGTAGAACCGTTCGGCGGGGAAGTCTTTGACGTAGCCGTACCCGCCGTGGACCTGGATGCCTTCGTTGGCAACCTCACGGGAGACTTCCGAGGAGTAGAGTTTGGCCTGCGCGGCTTCTTTGACGTAGCGCTCGCCGCGCATCTTCTTGTCGGCGGCACGGTGCATGAGCATCCGGGCTGCCGACGTTTTCGTGTCCATATCCGCGAGTTTGTGCTGGATTGCCTGGAAGTCCGAGATTGGCTGGTCGAACTGTTCGCGGTCCTGTGCGTACTGCAGTGCCTGGTCGAGAGCGGCCTGTGCGATGCCGACGCCGCGAGCGGCAATAGAGATTCGGCCGCCGTTGAGCGTTTTTAGTGCCTGCTTGAGCCCCTCCCCCTCCTCACCGATGAGCCGGTCTTCCGGAATCCGCATGTCGTCGAAGCGCAACTCTGCAGTCGGACAGCCCTTGTCACCGAGCTTGTGCTCCGTTCCCTCGACGATGAAGCCGTCGTCCACTTCAGGGCGAACGATGAACGAGGAGATACCTCTCCCACCAGCGTCGGGGTCGGTCTTCGCAAACAGTGTGACCGTGTCGGCGACACTTCCGTTGGAAATCCAGAGCTTCCCGCCGTTGATGACGTACTCGTCACCGTCTTTCTCTGCAGTCGTCTCCATCGCGGGGACGTCACTGCCAGCACCGGGCTCCGAGAGTGCGAACGCGCCGATTTCACTGCCCTCCGCCAGCGGCGTCAGATACTCTGACTTCTGCGCTTCGTTGCCGAAGTCGTACACCATATTACAGGCCAGCGAGATATGGGCGGCAACAATAGTACCGAGACCGCCACTGCCGCGGGAAATCTCTTCGAGAGCCATGGCGTAGCTGTGATAATCGAGCCCGGCACCGCCGTACTCTTCGGGAATCGGCATTCCCATCAGCCCCAGCTTTGCCATTTCGTCGATGATATCCTGCGGGAACTCGTCGGTTTCGTCGATATCGCTGGCGCGGGGAACGACCTCGTCGTCGACGAACTCTGCGACCATCTCTCGGATCTGTTTTTGCTCCTGTGACGGGCTGAAATCCATACCCGGGACTATCGATGCGATAGTAATTATACTACCGACTTCTGAAGATGGTCGTGGGCCGACAGGATGGGGCGTCTGTTGTGTTTCTCAGTTCGTTCATAGCTGTTGCTCTTCGAGTCACTGACACCATGATTTCACAAACGAAAACGCTTATGTAGGCAAGCGTTAGACGTTGTGATAATGCGGTATAATACACTACTCGAACAGCAGATAGACGAGTGGGACAACGGATACGGTGTCGTCCAGATTGTGAACCCAGAGAGCTCTGATGAAAACGAGCTGCGCTTCTGTTATTACAAAGACGGTGAATTCGTCAACCGGCCGCCCACCGTCGCGCCAACTCCTGAGGTTGCAGAGCGGACAGAAGAGGCAGTCACGACGATGGCGAGTCTCGCACGGACGTTCACCCCCGACGAAATCGAGGCGCTCGTCGACGAACTCGGTGAACAAAAGGTGTTGGAACTGTCGGTGCTTATCGAGGAACTCGGCAAAAGTCGGCTCACGGAGATACTCGCTACCGAAACAGACTGACTGGTTGACTGTCCCGAATCTCCAGTACTGATTCTCTGTTTGCGCGCTGGTTTACTACTGACCTGGCAACGTGAGGATAATCGACCGGAGAATTGAACCCGATAGCGTACTCATTTCGGCCGATGTGAATCGCGTTTTCCGCGAGTAGAGGGCACTCAGACACCAGTACTGCTATCTATATATACTCAGCCGGCATCTACTTTTCATGCAATCACAGTTCGTTTCGACGGTGTTCGTTGTCCTCCTCGTGATGCTCGCAGGGTGTGTCGGCGGTAACGGTACTTCCGAGACGGGTACTGGACCAGACGGGAGCCCGGACGGAGACGTCACAATCGTCGAAAATCGAACGGCTGCGCTGCTGGATGCCGGCGGATACACGTCCGTCTGGGAGATGAACGTTACCAGTGAGGCTGACGGAGTGAGTGCAACAACGTACACGCACGCCGTTGATTACGAGAACGAACGGTCCAGTTTCGGGATGCTGCTGACGAGTCGCAATGAGGTGAGCACTGCGTACGAGAATTTCTACGCCGACGGCACGTCGTACACGCGATACGGTGAGGGTGAGGAAGCGACCTACCAGGTCGCCGACGGCATGTTCGCACCAGAGAACACGCTGTTTTCGGTCGAAAGTTTCGTCACGAGCGGGAGCGACCTCGCGGCGTTTTCGGCTGCCGGAACTGAGACGTACGATGGTGTCACTGTCACGCGATACGAGCGAACGGACCAGCCAGCCTGGATTGCCGCACAAGGCACCGACGGTGAGTTCTCCTGGACGGCGTTCAATTATGTCGTCCTTGTCGACGCCGACGGTCTCATTCGGTACGAGAGTTGGGGTGGTGAAGGTGTCGACGAAGCGGGCGCCGAAACCACGATGACGTTCAGTTACTCGCTCACCGACGTCGGCTCGACCGTCGTCGAAGAACCCGGGTGGCTCACGACGGCCATCGAACAGGCGAACCGCTAAACTCACCAGTCCGAACTCGTGGGCGAGCGAGTGCCGCCCGCTGTGAAGGATGACTATCCAGCCGGTCAGTACTGGACCTGTCTGGTCTATGCTTTCTCCGATATCGTCAACCGGCGGTGTTAGGCGTTCTATGTGTCAATATTGGCTGTTAAATGGCACCTTGCCCCAATCATTAAGTGGTTCGCCACCCCACTTATGGAAAGATATGACTGACTTAGGCGGGTTCCACGACCACGTTGCGCGCATTGACCTCAGTGACCACGGCGTTGCATACGAAAGTATCGACAGCGAGGACGCCGAGAAATACATCGGCGGACGTGGCCTTGGTGCAAAGTACGTTTTCGATAACGGACCGGACGTAGACCCACTTGGGCCGGACAACCTCATCGCGTTTATGAATGGTCCCCTGACGGGGACGCAGGTGACAATGAGTGGCCGGATTGCCGTCTGTACGAAGTCTCCTATCGCGGGGCAGATTACGGACTCTCACCACGGTGGCTGGAGCGGGGCTCGGCTGAAGTGGGCAGGATTCGACGGGTTGCTCTTCGAGGGCAAGGCCGACGACCCGGTCTACGCGTACGTCGAGGACGGCGAAGTCGAACTGCGTGATGCCAGTCACCTGTGGGGCAAAGGCGTCCACGAGACGAAAGAGACCATCGAGTCGGACCTCGATGGCGAGTACGGGAAGAATCTCTCGATAATGGCAATCGGTCCCGGTGGCGAGAACGAAGTCAAGTACGGCTGTATCGTCAACGAGGACGACCGCGCTTCCGGCCGCGGCGGGACCGGTGCAGTCATGGGGTCGAAGAATCTCAAGGCCGTCGTCATCAAAGCCACGACAGACATGCAAAAGCCCGCGGACCAGGAGACGTTCCGCGAAGGCCACAAGCAGGCGATGCAGCTCATCCAGGAATCCGACGTGACGGCGCCAAACGAGGGGGGCCTTTCGATGTACGGGACGAACGTCCTGATGAACGTCAGCGAAGAGCTCGATGGCCTTCCCACGAAGAACGGTCGGTACTCCTCGACGGGCTCGATGCGTGATTCGGAGGGCGCGGATATCGACGCCGAACGCGTTTCGGGCGAAACTGTCCGGGAAAACATCCTTGTCAACGAACCGACCTGTCACTCCTGTCCAGTCGCCTGCAAGAAGGAAGTCGAGGTCCAGACGATGCACAAAGGCGAGGAAATGAACGTCCGGATGGAGTCGTTCGAGTACGAGTCCGCGTGGGCACTCGGTCCGAACTCCGGGCACACGAACCTCGACGATTCCGTGCTGATGGTCGACAAATGCAACAAGCTCGGACTCGACACCATCGACGCCGGTAACACCCTCGCGATGGCCATGGAGATGACCGAAGAGGGCAAGTTCGACGACCTGGGAGACGTCGACGGGCAAAGCCCGTCTGCTCGGGAGACGGAGTCTCCCGCTGGCATCGACTGGGGCGACTCCGAAGAGATGATCGAGCTTCTCGAACGCATCGCTCACCGCGAGGACGAACTGGCAGACCACCTCGCCGACGGTCCCAACCACCTCGCCGACGAGTTCGACGCCGAAGAGAACTCCCTTGCGGTGAAGGGCCAGACGATGGCGGCGTACGACCCGCGCTGTATGAAGGGGATGGCAATCGGCTACGCCACCTCGAACCGCGGCGCCTGTCACCTCCGTGGATACACCCCTGCGGCCGAACTGCTCGGTATTCCGGAGAAGGTCGACCCCCACGAAGCCGAAGGAAAGGGCGAGCTGTGTGCGACCTTCCAGGACCTGCACGCTATCAGTGACTCCTTCGACATCTGCAAGTTCAACGCCTTCGCGGAGGGCATCGAAGAGTACGTCCTCCAGTACAACGGGATGACCGGCCGTGACGTCAGCGAGGACGAACTCATCGAGGCCGGCCAGCGCATCTATACGCTCGAGCGGTACTACAACAATCTCGCTGGCTTCGACGGGGCAGACGACGACCTGCCGGGCCGGTTCGTGGAGGGCCACGAGGATGCCATCCCGGCTCAGGGTGGTTCAGAAGGACAACTCGCGGAACTCGACCAGATGAAAGACGAGTACTACGAGGTTCGGGGTTGGGTCGACGGCGTCGTTCCCGACGAGCGACTCGACGAACTCGGTATCGATATTGGCCCAGGCACGGGTGTCTCTAGCGGCGACTCTTCGGCACCGGCCGACGACTGACGACGGCAGCGAGATTTTCATATGACTGATACCGATTTCAATTTCCAGATAGAGGCGCGCCTGACGAGCCACGGTGTCTACGTTGACGAGATCGAGGACTCCGATGGCTGCTACGACATCACGTACGAGTCCATCTCGGTCGACTCCGAAGACATCGTTCCCCACCGCGAAATCGGGCGCGTGATAAACGTCTTCCGCGACCTTCACGACAGCGACTGGCGTGGCACAGCCATCGAGGCCACCGTTACGGATCTGGACGGGGTGGTACAGGCCCACTGGCACGTCGACCAGGAGTGGTTCGACGAACTCCACAACGGTGACCTCACCGAAGTCGAGTTCTCGGAGAATGTCATCGAAACGATAGAGAAAGCGACCGAGGGGAACTGAAAGCAGGCGACGGCGTCCTACTGCGGGGTGACGACCACGGGAGACCGTATCTGCAGTGCAGTCTCGAACTCTTCTGAGCGCTCCAGTCGGCGACCGTCGCGACGAAACTGTGTTTCGTGTGCTCGCCGGACGGCGTCGACTTCTCTGTCGGTCAGTCCCAACTCCTCGGCGACGCCCTCCCAGTGACTCGGCGGTGTCAGATAGTAGTGTCTGGTACTACTCTCGATGCACTCGAACTGGCGTTCGTACGCCGTATGGTGTTCGTCGATGTGTCGCTGCACTCGTCCGATGAGTTCACTCAGCGTCTGGAGTGGCACACTCGCGAACGCGCCGGCCTGGAGGACGACCTGGCCGTCGATTGGGTGTGTCTCGGCCATCGTCACCCCCCCGCACGGATAGCCTTCTGGGAGAATTGCTCGATAATTGTTTCGAGCCGGTCCTCATCGTCGCCCTCGAAGCGGACTGTCACTTCCGTAATCTGCAGTGTCGGGCCGATATCAACCGTGTCTTCTGAGAGAGACGCTTGCCAGTCCTCGCCCGCAACCGCCCGCTCTCCGACCTGCTCGCCGCCGACGCGTTCGAGATAGCCAACGGCAGCCCTGGCGGAGATACCCCGGTAGCTGCGTTCACGCTCTACCATCTGTCAGTATCGATCTGTGACAAATCAGTTCGACCCCGGTCTGATTCCGTCATTGAAAATACGAGCGTGGCGCTCGCGGTTGATACGGTCGCTCAGATCTTCGTGCTCGTGGACTTGCTGAATAACAGCGGCGTGGAGGTCCCGCCACGCCATCGCATAGATTGGCGACTGTCCCCAGGCGCGCAGCTCGACGACGTAGTCGTCGTAGCTCTCCCATCTGGACTCGAAATGTTCTATCAAATCGACGATTGCGTCTATCATCTCCTCGTCGGCTTGGGCTTCCAGCGAGGCGTTGATATTCCGTTCCCAGCCGATAATTGCCTTCTCCATGTCCTGTTTCGTCTCTGCGCTGTCTTCCGGGAGGGAATCGACAATACTCTTTGGGATTGTCAGTTTGATATTCTCCACACGTAGTACCCGTGGCCGCAACTAATAAAATTCACGTGCACCTTCACCTGCACCTGCCCGGGCCATCGGGTGATTCTGGGAGTCGTCGCACCGCCAGTTTGTAGACTCGCTGACGCTCCGTTGGGCGTTCCCGCACCCATCCATCCAGGTCCATACAACTTCGTGGCTAACATGTTCGTCAAAACTAATTTTCGGGGTGACTTTGTACTCCCAGTATGGAGAATACGAACCACCGACAGGACCGCCCCCGAACGGAGACATCCGGGGCGGTTCTCGAGGAGCAACTCGCTGACGACGCCGGGCGGACCGAAACGACTGTCGAGGTCCGATGCACTGGTCACGTCCGGACCAAAATCGGCGAAGCGAAGATGGAATACACGTTCGAGGGGGAGACACTTCGGGCTTTTCTCAGTTCGTTTTTCGAGCGCTACGATGTCGAAGACATGCTCATCGCCGAAACTGAGGCCGAAGCAACGACAGACGGGTGGGCACCACAGGTCGAGGATTTACCTGGTGAACGATACGCAAAAAATCCCGAAGGTGAGCAGACACGCTGTTATGCCCGCGTCGTTGTGAATGGAACATTCAACGAACTCCTCGACGGACTGGATACCACGCTTCAGGACGGTGACCGGGTGGCACTCATCTATCCGTTCATCTATTGCTGTTGAGTTTCTGATTCAGGTCATCCTCCTGCAACCGGCGGGAAGATGCTGATAGTATCCCCGTCTTCGAGTTCCGTCTCCAGTCCGTCGAGATGTGTGATATCTTTCCCGTTTTTCATTACCCTGATGAACTCTCTGAGCGACCCCTCACCGTCGAACAGTTCCATCTCGGGATATTCCTCGGAGAGTGCCCTGGCCAGTTCTCCGACGGTCGATACGTCCTCGAACTCCCGGTTGAGGGTTTTCTGCCCAACTGTTGCGCGAAAGTTAGCGAAAAACCGCAACTCGATTTCCATGGTCGACTACACGGACTGGAACGCTATAAAAACAACACCGTCAGCCGACGCGACCCTGCCGGGCTGTAGTCCGACTGCAGCGACTGCCGCGACTACCGGCTGTACCGTCGTGCAGACTACGCCATTCTATGGTAGCGAACAGATGTGTATGGACCCTCGGCAGCCAGGACTGGAGTGATAGCCGTCAGACGCCTCCGGTCACTCCCACTGCTGGACCAGGACAGTCTCACCTGGGGCAATTCCGTCCATCGATTCGGGTATCTCGACCCAGCCGTCCGAGAGCGTCACACTGGACATAACACCAGCGCCACTGACGCGGACCGGTATCGCGTCTGGGAGTGATTCGTCGTCAGCTGTGCCCTCGAGACGGACCCTTGCAAAGGTCCGTTCGCCGGGGGAACTCCTGAGTTTCGTCTCCAACCGCGCCCGCGTCGCTGGCAGGGCCGACGGCTCTGTCCCACCCCGCCACGAGAGTGCCGGCCGAAGGAACTGTACCGCGTTGATGAGACAGGAGACCGGATACCCGGGTAACATCAGAACGGGCGTCTCGTCGACGACACCGAATCCGACGGGGTGACCTGGCTTGATTGCGACGCCGTGGACGATGATCTCTCCGAGTTCTTCGATGACCTCCGGCATCAGGTCCCGGTCCCCGACTGACGAACCGCCAATGGTGACGACGATGTCGTTGTCGAGGTCGTTCTCGATGGCCTCTCGGAGCGCCGTCCTGTCGTCGGTCACGATGTCCCGGTAGCCGGCCTCGCCACCCCACTCGTCGACGAGCGACGAGACCAGCAGTCCGTTCGTCTCGACAATCTGTCCAGGTGCTGGCGTTTCACCTGCCGGTACCAGTTCCTCGCCGGTCGGGAGCACACTCACTCGTGGCCGTTCGAACACTTCGACAGTCTCCTGGCCGGTGGCCCGAAGCAACGTGATATCCGACGGGGCCAGACTGTGTCCGGACGGGAAGAGGTCTTGGCCAGCCTCGACATCTTCGCCGGCAGGTGCGACGTTTTCACCACCAGCAACAGCGTCGTAGACCAGCAGGGAACCGTCCCGGCGCTCGGTATGTTCGACCATGACGACGGCGTCGCCGCCTTCCGGGATAGCGCTGCCAGTGTGGACCTGGACGGCTTCGTCGGCCGAGACGCTCTCGCTGTCGGTCTCCAGCGTGACCGGCGACCGGTCGCTGGCACCGAACGTGTCCTGAGCACGGACAGCGTAGCCGTCCATCGCTGCCCTGTCGTAGTGTGGAACGGCCCGGTCGGCCTCTATTTCCGTCGCGAGGACTCGCCCGACGGCGTTCTCGACCCCACAGCGTTCAGTCCGCCCGTGTGGCGGGCAGTACTCGCGTAACTGTTCGCGAGCGTCGTCGAGCTGTGTCACCGCCTCGAAGTTCGTATGGGCCATGTGTACGCTTCTGTGGCCGCGAACAAAAGTTCTCCCGTCGCTGCCAGTCATATGTCTGCCTCGACCAGCCGGGAGACAGCTTGACAGAGGCGAGACCGTGAAGCGTTGCCCGTCGACTGTCTCCCCGGCTGACGGGGCACCGTTTATACTCTCGCAGTGTCAAACCGTAACAAGACAATGCTCGAAGATGAATTTGGACGTGAACTATCGGGTGTACGGGTCTCTCTGACAGACCGGTGTAACTTCGACTGTGTCTACTGCCACAACGAGGGCCTGGGTGATACTCGTGGACCGATGGAACCACGAGATGGTGAACTCTCGACTGACCGAGTGGTTCGATTTCTCGAAGTGGCACACGAGTTCGACATCGAGGCCGTGAAGTTCACTGGCGGCGAACCGATGCTCCGTCAGGACCTCGAGGAAATAATCAGACGCACGCCCGACGACATGGAGGTGTCGATGACGACCAACGGCACCTTCCTCCCGGGGCGAGCTGGGGACCTCGTCGACGCGGGACTGGAGAGGGTCAACGTCTCTCAGGATGCGATGGACAAGGAGGCGTTCGCAGAACTCACACAGAGTGGTGCTTACGAGAAGGTTCTGGAGGGGGTCAGGGCTGCTCTGGACGCCGGACTTGCCCCGGTAAAACTCAACATGGTCGTCTTCGAGCCGACTGCGGGATACATCCCCGAGATGGTCGACCACGTGGCCGAAAACGACGGGCTCCAGCTCCAGCTCATCGAGTACATGCCCGAACTGGCCGGACACCCCGAATGGGCTATCGACATCGAACGGGTCCACACCTGGCTGGAGGACCGTGCCGACTACGTCACGACGCGTGAGATGCACGACCGCCGCCGATACTGGGTCGAGAGTAGCGAGGCGGCCGCTGACACCGGCGCGACAGGCCGTGCCGCCTCCGACGGCGGCGTCCCATCGAACGACCTCCGTGCGGCACCAGAGATGGCCGGCCGGGGAATGGTCGAGATTGTCGACCCGGTCGAGAATCCAACGTTTTGTGCGAACTGCCACCGGGTCAGACTCACCCACGACGGCTATCTGAAGGGGTGTCTCAACCGCAACGACGACCTGCGGGCCATCGGGAAGACCAGAGAATCCATCCGTGAAGCGTTACGCGAGACTGTCGACAATCGTGTCCCCTACTACGGCGAGTACATGGTACAGAACGACGACGGCGAGTGGGTCGTCAACGAAACGTACCTCGATACCGAGGGCGACCGTGACCCGTACGAGTACTCGGAGTAGCATACGTCCAATCGAAATCTGAACCGTCTCTTGACTCCCTCTTGCGCCGTGTTTTTGCACTCGGCTGAGCGCCCCCCATGAGAGCGTCGTGCGGCGAGACTCGGTCCCATGATAAATTTTATACCCGTCCCGGAAGTCGATGAATCCATGTCGGTACAACGAAGAGGGTTTCTCGCAGCACTCGGCACTGGCGTCGCTGTCGGCGCAGCGGGTTGTCTCGGGGCTAGCGGTCGTTCCGACAGTCCTGCTATTGCCGAGGAAACACTGACGCTGACGACGACGACGAGTACCTACGATACGGGACTGCTCGACGAAGTGAACAGCGCGTTCCAGGACAGGTACGGCGTGGAGGTCGACGCCGTCGCGCAGGGGACCGGTGCAGCCCTGGAAACCGCCCGTAGCGGTGACTCTGACGTGGTCATGGTCCACGCACGCTCGCTGGAAGACGAATTCCTCCAGGAGGGATACGGCGTCAATCGCCGGGACCTCATGTTCAACGACTTCGTTATCGTCGGTCCCGAGGACGACCCGGCCGGTATTGCTGGGATGGAGTCGGCAACGGATGCGTTTTCGACGATTGCAGACGAAGAGGCTCTGTTTTTCTCTCGGGGGGACAACTCCGGGACACACACGAAAGAACTTGCCATCTGGGATGGCGCTGGAATCGACCCCAGCGGCGACTGGTACAGCGAGACCGGGCAGGGGATGGGGCAGGTGCTCAATATCACGAACGAGCAGGGTGGGTACACGCTCTCTGACCGCGGAACCTATCTCTCACAGCGGTCGGAAATCAGTCTCGTCATCCAGGTGCAGGGTCCCATCGAGGGTGGCCCGGAGTTACTCGCCAACCCGTATGGCATTATCGCAGTGAATCCGGCCGTCCACGAGAACGTCAACTATCAACTCGCGATGTCGTACATCGGATTCGTCACGAGTCCGCAGGGACAGCAACTCATCGAAGAGTACGAATCGAACGGGGAACAGCTGTTTTTCCCGCGTGCGCTCTCGGACGACCCCGACTTCCAGCAGTACGTGCCAGAGGGGTGGCGACTCGAGGAGGAAACGTGACAACTATTGCAGTGCTGCTCACAGCAACCTACATGCCCGAGGCACCGTGATGACAGCGATATCCAACTCGATGGGCACAGTGGGTGTCGACGCTGCAGCCGCGATTCTGTTCTGGACCTTGCCCTTCGACCCAGTCTATCTCCGGACGATAATGGAGGTCTCACTGTCTGTCAGTGGTCTTGCTGTTGTCCTCAGTACGCTCGTCAGCCTCCCTATTGCACTGGCAGTCGGCTTTACCGACTTTCCCGGTCGGGGCGTCGTCGTTTCGGTCATCAACACTGGAATGGGATTTCCGAGCGTCGTCGTCGGATTACTGGTTCTGTTTCTCGTCTCGAACCAGGGGCCACTCGGTGGGCTCAACCTCGTGTTCACGACCAAGGCGATGGTCATCTCGCAGTTCGTCCTGGCGACACCACCGATTACGGCCATCAGTCTCGCAGCAGTCAGGAGTGTCGAAGATGGCGTCCGCGATGCCGCCCACGTTATGGGTGGGACGCGCATCGACGTTGCTCTCGTCACAATCAAGGAAGCCCGTTACGGCATCGTGACAGCAGTTCTAGCCGGATTTGGACGGGCAATCAGTGAGGTCGGGTCGGTCCTCATCGTCGGTGGCAACATTGTCGGTCCTGACGGCGCCTCCAAAACCCGGACGCTGACAACTGCGATTCAACTCGAAGCCCGCCAGGGTCGATACGACACCGCGATGGTGCTGGGAGCAGTACTGGTCGCGCTCGTGTTGGTTGTTAACGCTATCGTCGTCCGACTCGGTGACAGGGGTGTCCACGCGTGACGCTCCGTGCAACAAATCTTACGTTCGGGTACGATGGCGATCCGGTCGTAGACGAATTATCGCTGACGGTCGGTCCGGGCGAAGTCGTCGCAGTTATCGGTCCATCGGGGGTCGGAAAGACAACGCTGCTTCGACTTCTCGCGCTCTCGGTCCAGCCCGACAGCGGGACTATCTCGTTCGATGGGACCGACGCGTGGGGCGTCAACGAGGCTGAGCGACTATCACTCCGGCGACAGCTAGGGATGGTGTTCCAGGAGCCGAGCCTGTTCGATACCTCTGTTGCCAGGAACATCGATTATGGGCTGCGAGTCCGCCGATCCTGGCCGGAACGAATTCGCAGTGGCCTCCGGCAACTCGTCATGTCAAACGGTGTTTCAGCGAAAGTCAAGGAAGCGCTCGAGGTGGTTGGTATGGCCGAGCGAATTCACAAGTCGGCGTCGGACCTCTCTGGGGGTGAAGCCCAGCGGGTCTCGTTCGCGCGGGCACTCGCCTACGAACCTGAGGTGCTCTTGCTCGACGAGCCAACGTCCGACCTCGACCCCCAGAACACGAGCGTCATCGAAGACGCTGTCATCAAGGCTCGAAATCGCGGTATCGGTGTGCTCGTCGCGACCCACGACATGCACCAGGCACGGCGCATTGCCGACCGGACCGCAGTACTGCTCGGCGAGTCACTCGTCGAGATCGACGCGACCGCAGAGATATTCGAGAACCCGACCGACGATAGAACACGGAAATTCGTCTCTGGAGAACTCGTCTACTGAGTGATGATCCCAATGACATATCCAGGTAGTCGAACGGCTTGCCTCTACAACATATGAACAATGACAATTTACCGAACCCGTCACGACACTTTTCAGTAGTGGCCTCGGGTATAGAGGTATGAAAGCCAGTGTCGACGCTCAGCTGCGGGCTGGGGAGGTTGCCTTTAGAGGGGCGGACGCTGCGCTTCTGCGGGCCGTTGCAGACGAGGGGTCTGTCAGCGGGGCGAGCGAAACGCTCGGCCGGTCGCGTGCGCGGGCACTGAACCGCATCGAAACGCTAGAGGAAGCTTTCGGACCGCTGGTCGAACGCGAACGGGGCGGCGCAACCGGCGGTGGAAGCACGCTGACACAGGTGGCGCGAGACCTCATCGTCGACTTCGAACGGCTCCGTGCAACCCTCGTCGCTACGGCGACAGCCGAGGAGTCTATCATCTACGGTACGGTAACTGAACGGGACGATGAGTTGTGTGTGGTCCAGACGGAGGCCGGCAAGATACGTGCCCGGTTCGTTGACCTCTCTACACATTCACTCTCTGATGTTCTACGCGTACAGGTGAGCGTGCGGTCGGACGCCGTCACACTCCAGACGCCTCCGGAGGCGCCAGCGGGCGATGCGACGAGTGTTCGAAACCGGTTCGAGGGAACAGTCGTGGATATCGACCCCGGGGAGACTATCGGCGAGGTAACTGTCGATATCGGACCTGACAATCGTCTGATTGCGCTTCTCACAGGCGAGAGCTTCGACCGACTCGCGCTCAGTACTGGCGATTCTGTCGTTGCGTCGTTCAAAGCCACAGCAGCACGAGCCATCCCGGTCGGGTGGAGTGACTGCCCTGAAACGCAGGGCAAATAACCCTGCTGAAAAGCCTGAAAAAAGTCAGCCGACGCTCCCAACGGACGACACTACACATCTTGTTTGTTCCAGTCGCAACCCAATGTCGAGTGGCGTTATCGACTGGCTGCTGGTCGGCTCTCTCTACCTGGGTCGCACTTTCTCGACTCAGTAAATCCTTTAACTATCAAATATCATATTTGTACAGGAACATGATAGTATTGCCGAGAGAACCGAGTTGTCGAGGCAGCGTCGTTCTCCCTGTCGCGAGTTTAGCCGGCGGTGACGCCAGCCCAGGCACGCCGTCGACCACCTGTGGGGATGGATTTTTGCCGCCCCGGGCGCACGTATTCCTATGCACCCAGAACCGGCAGACGTCGAACGAAGCGAACGGGGATATCCGTCTGGAACCACGGAGGGGCGACAGTGAGCGACCGCCGCGAGTTCCACGACCTCGCCTCGCCGGAGGAGGCTCACGACACTATCGCCGGTCTCGACATCGAGACTGGTGAAGAGTCCGTTCCACTCGAAGATGCTCACGGTCGCGTCCTCGCAACGCGCATCGACGCGTCACTCGACGTTCCAGGCTTTGACAGGGCGAGCATGGACGGGTATGCAGTCTCTGCGACGGACACGTTCGGTGCAGACGAGGCCGACCCCGTGATACTCGACATAGCGGGTGCCGTTCACGCTGGCGAAGAGCCCGATGTCACCGTCGAGTCGGGCACCGCCGCCGAAATATCGACTGGGGCAGTCGTGCCACCTGGTGCCGACGCCGTCGTTATGGTCGAGCGGACGACAGAGCGCGATGGGACGGTAGCTATCCGCACCGCTGTCGCACCGGGTGACAACATCATGCCGGCGGGAGACGACATCGCTGCCGGCGCGAGAGCGCTCGGACCAGGGACCCGCATCACCAGCCGCGAAATCGGTCTCTTGTCGGCGCTCGGTGTCGAGTCAGTACTGGTACGGGAACGACCCACGGTCGGAATCATCTCGACCGGGGACGAACTCGTTCGGCCGGGTGGAGACCTCGACAGCGACGCCGGTCAGATTTACGACGTCAACAGTTACACGCTGGCGTCCAGTATCGAGGCAGCCGGTGGGACACCGACGCTGTACCCTCACAGTGGTGACGACTTCGACGAGATGCGACGCCAACTCCAGCAGGCAGCCCAGGAGTGTGACCTCGTCATCTCGTCAGGGTCGACGAGCGCTAGCGCAGTCGACGTCATCTACAGCATCATCGAAACCCACGGAACGCTCCATCTCCACGGTGTGGCATTAAAACCAGGTAAACCGATGCTTGTCGGTGAATTCGGCGGTTCGGCGTACATCGGTTTGCCTGGTTATCCAGTGTCGGCGCTGACTATTTTCCGGACGTTCGTCGCTCCGGCAATCCGTAACGCGGCTGGGTTCGACCACCCACATACCGAGACTGTGACTGGCAAGATGGCGGTCCGCGAACGGTACGACGGGGGTCGACGGCGGCTCATGCCGGTCGGGCTCGTCGAAGACGGCGACGGTGACACACTGGTATATCCGGTGGATAAGGGAAGTGGTGCCACGACGAGTCTTGTCAGAGCGGACGGCATCTTGACAGTCCCTGCAACCAAAAACTACCTCGACACCGGCGAGGAAGTAGAGGTCCAGTTGTTCTCGCCCGCCGTTCGGCCACCGAGCGTTCTCGGTGCTGGCGAGGAGGACCCACTCCTCTCGCGGTTGCTCGACCAACTCGACCGGCCGCGGTATCTCCCGCTCGGGACCAGCCAGAGCCTCCGTCGTCTCGCAGACGGTGTCTCGGACGTTGCCGTTACTGCAGGCCCCATCGACGAACCGACCGAGATGGAACTGTTGGGCGCGTGGCAGCGCACCTGGGGGCTCGCCGTTCCCGACGAGGACGCCGCTATCGACAGTCTGTCGGCTCTCATCGATACCGACTGCCAGTTCGTCAACTTGGGGTCGGATATGGGCCTTCGACAGAGCCTGGACGACGCGGTGACCGAACTGGCCGCGGAACGGGGAACGACTCGCGAGGAACTCACCGAAGCGATTGATGGGTACACGGTGGCCGCTGCCGGTTACGAGGCTCCTGCTCGGAAGGTCGCTGCTGGTGAGGCGGACGTCGGCATCGGTCTTGAGGCGACTGCGACAAAGTTCGGTCTCGAGTTCGTCCCGCTGGGAACGCAGGTCGTCCGTGTGCTGGCGAACCCGGACCGCACTCGGAAAGACGGTGTCGCCCAGCTCCAGACTGCCCTGGCCGACATCACGGCACTCTCAGAGTCACTGACGGGCGTCAGCGAGGTAGCGGAGTAGCGTCGCGGTCGGCGAGCGCGTTTTATCGTCTGCGGACTGTTCTGGACTGGCCGCTCTACTGTGGTTCACCACGACAAAAGAGTGCGGTTGTTCTGGTGCCGAACTGATGGGCCGTTCACCTAATTCGAGGCGGAGGCCCCACCCTCAAGGAGTCGTTCGAGAATCGAAGA
>JAZKTK010000120.1:0-7840 GCA_036625595.1 Haloarculaceae archaeon | reverse complement strand
CTCGTCGTCGGAGTCGGTTGCCATACCTCTCTCTTGGCGGTCCACGTGCAAAAGGCTGACCGGTCGTGGTTACCGGACTTTCGTTCCCGGGCCGCTGTCGCCGTGGGTGGTTAGGATATCTGCGTCCTCCCCGGCCGCCAGCAACATCCCGTTGGATTCGTAGCCGAACAGTTCGGCCTGCTCCATATTCGCCAGCAGGACACACCGCGTTCCAGGCAGGTCAGCAGCGTCGTGCAGTCCCTTGATACCTGCGACGACCTGGCGCTGTTCGATGCCGATATCGACCTCCAGGCGCATCAGATTGTCCGAGTCCTCGATTTCCTCGGCGGCCGTAATCTCGCCGACGCGGATGTCGAGTTCCTGAAACTCATCGAAGGAGATGCGTTCGTCCGCGAGCGGTTCGAGGTCTGCGGTATCGGCCTCTCCACTCTCATCGCGACTCGCGGCTTCGCCGCTCGTTGTTTCCGAGGACTCGGTCGCGTCGCTCCCTGCGTCCTCGCTGTCGCTGGCTGCGGCCACGCGCTCACGAAGCGTCTCGTTCAGGTCCTCGACTTCCTCGTCTTCGATTTCGGTAAAGAGTTCCTCGGGCGCGTCGAACTCGGCGGGCGGGGCGTCGAGTGCGTCGCTCAGTTCGGCGTCCGCGACGGTGCCTGACTCTCCGAGCTGGTCCCACAGCGCAGCGGCTTTCTCGGGCATAACCGGCTGCATGAGGACGGCACACGCTTTCGTCAACTGGACGCAGTCCCGGATGACCTGTGCGGCCTGTTCAGGGTCGTCGTCGACAAGATTCCACGGCTCGTGACGCTGAATGTAGCCGTTGCCGAAATCAGCGAGGTCGACGGCCACGTCCGACACGTCGCGGAGGGTGTACTCGGCGACGGCGTCTTCGAAGTCACTGATGGCGTCGGTGATGCGCTCGCGAGCCTCGTCGCTGACCGCTGTATCCGGCGTCCCGTCGTAGTTGCGGTGTGCAAACAGCATCGCCCGATAGCAGAAGTTCCCGAGGTTGCCAACGAGTTCGCCGTTGACGCGCTCCTGGAAGCGGTCCCACGAGAAGTCTACGTCCTTCTCGATGCCCGACCCGGTCGTGATGTAGTACCGGAAGAGGTCGGGGTGGAAGTCGGTGTCGAGATACTCGTCGGCCCACACCGCACGATTTCGCGACGTGGAGAGCGCTTTCCCGTCGATACCGACGAACCCGGTCGCAAGCACCGCGCGCGGCTCGGTAAAGCCTGCGCCCCGGAGCATGCTCGGCCAGAAGACGGTGTGGTGCTGGATAATATCCCGCCCGATGACGTGGACGACTTCGCCCGCGTCTTCGGTCCACGCGTCGTCCCACTCGGTGCCGGGACGCCGCTCGCCGTCGGGTGTCCAGACCTCTTCCCAGTCGTACTCCTCGGGACCGACCCGCTCGGAGTACTGTTTCGTCGAAGAGACGTACTCGATTGGGGCGTCGACCCAGACGTAGAGGACGAGGTCGTCTTCGGCGGTTTCACCGCCTCCGTTTCGTTGCTCCTCCGGAGCAACGCTTTCCCCATCCTCCAGTCCGGGGTAGTCGATACCCCAGTCCATATCCCGCGTGATACAGAGGTCCTGGAGTTCCCCTTCTATCCACTCGCGGGGCTGGTTGCGGGCGTTCTCGGTGCCCTCTAATCGGTCGATGAAGGCCTGGAGGTACTCCTGAAAGTCCGACAGGCGCAGGAATTTGTGCTCGCGCGTGCGGTATTCGGCCGGATTTCCGGTGAGCGTCGAGACGGGATTCTCGATTTCACCGGGTTCGAGGTGGCGCTGGCAACCTTCGTCGCACTCGTCACCACGGGCCTGCTCGCCACAGTAGGGGCAGGTCCCCTCGACGTAGCGGTCGGGGAGGGGCTGGTCTTCCTCGCTGTCCCAGGCGACCTGAATTTCCTTTTCGAAGACGTACCCTTCCTCGTCCCACGTCGAGACGAAGTCCTGGGTCATCTCGGTGTTCGTCTCGTCGTGGGTGTGGCCGTAGTTGTCGAACTCGACGTTGAATTTCGGGAACGTCTCGGCGTAGGTCTCGTGGTAGTCGAGCGCGAACTCCTCGGGCGAGACGCCCGCTTCGGCGGCGTTGACTGCGACGGGCGTGCCGTGCATGTCCGACCCGCAGACGAAGGCTGTCTGCTGGCCGACGCGGTCGAGTGCCCGGGTGTACGTGTCGCCGATGACGTACGTCCGCAGGTGGCCCACGTGCAGGTCGCCGTTGGCGTAGGGCAACCCGCAGGTGACCACCGCCGGATTGTCTGTCGGCAGTCGGTCGTGACTCATGCTCCTCTCTCCGGCACCACGGGCCAAAAACAGGGCGGTTTCAGTCGTTGACTTCGACGCCACCGAACGCCGCGAATCCAGTCACCACGAGGTCGACTTCCTCGTGTGTCCGTTCGGTGCGCGTCCGCTCGTCGCTTGCCCCGCCGAAAATCGGGAGCACGTCGATATCTACGTTCCACTCGTCTGGGACGGTTACCTCGACACCACCAAACAGCGCGATTGCGCTGACGTGAGCCGGCGGCTGTGCAATCTCGGCCTCTCGCAAGTCGATTTCCGCACCGCCGAATATCGCGGTGAGATTTGCGCCGGTGAACTTCGACGTCGTGACGCGTTTCTCGCTGCCCCCGAAGATACCGAACCCGGTGACGTGCGAAGAGCCCGTCTTCGCCGGGGGCGAGCGAAACTGACTCAAAACGAGCGAGAGCCCAAAGAGAATGATGAAAATCGGCCAGAAATCGATCAGGTCCGCGCCTTCGATGATGTCCAGCGTCGTCAACTGCCAGACGGCGGCGAGTGTGATGATGACGAAAGGACCGAAGATATTGCGAAACCCGCTCCGAACGAGCGCGTAGATGCCAAGCAGGACGAACAGTGAAGGGATGTAATCGAACAGGAAGGCCGTCTCGAACAGGCCGGTCGTATCTGCCAGGAGGACGATACCGACGAGGACGATGAGAGCCCCCAAAAGGAGTTGACTGGAGAGCGTTCGCTGGCGCTGGGACATGCGTAAGTCTACTCCTGCCGACAGTTTATAGATACTGTCTGTTAGAGTGGTCCGTCGGCCGCGGTCAGACCACGACGGCCCCGACTTCCTGACCTCCGTTCTGATGTGGGTCGCGCTTCTTTCGTGCGTTTCACGTCGAATTATCCGTTCAGTAAGCGTGCGGAGTGAGTACAATCATCCGCGTGAGGCCAAAGGCCAGGTTCAGCCTTTTTACCGTAGACTTTTGCCGGGAGCAGGTTGCGGGTCGTCGTCCCGCAACCATATGCCGTGGCGGCGACGCCGCCACGCGGTTCTCGTAGCGAACGAAGTGAGCGAGGAAACCCGACCGGGAAAGAGGTACTCTGTCCCCTACAAAGCACCCGCAACTGCTTCTGTACCGGCAAAGACTGAAGGTCACCGCACTGATATTATACACTATGTCGAAGCAGATGAACACCGTCGTCTCAGGTGACGAGTCGGAGATCCACGACGAGCCCCATATTCGGAACCGGCGAATCACCGTGAGCCACATCCGCGCGCTGGTCGAAGAGCGCGGCCTTGACGCGCAGACGGTTGCGGACCGCTTTGACCTCACCGCCTCGGACGTCTACCACGCACTGGCGTACTATCACGACCACCCTGAAGAGATGCGGGCGGTCGAAGAACACCGTCGAGAGCTTCACGAAGCCGCAGAAGAAGACCCGAGAATCATTACCGGCCCCGAGGACCTGCCGGAATCGTAGGCATGCAGGTGTCGTTTCTTCTTGACGAGAACATCGCGGCTCCGCTGGCTGACAAACTCGACAAAGCAGGCCACGACGTAGAGCGTGTCGTCGACGTGAGCGAGTTGGGCGAAGGCGTCGACGACACCACGATTCGCCTGTACGCCGTCCAAGAGGGCCGTCTCATCGTCACCAGCGACGACGACTTCTCCAAATGCCCATGTATTCCGCCAGCGGCGACGTGAATCGGCCGCTCAATTATATTGCACAAGTTTGCTTTCGTCTTGGGTGGCTCCCTAGGGTCGCCACCACTCGTTGAAAAACGTGGGCGAAAAGGCTGACCGCTCACTTCGTTCGCGGTCAGTACCAGTCCAGGTCGGCGACGAACGACCGCAGCATCGACCGGGTGACGTGGGGCATACGAAACCACCTTTTTCTCCTCGGGTGGCTCCCTAGGGTCGCCACCACTCGTTGAAAAACGTGGGCGAAAAGGCTGACCGCTCACTTCGTTCGCGGTCAGTACCAGTCCAGGTCGGCGACGAACGACCGCAGCATCGACCGGGTGACGTGGGGCATACAGACGACGCGCATCTCGCCCGAACCTGTCTTGGAGACGCGCCAGCCGCGGTCGCGGAGTTCGTCGGTCATCGGCACCGAGAGGTCCGCCGCGACCAGCGGCAGCTCCGGTCCAACGACCTCGTGGCCGCGGTGGGTCAGCGATTCGGCCAGCCACTCGGCGTTGTCCATCGCCCGCTCGTAGGTTTCCTGATACCCCTTCGGCCAGAGGGCGTCCATCGCGGCGACGGCGCTGGCGACGCCCGCCCCCGAGCGCGTTCCCGTGAGCGTGACCTGTGCGGTCGATTCGAGGTACGGCGTGTCGATAGCCAGCTCGTCGAGGAGTTCCGGGGCACGTGCGAGCAGTCCACCGGCGGGGACGGCCGCCCGGCCGACCTTGTGGGGGTCGATAGTCAGCGTGTCGATGGCGGCGTCGTCGAAGGCCCACTCGTGGTCGGTAAAGGGCAAGTAGAAGCCACCCCACGCGGCGTCGACGTGACAGAGCGCGCCGGCGCCCTCGGCGATGTCCGCGAGGGCCGGAATCGGGTCGACGTACCCGTACTCTGTCGAGCCGGCGACGCCGACGACACAGACAGTGTCTGCGTCGACCAGTTCGGAAACGGCATCGAGGTTCGCGCGGTGGCCCGCCGTCGGAGCCGTTCGCAGTTCGACGCCCAGCAGTTCGGCGGCTTTCTGGAAGCTGAAGTGTGCACTCTCGGGCGCGACGACGTTCGGGTCGTCGGTGTCGCCCCAGTTGCGCGCGATGCGAATCGCCTGGATATTGGCTTCGGTGCCGCCGCTGGTGACGTAGCCGGCGGGGTCGTCGAGCCCGGCGACGGTCCCCAGCATGTCGATGGCGTCACGTTCGAGTTCGGCGACCGTTTCGTAGGTGCCGGGATCGCCGGGATTCGTTGCGAGAAATCGTTCGGCAGCCTGCCGAGCCGCGGGATGTGGCTCCGTACACATCGACGAGAGCACACGGTCGAAATCCTGCGGGGTGGCCTGCTGGGCCTGCTGCATACCCAATACTTGCCACCAACCCGCTTAGGAGTTACGCTCGGACTGACGATGTGAGTCGTTACCACGCCGACTAGTTGTCTGGCTGTAAAGAATCGTGTCCGATTCGTCCAGTCGTCGCGTCCTCTTGTGTATCAGGGCGCGCGGATTACCGGACGGAGTCGAGCAGCAGTTTCTGCTCGGTTCGTTTGACTTCGTGTTGCACGTCACGGACGGCGTCGATGTTCGCCGAGATCGAGGTGACACCTTCGTTGACGAGGTGGTTGACCATCTGCGGTTTCGAGCCGGCCTGTCCACAGATACTCGTGTCCACGTCGTGCTCGCGGCAGGTCTGGATGACCTCGCTGATGAGTTCCAGCACCGCGGGGTGGAGTTCGTCGTAGCGGCCGGCGACCTGCTCGTTGTTTCGGTCGACCGCCAGCGTGTACTGGGTGAGGTCGTTGGTCCCGAAGGAGGCAAAGTCGATGCCGGCCTCGGCCATCTCGTCGACGGTCAGCGCTGCGGCGGGCGTTTCTATCATCACGCCCCATTTGCGCTTGGTCGTGTCGATACCTGCCTGTTCCAGTTGGGCTTTGGCCTGCCGGACGTCCTCGGCATCGTTCATCAGCGGGAACATAATTTCGACGTTGTCGTAGCCCATGTCGAACAGTTTCCGGAACGCCCGCAGTTCGTACTGGAAGATGTCCGTCCGGTCGAGGCTCCGACGGATGCCCCGATAGCCCAACATCGGGTTGTGTTCGATAGGTTCGTCGTCGCCACCCTCCAGTTGCCGGAACTCGTCGGTTGGGGCGTCGAGCGTGCGCACGCGGACCGGGCGCGGGTAGAACTCCTCGGCGACGCCGCGCACGCCGTCGACGATCTCTTCGACGTAGGCATCGACGCTGTGGTCGTCGATGTATCGCTCGGGCGTCTTGCCCAGCGAGAGAATCATGTGCTCGATACGAAGCAGGCCGACGCCGTCGGCACCGGTTGCGGCGGCACGCTCTGCGGCGTCGGGAATCGAGACGTTGACCTTCACTTCGGTCGCCGTCATCGGTTTGACCGGGGTATCCGGTCGAACCTCCTCGACGGCGTCGTGCTGTTCGGTATCCTCGGCACCGGACTCGATGGTCCCTTTCTCGCCGTCGATGGTAACGATCTGACCGTCGTCGAGTTGCTCGCTGGCGTGTTCCGCGCCCACGACAGCGGGAACGCCGAGTTCGCGCGAGACGATGGCCGCGTGGGAGGTCATCCCGCCTTCGTCGGTGATGATGCCCGACGCGCGTTTCATCGCCGGGACCATATCGGGGGTAGTCATTTCGGCGACGATGATGTCGCCCTCGCTGACCTTGTCTAGCTGGTCGAGTTTGCGGACGATGCTGACGGTGCCCGACGCCCGGCCGGGGCTGGCACCGAGTCCCGAGAGGATGACTTCGTTGTCTCCGCCGGCCCCGTTCGTTTCACTCTCTGTCGAAACGCCGTCTCCACCGTCGGCGACGCTGCCCTCGGTCGCGCCGTCGCTGATGGTCGTGATGGGTCGAGACTGGAGGATGTATACCTCACCGTCGTGAATCGCCCACTCCACGTCCTGTGGCTCGCCGTAGTACTCCTCGATCTCCTCACCGAGAGCGAGCAGCGAATCGAGGTCGTCCTCCGAGAGGACGCGCTGGCCGCGTTTCTCGTCTGGAACCGGCTTCTCGACGGTCTTTCCGGTGTCGCTGTCCCGGACGTGCATCACTTTCTTGTCGGCGACGGTCTCCTCGTTGATTTCGCCGGTCGCGCGGTCGATGACGTAGTTGTCCGGCGTCACGGCACCGGAGACGACGGCTTCGCCGAGACCCCACGCGGCCTCGATAGTGACGACCGGCGCACCCGTCGAGGGGTGGCTGGTGAACATCACGCCGGACTTGTCGGCGTCGACCATCTCTTGGACGACGACAGCGATGTCGACGGTCGTGTCGTCGAAGCCCTGCTCCTGTCGGTAGTAGATAGCCCGTTGTGTGAAGAGCGAGGCCCAGCACTCCCGAACTTTGTCCAGCAGGTCCTCGCGGGTGATGTTGAGAAACGTCTCCTGTTGGCCGGCAAAGGAGGCGTCGGGTAGGTCCTCGGCCGTGGCCGAAGAGCGGACAGCAACGGCGGCGTCCTCGCCGATGCGGTCGTACGCTTCCAGAATGCCCTCGCGCTGTTTGTCGGGAATCTCGGTCTCCCGGATCAGCTGCTGGGCATCTTCGGCGGCTTCGGCGAGCGCCTTCGAGTCGTCGGAGTCGACGTTGACGATATCGAACAACTCCTCGTCGATGCCGGTGTCTTCGAGGAACGAACGGTACGTGTCTGCTGTGACGATGAAGGCGGGCGGAACCGGCAGGTTCGCAGACGTCATCTCCCCGAGTGACGCTGCTTTCCCACCGACGGTCGCCAGGTCGTCGCTCCGGACGTCTTCCAGCCAGAGTACAGCCATTACGTGTAGGCAGTCGAACGAGCATAAAGAACCTTCTGACTCCACTCTCAGTACGGATCTGTCACTCGCTGTTGCCGAATCCGAAACCGACCAAACCGGTGCTGTCGTTCGTCTGGG
>JAZKTK010000119.1:0-7917 GCA_036625595.1 Haloarculaceae archaeon | reverse complement strand
GACTCAATATCATGGATGAGTGTATCGGCATCTGTGGCCACGATTCGGAATCTGCGCAACTCGAAGCCGTGATCGACACGGCGTCCCCTGAAGCCCGCGAATGGGCAGAAACCGTCTACGAGCAGTGTCGAGACGAGGCGCGTCCGTTCGAGATCGAGGAACTGGGTACCGCTGACAAGGGCGTGCGGGGAGATCGACTCCGCGTCGAACGATAGTAGCCACCGACCGAAACTGGTGCTTATCGGATGAACCGTTTTTTGGAAAGACGGCCCACTGCGCTCTTCTTTAGATTTTCGCGATAGGTGAGGCGGGAGTTGGCTTGAATGCGGGACCGAACCTGAGACACAATCCGGAAGCTGTGACATAGATGCCCAAGCGACGCCGCGGTAGGGCCGGGTGCCGAAAACCTCTTTTAGTATGCGCGAATTTTGTAACTATCTCCTCATCACTCAACTCCGGCGACCTTCCGCTGATAAATGGTGCTATCGCTGGCGGCGCCGCCTGGATTGCTGGCTACCTACTCACGGCCGTAGTCGTTCTCGCTCGCATCGAAGACACCGAACTGGGCGAGATCTCTGACACTGTCGGCGACGGTGGCAGCGGCATCGACTTTGTCGGATGGGTGTTTTTCAACAGCCACTTCGTCGAAACTGTCATCGAGGCTAACTTCCTTGGGTTCGGTGGGTCGACCGTGGTGTCGTTCATCGGCGGCGACGGGTTCACGCCGCTTCTGTACCTGATTCCGGTCGCGCTGCTGATCGGTTCTGGGTTAGCTGTCGGCCGATCGCGAGGCGTCACCGAGACGACTGACGGCGCGGTCGCCGGCGTGTTCGTACTCCCGCCGTATCTGATGCTGTCGGTTATTGGCGCGGTGCTGTTTCGCGTCTCGGCGGAAGCGCTCGGCTCCAGTTTCAGTGGCCAACCAGAACTCCTGCCAGCGATTCTTCTGGGTGGGATCGTGTACCCTGCCGTCTTCGGCGCTATCGGAGGCATTGTCGCCGCGAATACCGGTTCCGGACAATAAGCTACCATTCAATGAGTCGGTGAGCGAAACAACAGAGATATTCAGCAAGACAGAACCTCATCATCTCTCATTAGATCTGCGAGATGCGGCCTTGTATTCGACAGATGCAGTCAAACCCGGACAGCGATTCACTGTAGCGACTCTGCGAACCAGTCGGCTGCCACATCCGCGACTTCTTCGAGTTCTTCCTCCCTCTCGAAGAGGTGTCCCGCTCCCTCGACGACGTGTAGCTCCTTCTCACAGGAGAGTTTCTCGTAGGCCTCTCGGTTGAGTTCGAGCACTTCGGTGTCAGCGCCGCCGACGATAAATAGCGTCGGGACGCGAATGTCTTCGAGTACTTCCGCGGCCATGTCGACGCGGCCACCGCGTGACACTACCGCATCGACCCTGTCGTCCAGCTGGGCCGCTCCCCTGAGTGCGGCGGCAGCGCCCGTGCTGGAACCGAAATAACCCACGTTCAGGTCACGCGTGTCATCCCGATTCCACAGCCACTCCGTAACGGCAACGAGCCGGTCCGCTAGCAGGGGAATATCGAAGCGATTCTCACGGACCTGGTCTTCTGATTCAGTGAGCAAATCAAACAACAGCGTTCCGAGACCCCGGTCGCGAATGACCTCTGCGACGAAGTTGTTTCGCGGACTCTTCCGACTGGAGCCGCTCCCGTGAGCGAAAACGACCAGTCCCGATGCGTCGGCTGGGATATCGAGCATCCCCTCGAGTTCGACGTCGTCGACCGGAATCCGGATTGGGTTCTCCGTCGTCTGTGTCATGATGGAAGTAAGGGCTGTAATGTCAATTAACCATACGGTAATTCCAGATTCGTGAGAACGTCCGAGCGTTACAGGAACCAGGGAGACCAACTTCGAACGAAGGCTCATGTCTGACTCTCACCGGTTCACAGACCGTACCCAAGCGGGCGAACAGCTCGGTGACGCCCTTCGAGAGCGTGACCTCGACGTGGATATCGTACTCGCTATTCCCAGAGGTGGGCTTCCGCTGGGTCGGGCCGTGGCCGATGCGCTCGACGTGCCACTCGATATTGTCGTTGCGTCGAAAATCGGCGCACCCGGTAACCCGGAGTACGCTATCGGCGCTGTCGCCAGCGACGGGACAGTCTGGCGGAACGAAGAGGCGTTCCGGGGGACGGGCTCCAACGAGGAATATTTCGAAAACGAGCGAAAAAAAGAGGCAGCGAATGCACGCCAGAAGGCCGACCGCTATCGACGTGACCGGTCGGAGCCAGACCTGGCTGGAAAGACCGTCGCGGTCGTCGACGATGGCGTAGCGACGGGGTCGACGGCCAGGGCGTGTCTCAAGATGCTTGGAAAGACCGATGCCGAACGTATCGTGTTGGCGGTCCCGGTCGGACCACCCGACAGTATCGACGAACTCGAAGAGATGGCCGACGAAGTCGTCTGTCTCGAGACACCGAGCAGTTTCAGAGGGGTCGGGCAGTTCTACGACCGCTTCGAACAGGTTTCTGACGAAGAGGCGATGGCGTACCTCGAAGAGGGGTGACCGGCGACTACTTCAGACGCAACAACGAAACAGCACATGTCGGTGGTCAAGCACCGAGACGGGAGAACGAACAGCCAGCACGAACGGATACTCAGAACCATGAACATCGCTAATATCGTCTCAGAAAACTACGTGGAATTAGAACCGGAAGCAACTGTCTCGAAACTCGTCGGTATCTTCGAAGATCGGACAGTCAAAGGTGTCGTCGTATATGGTGACGAGTTCGAGGGAGTCGTCACGAGGCGGCAACTCGCAACCTCACACCACCAGCCAAACGAAAAGCTCCGGAGACTGGTCTGGCACGTCCCTCGACTCTCACCCGACGAGGATATCCGCAAGGTTGCCCGGCTCATGATCGACAGCGATTCGCACCTCCTCCCGGTGTTCGACGGCAACACGCTGAGCGGTGTCGTCACTGTCGACGGGATTCTCGAAGCCGTCCAGTCGTTTCTCGACGCAGCCACCGTTTCCGAAGCCGCGAGCACTGACCTCGTCACGGCCGACCCGGACTCGACGTTCGGCGAGGCGCTCCACGTCTTCCGTGAGAATCGGATTACTCACCTTCCGGTCGTCGAAAACGACACCGCGCTCGGCATTCTCAGTCTCTACGACGTGACTGATCTCACAGTACGGGACGCAGACCAGAGTCAGGGTGGCGAGGGGGGTGGGCAGGATGCCTTTGGCGGCAACCTCTCTGACAGCGCAGGGCGGACGCGCGGTGGCTTCGGTGCGAGAGAAGGGGAAATCGAACGCGTATTGGACCTCCCGGTCCGTGACGTGATGGCATCGCCGGTTCGGACGATTCGTCCGGACGAGACACTCGAAGCAGCCGTCGAAGAGATGTTTGCAGTCGACGCATCGTCGCTGGTGGTCACGGAGAACGGTAGCCCCTACGGTATCATCACGAAGACCGACGTTCTCGACTCGCTCACCTGGGAAGCCGGCGGCAATCGAGCGGTCCAGGTCTACGGTACCGACCTGATTGACGACATGAGCTACGAGGACATCGTCGCGATGGTCGAGAAATTCGACGACAGAGACCACGGGATGAACGTCCTCGACGCGAAGGTCCATCTCCACGAGCACGATGAGAAACGCCGCGGTACGCCGCTCCTGCTCGCCCGCATTCGTCTACACACCGACAGGGGACTGTACATCGCCTCCGGAGAGGGGTACGGTGCGAGCCACGCGCTCAACGAAGCCCGTGATACCCTGGAACGCCGGATTCGAGACAAAAAGACGCACAAAAAGAGCAAGAAGCCACGGAGTGAGGAGTTCTGGGAGAAACGCTTTGGTTGGTTGCTCGAAGGGGAAGACTGAACGAGACGACCATGGTGCTCGGTCCGAATTCCGGTATGGGTCGTAAGTTTGCCGACGGGACACGCCTCTCTGGAGTATACAGTCGGAAATGCTGTACCGCGAGTCGAATGCGACCGTTCAAATCCACCGCGACAGACACGGGGTAAACAGTATGGGCACCACACCCTCAGATTCGGTCGAACGCGATGTGTTCGTAGCCACTGTTACGGAACGAGCAGACGGCGGGAAGACGTGTACGATTTCACCGTTGCCAGAGAGTGAACGAGCGTTGCTCGCGGAGTGGGTTCTGGCCCGCGAGGAGTCGTTCGTGGCTCTCGAAGAGATTCGGTGAAGGTATTCGACAGCGTCTTCGTTGGATTGTGTTGGGGTAAGGGAATTATTTTATCGCTGCACGTAGGTGTGGTATGGAACTCGTCGAAGGGTACGACCACCAATCCGGTAGCCACTGCGGGGCGAGTGCGCTTCGGAATGTCGCACAGTACTACGGCTGGAACTACAGCGAAGCGACCTGTTTCGGAATCGGCGGCGGTCCGGCGTTCGTCCTCTACGACCATCCCGAAGAACCGTGGGTCACGTTCCGTGCCAGTTCCACCTGGCTAGAGCGGGCGTTTTTCGAACGACTCGGTGTCCCACACTCCTTTCGAAGCGGAGATGACTTCGAGACTGCCTGGGACAACGCGACGATGCGCGTCGACGAAGATGACCCCGTTTTCATGTTTCTCGACCCGACGCCGTTGACGTACCTCCCTGAAGAACCCGACCACGTACCGCCCCACGTCGCAGTCATGATCGGCTACGACGAAGAAACCGTGGTACTCTCTGATGGGGCGATGGAGACGCGACAGGAAGTGTCCCGCGCGACGCTACAGAGCGCCTGGGCCAGCGACGGGGTCATTCCATTGGATAACGAGTACCTCACTGTCACCCGCGCGAGAACGACCAAAGATGGCACGGATGCGGCTGCTGCCGGTCTCCGGCAGGCTGCAACGTACATGCTCGAGCCGCTCCACATAAAGCGAGACGCACGGGGACCGGGTTCGGAGGGGCTCGCAGCACTGCGGTCGTTCGGGGACTATCTCGGTGCGTGGCCGGACCTTCCTGAACCAGACCAACCAGTGGCGGCTGCCCATCGAAGCATCGACGAACACGGCGAAGGGGGAGCCCTCCGAACACTGTACGCCGATTCGCTCGAAGAGTTGGGACAGCGTACTGAACTCCCCCACGACCTGTCTGACCGAATGGCCCGCGTCGGTGAGCAATGGGGGACTGTCGCAGACCAGCTGGAAAATATCCTGGTCGCGGACGACCCGCATCCCGCTCGCTTCGAGGAGGCCGCGAGTCTAATCGGTGAGATTGCTGACCGTGAGGAGGCGATATTCGAGGCGATCTCCGAAGAACTGGGGCAACCCGATGGCGACGAGTGAAATACGGCTGCTGAAAGCCTGTTTGAAGGACAGACAGTCGGTCGACACACGACGTGCGCGCGCTACTCGACATCGAGGACTTCGACGTCGAACGTCAGCGTCTCCCCGGAACGTTCGGGGTCGAAGTCGACGGTCACTGAGTCGTCTGTCACCTCGACTATGTCACCCAGCAGTCCCGTCATGGCGTGGACCTCCTGACCGACTTCGATGGGAGTATCGACCATCGTCTCGAACTCGTTTCGGTCGTAGGTGAACGTAAAGTCCTCGTGTGGAACCTCGATTTGGGCAGTATCTCCGTTTGCAAGCCCGAGTAAGCCATCCTGGAGCGATTCGATTGCTGGCTCAGCCCCGATTTCGAGGACAATCGGTCGAAATCGCTTGTCCATCTCGAGACCGTGGTCGACTGCCACTTCTCTGGAAGACGTATCGAAGAGTTCCCCGTCCGGATACGTCGCAGTGAACGCTACTTTCACGCGGTCACCTTCTTCGATTGTCATACAGTGACTTCGCGATGGCCTGTAAAAAAGAGACAGGCTGGTACGTGGGTCGCTGGCGTCTCACCGAATCAGCCAGTCAGGTCTCCAGAGAGACCGAACACTGGTATAGCCGTAGTCTGTACAGCTACATATGCCAAAAGCCGCACCCTTCGAAGAACACACGGAGCGATACGACGAGTGGTTCGAGCAAAACGAGAGTGCCTACCGGTCGGAGTTAGACGCCATTCGTCGCCTCTTGCCGGCGGGGTACGGCCTCGAAATCGGTGTCGGGAGTGCGCGGTTCGCCGAACCACTTGGAATCGATGTCGGCCTCGACCCATCGGGTGAGATGCTCGAGTTCGCGCGCGAGCGCGGAATCGATACTGTCCGAGGGGTCGCCGAGTCCCTCCCCTTCGACGAGAACGCGTTCCAGACGGCGTTGCTGGTCACCACAATCTGTTTCGTCGACGACGTGGCAGAGACCCTCTCCGAAGCCGCTCGAGTCCTCGGCTCTGATGGCACGCTCGTGATGGGCTACATCGACGAAGATAGTCCCGTGGGACAGATATACAAGGAAAAGCAAGCGAACAACCCCTTCTACCGAGAGGCGACCTTCGTCTCGACCGACGAACTCCTCGACGAACTGGAAGCCGCCGGATTCACCGACTTCGAATTCGTGCAGACCATCTTTCAGTGGCCCGGTGACCTCGACGAACCCGAACAGGTCAAAGCGGGCTACGGAGACGGCTCGTTCGTCGGCATCCAGGCAAGACAGTACTGAACTGTGCTGTTCCGTGCTGCCGGGTCGGCGGCCGGAGCCACCGACCGGACACGCAGAATCAGACGTCGGGGCCGATGCGCTTGACACGGCCCCGAACGCCGGATTTGAGTTTCACGAGAATCCCGTCGGGATGCGTCCGCTCGTCGGTCAGTACGGCGCCGACCTCACCGACGAGTCGGTCGCCGTTCTCTTGCTCGATTTCCACGGTGAGCCCCTTTCTGAGTTCGTCTCGTGTCGGAAGGTCAGCTGACATACACGTGAATGTTGGAGCCGAACACCCTTAGAAGAACGGCGTCATTCCCGTGCATCGAGAAGCTCCACGTCGAACCGTACGACTATTCCAACCAGTTCCGGTGACTTTACCCCTGTTTCACGGCTTCGTCCACTTCACCGACCACCTCCCAGTCTTCACTATCGAGGGGACGCCGTCGAAGACGGACCGGTCCGCCCGGTTGTTTCCCGGTCGTGAGCTCGTACAGCATTCCACGCTCTTCGTTACGACCCTCGGCGTGGAACCCACGCTCCTCACTCACGTCCACCTCGTCGAGGACCACGTCGACCGTTCCCCCATCTTCGATCTGGAGTTCCCATTCGCCAGCACCGAGTTTCCCTATCGTATGGGCAAGTTCGTCGAGTGCCATAGTCGTAGTATCGCGTCCAGCCACTCAAAAGGAGATTGGTGAGTATCGGTGTGTGGGAGTCGCCGAAGTGACTAACACAGGGAATGTGACGGACGCACGAGCAGCCAACGACATGCAGTTAGCTCGGTCCGGAAGCCACGTCCCTCCTGTCGATGTCCACTCTGGAGCGGTCCAGTGGGCTGATTTTCACTGTGCAGGAATTATGGCTAACTCTTTTTTGCTGGCGGAAAATCTCTGGGTATGAGCGACCACATTCTGCTCGCGACAGATGGTAGCGAATACGCCCGCAAGGCCGCCCAGCACGCAGTTGACCTCGCAGCCGAGCAAGGCGCGTCTCTCCACGTTCTCTGTGTCATCGACGAACGAAAGCTCAGTGAGCCAGCCTTCAGTTCGACAGAGTACGAGACAATCGAGGCGGAAGACCACGGACACGACTGCGTCAAAGAGGTGTCAAAAATGGCAGAGGGAACCGGCATCACTGTCGAGGGCGACGTTCGCCACGGGGTCCCGTCCGAACTCATCCTGGAGTACGCCGCCGAAATCGGGGCTAATCGTATCGTCATCGGGGAACACGGAGAACACGACGAACATCTCGGAGGGGTCGGGAGAACGCTCGTCGAGGAAAGTGACCGTGAAGTCATCGTCGTCGAAGGCGAAACGTAGCAATCCGTTTCGACGTTCGAGAACACAACGAATCCAAGGGGTTTGATTTGACAGCGACGTGAATAGTCGA
>JAZKTK010000118.1:0-8191 GCA_036625595.1 Haloarculaceae archaeon | reverse complement strand
CACGCCGGCTACGTCGACGCCTTCCACTGGGTGACGACGCCGAACGTCGTCGAGATGGGACTCTACGGTGCAAATCTCTTCGCGACGAAGCCCTACGCTGCCTCCGCGAACTACGTCGACAAGATGAGCGACTACTGTGGTGAGTGCCCGTATTATAAGACCAAGACGACCGGTGAGGGTGCCTGTCCGTTCAACACCCTCTACTGGGACTTTCTGGACCGCAACGAAGAGCGCCTGCGGTCGAACCACCGGATGGGGCTGGTGTACAATCACCTCGACAACAAGAGCGAGGAGGAACTGGCAGCGATTCGCGAGCAGGCTATCGACGTACGCGAACGCGCACGACGGAGCGAACTGTAACTCAGTGGGTCAACAGGAGGAGTTTCTCGTCAGTCCGGACGAGACAGAACGCTGTTCCGGGATTCCCGAACGAGTTGGTCTGCTTCTCGGAGACGAACAGTTTCTCGAAGGGCTTGCCACAGGCTGGACAGGCGAACTCGTCGTCGGGGTTCGCCAGTTGTCTTGTCTCGCGGTCGTCGCTGAGCAGTTTCAGACCGTGGCGGTAGTCGTGCATGTCGAACCCTTCAGAGATATCGAGCTGTTCCATACGAGGACAACGAAACGTGGAGATGTGACCGTTCAGACGCTGATTTCGGCACCGACGTAGAGCACGACGACGAGGAACACCCAGACGACGTCGACGAAGTGCCAGTACATCGAGACGGTGCTGACTGAGGTGTGCTTGTCCGAGGAGTAGTGACCGTACAGCCCGCGGAAGAAGATAATCGCAATCAGGATGGCACCCAGCGAGACGTGGAGGCCGTGCAGACCGGTCAGACCGTAGAACGCCGAGCCGAAGGCACCGGTTTCGAGACTAAAGCCCTCGTGGATGAGGAACTCGTAGTACTCGTAGGCCTGGCCGGCGAGGAAGATGATACCGAGCAGGAGCGTGACACCGAGCAGGCGGACGAACCGCTTGCGGTTGTCCTTCAGCAGTGCGGTGTGTGCGAAGTGCAGCGTGATACTGCTCAGGATGAGTATCGAGGTGTTGATGAGGATGAGACTCGATAGCAGGTGTGGCATGTTCACCGGGTCCCACGCGCCGGTTCGGATGAAGAAGAAGTAGACGAAGCCGGCACCGAACGTGGCGATTTCGCTGCCCAGGAAACACAACATTGCGAGTTTCAGTGTGCCCGAGCCGTATCCTTCAGTGCCGTGCTCCCAGAAGTTGACGATGAACGCGTGATACAGCCAGCCGTACAGGCCGAGGAGGAACGCCCCGGTACTGACGACGATTGCGACGGGGCCAGCGACGGGACTGACGACGTCGTTCTGTCCGTTGCCGAGGATGAATAGCGCGATACCGACGTAGATGCCGCTGGCACCGAGCGCAGCGACGAACGGCCACCAGCTGGCCTCACCGAAGCCTCGAGGCCAGTCCTCGACGGCGGGCAGGTGGTGACCCCCGTGGTCGTCCGACGAATCTTCCTTTGCGAGACTCATATCACCGTGTTGCTGGCCGACTACCAAAAACCCTCCCAACTTCACCCGGCTCTGACCCCTGACGTGTTCGGCTCTTCCCTGTTTCGCTTCGGAACATACTCGGCGCTACCACCCTAACCGCCACCGATGACAGGCTGTTGCCGTCGGTGCGCGCGCGTCGCGTTCGTCACCGTCGTTGGCCTTCTCACGTTTTCGGGTCCCGTCCTCGCTCACGGCGGCAGTCTCGGTTCTGCGGGCCGACAGACCGTCACCGTCCCGACGTGGCTCGTCCTGACGACCGGCGGGGCTGCGGTCGGTGCCTCGTTCCTGCTCGCGAGTTTCGTCACAGACCGCCGGCTCGTCCGCGATATCGAGACGTGGACACGACCGCTTTTCGACGCTGGCACGCCGCTCCGATCGGCCACTAATCTCGTTCGCATCGTGGGCGTCGTCCTCCTCGTGATAACGATGGCTATCGGTTTCGTCGGGCCACAGCAATCCCTCGCGAATTTTGGTTTGCTCTTCGTCTGGGTCGGCTGGTGGGCCGGATTCACGATGACGACGTATCTTCTGGGGAACGCCTGGCCGGCCTTGAACCCGTGGCGAACCGTCGCCACACTGCTTCCGACGCTCGACCGCTCCTACCCCGAGGGGTTGGGTGTCTGGCCCGCCACGGTCGCACTGCTCGCGCTCGTCTGGATAGAGGTGGCGAGTCCAATCGCCGACGTACCAAGCGTCCTCGTCGGCGTCATCGCCGCCTACTCGGCTGTCACGCTCGCCGGAGCCGTGGTGTTCGGCTCCGCCTGGTTCGCTCGTGCCGACCCCGTCTCCCGCGTCTTTGACCACTACGGTCACGTCGCTCCACTCCAGCGCGACGGGGAAGGCCTTGCTGTTCGCCTGCCCGGCGCAGCATTGCGTGACCTCTCGTTATCGTCCCGCAGCGAAGTCGCGTTCGTCGTCGCCCTGCTGTGGGTGACGACCTTCGACGGCTTCGTCGCGACGCCGGCCTGGGCCGGCATCGTCGACGCGGCGACACCCGCCATTCCGCTCGTCGCGCTCTATCCGCTCGCGCTCCTGGTCGGCTTCGCGCTCTTTCTCGGGGCGTTCTACGGAGCAGCCCGCGTGAGCAGGCAAACTGCCGACACCTACCTGACGGCGGCGACGCTCGCCCGACGGTTCGCACCATCGTTGCTAGCTATCGCTGCCGGGTACCATCTTGCGCACTATCTCGGCTACTTCCTCTCGCTTCTCCCTGCGTTGCTCGCCGTGGCCGCCACGCCGCTGTCACCGCCGGCGGAGGTGACGCTGCTGGTCCTGCCGGGCTGGTTCGAGACGGTCGGCATG
This sequence comes from Haloarculaceae archaeon, assembly GCA_036625595.1. Taxonomy (GTDB): domain Archaea; phylum Halobacteriota; class Halobacteria; order Halobacteriales; family Haloarculaceae; genus Salinibaculum. The sequence goes on along the minus strand of JAZKTK010000118.1, from coordinate 5,365 downwards.
GTCACCATCCTGCTCGGACACCTGCTCGCTATCTGGGTCGCCCACGGGACGGCGTACGCTATCTTCCCCGGCCGGTTGCAGGCCATCCGCAGCCAGTATCCGTTCATTCTGGTGATGGTCTTCTACACGATGACGAGCCTCTGGATTATCGCCCAACCGGAGGTGCCACCGCCATGACTGTCGACAGCGTGGCCGAGCGCGTGGAAGACCTCGACTACGTGGACGCCCCTGATGCTGCCGTCTGTGAGTACTGCGGTGCGCCGTTCGCCGACGAGGAGTTGCTCGCACTCCACCGGGGCCACGAACACGCCGACGCGCTCACCGACGACCAGCGCGAGGCATTCGAAGCGGCCTACGCGAACGAACAGGCTGAGATACGCCGGTTCCGGCTGAAAGCACTTGGCGTGCTCGTCCTCCTGTACTTCCTCTTTCTGATGGTCTACGCCGTGGTCTGACGTGGTCCGACCGTAAGGTTCAGGTGCGCGAACGGCCGACCAATTGGGTATGGAACTGCGGGTCATCGAGAAAGAGGACACGATGCTGTCTATCGAGATTGCTGGCGAAGACCACACCTTCATGAACGTCCTGAAAGGGGCACTGCTGGAGACGGAGGGTGTCACCGCCGCAACCTACGACGTCAACCCCGAGCAGTCGGGTGGGCAGACCGAACCGATTCTGACTGTCAAGACCGAACCGAACGTCGACGCGCTCGACGCACTCGAAGACGGTGCTGACCGCGTCATCGAGAAGTCCCAGGGCTTTCGCGACGCGTTCGAGGCAGCGGCCTAACAGACGATTTGCGTCAAAAAGACCGTCCCGTCGGGTGCTGTATGGGTATCCACGCCGACGGTCGTGGTCGACGTAGCGCTAATTTCACTGTTGGCGAACTGTTCAGAGGCGAAAGCTGAACCGAGTGCGTCTCCCGACGCGTAGTCGCCGCTCTGGAGCGTGTACGTTTCGACGACGAAGCCACCCTGACAGCTGTCACCGACGAGTTCGGCGATGCGGTCTCTCGTCGGAAGCGTCCCGTCGCCGTACTCGCTTTTAACCAGGCGCTGATTGGTAAACGCGGCTACCTCATCGAGTCGCTCGTCCCGTGAGACGCTGCCGTCGCTGGCGTTGGCTCGCGTCTCGTTGACGGCGCCGAGATACGCAGATTCGACAGTCGCGAGGTCGATGCTGCCCGCGGTGTCGGCCTCACCGGGGACGTTCTCCACGTCGGGAACCTCGTTGCCAAAGCCCGGTACGTCGATGACGCCGGTGAGACCGCCGACGAACAAGCCCGCGAGTGCGAGGACGACAACGAGTCCGAGGACGTATCTCGGTGTCACCAGGTCGACGTAACTCGGCACCGAGAGTTCGTCGTCGTCGACGCGCTGTTCTTCCTTGACGAGCTTGTGGTTCCCACACCGACTACACGGCGGCGAGTGTTTCGTGTGGGTCCGCCCGCACTCGGTACAGACCCAGACCGTCGTCGATTCCAGCCCGCCGTCGTCGGCGAGGTCAGTCCGTCGAACCACTGCTTCCTCGAACGTACCGTGCCCGCAGTTATCGCACGGTGGGTCGTTCTCCTCGTGAGGTTTCCCACACCATTCACACCGCCAGTCCATTACTCCAGGCTAGGTGGTAATCCCGCAAGTATGTACCGTTCGCTGGACCATTCGAGGACTGGACGACGATTCGATGGGTGGACGCGAATTGCCTTTAGACGCCTCTCACGACTGCCAGTGAGAGACGATGCGATTCCCAATTCCACGCAGTCGATTGACCCAGTTGACACTCGTTGGTGCGTTACTGACGACAGCCGTCGCCGCCGGCTTACTCGTGCCCGGCGTGTTCGGGAACGACCAGGTGACTGGTGACCAGACCACCACTGACCTCGGTTCCGATGCACCGACCCCGAACGACGATTTCAATCCGTCCGTCGCTACTGCTAACGGGGGCGAGGAGCACGAGGAACACGAGGAATACGACGACGGAGACGACGAGCAGGACGAGTACGAAGACGAGGAGGACGAAGAGTATGAACGATTGGAACCTTCCGACCAGAGCGGTCGCGATGTCGCCCAAAACGGAGGGAACTGACGATGACCAGCCGACTGGCAGCCGTTGTTGCCCGTCTTGGAACTGCCGAGACGAGTTTCGAGTGCTGTGATACGTCCTTTACCATCGAGGTTCGTGGACCGGGCGCAGACCGGGCACTCGCACGCGCCAAACAGACAGCCCGTGACCTGGAAGCACAACTCGATGCGTTCACGACGGACAGCGCCCTCTCGCGTCTCAACCAAACAGGCGCTGTCGATAACCGACACATCGCCAACCTCGTCCAGCGGGCGCTCGAGATTCACGACCGGACCGGCGGTGTCTTCGACGTTCGCCGTGGACAATTCGAACACTCACTCAAGGAGTATCTTCGCGGTGACTCGGAGGGTCCACCGGAGTCGACAGACACTCCTTACGCCAACGTCGCCATCGATGGTAGCACAGTCGAGACGACCGCACCACTCGACCTCAACGGGCTAGCCAAGGGGTACATCGTCGACAGAGTGAATGCGGTTGCGGACGGATTTGGGCGAATCTCTTTCGTAAGTGGTGGTGGTGATATGACGCCACCACCCGGTGTCGTCGGCATCGAGAGCCCCTGGAACACCGACTCACATCTGACGTATCTCGATACCGACTGGGCGGTGGCGACTTCAGGCGGCTATCGACGCGAGCGCGCGGGCCACGACCACATCTATGACCCCCGCGACGGCGGTGTCGGGAGCCGACACGACCTCGTGACGGTTCTCGCAGCGCGTGACTGTACGACTGCAGACGCGCTCGCGACGACGCTGTCGGCGCTCCCTTACGCGGAGGCGCTTACTCTCGCCACAGAGTGGACCGGTATCGAGGCCCTGCTCGTCACGGATGGAGTCTTCAGGCGAACTGCCGGGTTCGAGAACCATGTCGCGACAGCGTGAAACGGTGGTGACGGTGGTTGCGCTCGTCGTCCTCGCATCGACGATTCCGTCAGTACTCGCCCTCGCTGACGTTCGTGAACGCCAGGCTACCGACCAGCAACGGCAGGACCTCATCGACTCCCAGGTCACGGCACGGCAGGCGGCAAACGACTACGATGGTGATGGCATTCCGGACGGCAACGACACGTGTCCGACACGACCGGAAACCGATAACGGATACCAGGACGGTGACGGCTGTCCGGATGTCGTCGCGACGACGGGGGCGTCGTAGATGGAGCTGATCTGGTATCTCGACCGTGCGACGGCGCTGGTGGCATACCCGGCGCTGTACCTGGCCGTTCTGAGCGGTATCTTCTACAACACCGACCGGTTTGGCAGCCTCCACCGCGCGGCTCGTCGGATTCACATCGAAGTGTCAGTGCTTGCGATGCTGGTGACGCTCGCGCACGGCGTGCTGGGCGTTCTCGACACCTATCTGATCGTATCCGGGCAGGCTCCACAGCCGTCATACTCGCTTGGATATTTCTTCGCGGGCGCCGCCGTCGGTCTCGGTGCGTTACTGGTGTTAGTCGTCGCGGTGCTCGGATTCCTGTCTCCGCAGCGATTCGACCGGCCCTGGGGACCGACTGTGGTGCACGCTTTCGCATACGGTGGGTTCGCCTTCGCGACTATCCACGCGGTTGCGGTCGGGTCCGATATCGTCTCGTTGGTCTCGCCACTCGGTGCTGCGTTCCTTGCTTTTCTCGGCTACGTCCTCCTGTTGCGTCTGTTTGCGCAGGTCCGCCCCGGCCTGTTTCCGGACCCCTCTGGCGACCAGGTTTGATCGGTATCGCGGATTTTCGTTGCCCTGGCGATAGCGTTCGATGGGGTGACTGCGGCCAGGGATTAGTACGCTTCGAAGAGGTCGAACAGCTGGTCGACAAGTCTGTCGGTGAACGACCCTCGGTAGACGGTGTAGAGGTACTGGACCCGGTCGGCGTCGCTCACCTCATAATAGACTTCGCGCCCGTCACGCTCTTTCTCTGCGAGGCCAGCGTCGACCAGATTCGAGAGGTGCCAGGAGATGGTCGACGACGACTTTTCGAGTCGGTCTCCGAGCTCCGTCGTGGTCAGTGGTCCCTCACTGACGAGATATGCAAGAATTCGCCGGGCGATGGTTCGACGTAACGCGTCCAGAACCGCGCGGTCGCTCTCGTCGAACGACCCTGCCGGATAGTAACGGGTGTACTCTCCGTTGTCACGAACGTCCAGAAGCGATTCGTCCTCGAGCCAATGCAGGTGATACTGGAGTGTGCCCTTGGCAACGTCGAGTTCGTCGAACAGCGCCCGGAAATGAATCCCCGGCGTGTCGTGGATGTGCTGGTAGATTGTCCGGCGCGTCTCCAGTTCCAGGTCGTCGGGGATGTCCTCACTCATCGTCACTCGCGAAGGGCGATAAAGAACAGCAGCAAGCCGGCGAGAATCAGGATTGCCGACGCGTGCTCGAGCAATTCAACGGTCTGGTATCCGAGTACCCCGATGACAAGATATTCGAGAAAGACCACGAGACCGTAGATGCTGAACATCGCGTAGGCAGCCGTCACCGTGAGCATCCGTCTCTCACGCTCGCGACGATACGCAATCCAGCTCAAAGTCGCCAGTGCAAATCCGACGACAAAGATGCCGAGACTGATGAACTGCTCTAACTGCTGGGCCAGTGTCGCCATGCGTCTCTAGTCGACACTCCACCGCCACATGGAAAAGGCATTGTCGTCCAGGTGTCGAATCCTACAGCCGAACCGGAATCCCGCGCTCGTGGAGATACTGCTTCGTCTCTTCGATGGAGTACTCGTCGAAGTGGAAAATGGAGGCAGCGAGTGCGGCGTCGGCATTTGCCTCGGTGAACACCTCGTAGGCGTCTTCGGGCTCACCACAGCCCGACGAGGCGATGACCGGCGTCGAGACGGCATCACAGACGGCCTTCATCAGCGGGATATCGTAGCCATCTTTCGTGCCGTCGGCGTCGATGGAGTTGACGAACAACTCGCCAGCCCCACGCTCTTCGGCCTCTTTGGCCCACGCGACCACGTCTGTCCCGGTCCCCTCGCGGCCACCTTTTACCGTGCATTCGAACCAGCACGACTCGCCGTCGACGTCGGCGTAGTATTCGCCCTCCTCGTCGAATCGCCGGCGGGCGTCCACCGAGATGACGATACACTGATTGCCGAACGCGCGAGCACCCTCTTCGATGAGGTCGGGATTTTTCAGCGCGCCGGTGTTGATAGAGACTTTGTCGGCGCCGGCGCGGAGCGTCTCTTTGATATCCTCGCGCGTACGGATGCCACCGCCGACAGTGAGCGGGATAAACACCTCGTCGGCGACGGCCGAGACGGTGTCGAGCATCGTCTCGCGACCCTCCGCGG
>JAZKTK010000117.1:0-8203 GCA_036625595.1 Haloarculaceae archaeon | reverse complement strand
GCCGGCCTGGTCGGGGGTGAGATTGTGTAAGTGGTGCTGGCCGGGGTGAAGGTGGAGTGGGTCGCGGGCGCGCTCGTCGCTCGCGTCTGGTGCGTGCAGGTAGTACGTGTAGGTCCGACTGGTCGCGTCGTGCGTGGCGTGAAACTCGTCGGGTGCGTCGGTGCTGGCCCAGGCCCGTACGTCCGCCGGGAGTTCGCTGTTCAGCGCCGCAGGTGTGAGCCAGTCGGGAGCGTCGAAGGCGACGGTCTGGGCGCGTGCGGAGACACCGGCGTCGGTGCGCCCGGCAGCGGCATACCCCGGGGGCGTATCCTCGTCGGCTCCGAGCACGTCTAGCGCCCGGAGTGCGTCGAGAATGGTGTCCTCGACGGTCGTCACGTCTGGCTGTCGCTGGAAGCCGTAGAACGGTTGGCCGTCGTAGGCGACACGGTAGGCGCGCACGGCTCACTCGACCAGCGTGTGACCGGTCATCTCTGGTGGCTTCTCGATATCCGCCAGCGCCAGCATCGTCGGTGCGATGTCGGCGAGGGTGCCGCCGTCGCGGATACGCCGGCTTCCGTCGGTGTCCGTCGCCGGGAGGTAGATGAGTGGAACCGGATTGGTCGTGTGTGCGGTCTGGGGCTGTTCCTCGGTGCCCATGTCGTCGGCGTTGCCGTGGTCGGCAGTCACGAGGACGTGTGCTCCCGCCGCCTGCATCGCCTCGACCAGCCGGCCCAGCTGCTCGTCGACAGCCTCGACAGCTTCGATGGCGGCCTCGAAGTCACCAGTGTGGCCGACCATGTCCGGGTTGGCGTAGTTGAGCACCATCGTGTCGGGGTCTTCTGACTCGATAACCTCGATAGCCGTGTCGGTCACTTCGGGCGCGCTCATCTCCGGTTGCAGGTCGTAGGTTGGAACGTCCGGACTCTCGACGATTCGCCGGATTTCACCGTCGAACTCTACCTCGCGACCGCCGTTGAGGAAGTAGGTGACGTGAGCGTACTTTTCGGTTTCTGCCAGCCGGAGCTGTGTCTTTCCGGCATCGGCCAGGACCTCGCCGAGCGTGTTCTCGGGCACGCGCGGCGGGAACGCAACCGGCAGGTCGAAGGTGGCGTCGTACTGGGTCATCGTCACCAGCCGAATCTCCGGTGGACGGGTCTCGAACTCCCAGTCTTCCGGCCTGATGTCCGCGAGCATCCGGGTGAGCTGTCGGGCGCGGTCCGAGCGGAAGTTCACGAAGATGGCTGCATCCCCCTCGGAGAGTGCGGCTCCACCCTCGACGAGCGTCGGTTCGAGGAACTCGTCGGTGTCGCCACGGGCGTAGGATGCCTCGACAGCCTCCACGGCTGTGGGTGCGGTGTGGTCGGCTGTTCGGTTCACGATGGCGTCGTACGCGCGCCGGGTCCGCTCCCAGTTCTCGTCGCGGTCCATCGCGTAGTATCGCCCGCTGACCGTCGCCACGTCGCCGGTACCGTACTCTTCGACGTGTGAGTGCAGTTCGTCGAGGTAGCCCGACCCGCTCTTGGGAGCGGTGTCGCGGCCGTCGGTGAAGGCGTGAGTGACTGCGTCGACACCCCGGCCAGCAGCGAGTTCGATGAGGGCGTGGAGGTGCGTCTGGTAGGAGTGGACGCCACCGTCCGAGACGAGACCAAGGAAGTGAACGCGTCCGCCGTGTTCCTCGGCGTAGTCGAACGCCGAATCGATGGCTTCGTTCTCGTCGATTGGCGGGTCTTCGTCGTCCACGTCATTCGGAGCGTCCCCCCTCCAGCGTGCGATAGCGTCACTGACGCGGGCTGACTCCTGTTTGACGACGCGGCCGGCACCGATGTTGAGGTGGCCGACTTCGCTGTTGCCCATCTGTCCTTCGGGCAGTCCGACCCGGCGACCGTGCGTTTCGAGCGTCGTATGGGCACCGTCGTGCCAGAGTCGGTCGAAGTTCGGTGTCTGTGCGGCAGCGATAGCATCGCGTACGTCCTCGTCGGGGTTCAGCGCCCACCCGTCGAGGATGACGAGACCGACATCCATACCGGCGGGAGACGGTGGCGGGCCGAGACACTTTCGTTTCGCGTGTGGGAGACATGGGCCGCGAGCATCGGAGTTATGTATCCCGGCTGTTACAGTGCGAACATGGAATCGCAACTCCTGTCGGACGAGCAGGCAAACAATATCGTCACCACCGCCAGGACAGCGACCGGTGACAGCCTCCGCTCGGTCACCTACTTTACACGCTCGGATTTCGACCAGCTCTACCTGCGCGACGACCTCGAACGCGACGCCGACCTCAACACGTTCGTCGGCCACGAGTGGCGCGGCTACCGCGAGACGCAAAACGCCTACCAGAACTCCGAACTCGGACAGTACAAGTTCACGGTCCGTGCCTTCGAGAACGGCTACCTCCTCCGAATTGCCGCCGACCGGAAGGGCGTACTCATCACCACCGACGGCCTCTCGATGAGTAGCTACGAGGAAATCGCCGAGGCACTCCAGCGGATGCTCAAAGAAAACGCCGAAGACTAATTCACGCGTCGACGCTACGCTGCCCGGTAGGTTACCGAGACGGTTGCCGACACTTCGATTGGTCCCGGCTCGATGACAGTCGATGCGTCTTCTGCTACACCGCCAGCTAATCGACTCTCGAAGGGAGAGAACCCCATCTCTGACGTTGAGACCGATTTCACACTCTGGACCGTCACGTTGCTCGCTGCTGCGACGGTGTTCGCGTCAGCGCGTGCGTTGGCCATCGCGTCACGGAGCGCCTGCTCTCGGAGGTCACGACGCGTCTCGTCGGTGAGTGTGAACGTCACGCCGTTTATCTGGTTAGTGCCGTTTCCGACGGCGATGTCGATAACTGCACCAGCTCGGTCTGGCGACACTTCTATTTCGAACTCGTTGACGGCTCGATACCGAGTCTGCCGACTATCGTTCGGTCGTGGCTCGCGAACCGTTCTGATGTCGAACTGTCTGGTCCGGAACTGATCGTCGGTGATACCACTCTCGGCGAGTGCCGTCCGCGTCCGTGAGACATTCTCGGCGACTTGTCGCCGTGCAGTTTCGGCGTCACTGGCGGTCGCGACGACGGCTGCTCGAATCTGTACCGTGTCGGGCGCTGTCGACGCCGTTGCCGACGCGGAGACGGATATTGTCGCGTTCTCACCAGCGGTGTCACCGGGTGCTGGTGCTGCTGGCGTCTGTTCGTCTGGCGTTTCTTCTGCTGGCGTCTGCTCTGCTGTCGGCTGCTCTTCGGGTGGTTCGTCATCTGGTGTCGCTGTCGGTTCTGCTGGCGTGTCAGTCGGCTGTTCGACAGGTGTGTTCCCGGTCTGTGCGACGGGTGCATCCGTGTCCGCGTGGACGATGCCGCCGACGCCTGCGAGGATGACGACAAGGACGACACCAATGGCGTAGGATTTGCGTGCCATGCACCCGGTCGGGACAGCAATTGAATTGTAATGGTGCGCTTATCGGACCCTCGTGTGTTGTTGCGGTGCTGTAACAGTGTCTTACGGGGACTGGGGGACTTTTGTGTGCTGGCGTGAATGGACGGGTATGACACTCGACCCCGTCCACGTGGACGGCATCGCGCAGTTGGCGGGCCGGGTCAGCGAGGATGTCGCCGACAGTGACCACGGCCAAATCGCCGACCGTGCCTGGGCGGAGTTTCTCGACCCGCTCTACAACGACGGCTCGGTTGTCCTCGACCCGCTCGACGGTATCGAACGACAGAAGGTCCCAATCGACGATATCGCGCTGACCGAGAGCGCTTTCGACACGCAACACGGCCTCGACGCCGGGACTATCAATCCCACGACCTTCAAAAACGGGCTGGTCCTTGATGTCTCGCAGGCGGCGATGGCTGCCGTCCCCTCCGATGTCGAACTCCATCGCGCACGCACCATTGTGATGACCGTCCACACGAACGACCCATCCGTCTCGACGTACGACGACGAATGGCACGGCGGTGACCGCGGGTTCGCCCGCCGGCGAATGTTACAGGTCCCTCGCGTCGACCGCTACGAACAGACCGTCGTTCACGCGCTCGCGCTCTATCTCGCCGAGAGCGAACACGCGCTCAAACAGGCCGAGGTGGTCGACGACCTGCTCGTCCTCGACGGGCCAATCTACCCCACCGGCTTGCTGAAGTGGCGCGAGCGGAATCCGGAACTCCGTCGACTGCTCGCCGACGAGGACATGCCACGGGATGTCATCTGCAACTACGTCGAACTCGTCGAGACGTTCGTCGACCGCGACGTGCCGATGGTTGGATTTGTCAAAAACAGCGCGTCGAAGGCGATTACCCGGACGCTCCGGAAAAAACTCGGCGCACCGTGGGTCGACGACGACGCTTTCTTCCGACGCGTTCTGGAGCGACTGGACGACCACGGCGACCCGAAGACCGACCACTTGACATTCACAAACTGGTTTCGCTCGCGCGTGGGCACTGATGGGATGTTGTGCGACGGGTCGCTTGACATCGACCACGACCGAACCCTCGACGAGGCGGCCTACGAAGTCACCTTCTTTGTCGTCTACGACCCGCGCGATGACCTGATTTACCGCGTCGAAGCGCCGTACGCGTTTACGCGAGACGACGAGTTGCGCGCACAGCTGACGACTCACCTGCTCTCGGAGGTGGCCGGCGAGCGCGGGCCGCCGCTACCAGTCGGAAAGGCCGACGAACTCGCGCGCATCGACCGGCAGGGAAAACAGACGCTCCGGCGTCGTATCGAACGGGAGTTCGACACCACTCAGCAGGAGTCGTACAACGACAAACGCTGGAACGCCGTCGAGGAGTTCCTCTAGGCGTCTTTGGTGACGCGGTACCACTCGCCGTTCCACGAGAAGACGTACTCGAAGACAGCTTTGATGGCCGAGAGACTGTACACCGGCAACAGCAGTGGGACAAACACCCAGTACCAGCTGGGCGCGCTCACCAGCCCGCGGTTGTAGTCGTGGAAGTGAACGCCGAGTGTCACGAGTGTGATGGCACCCAGCGGGAACACGAACAGCCCTTTCGAGCCAGAGACGACGAGCACGGCGAACTTCGAGAGCATCGTGAGCATCAGAAGGCTCCCGACGACGGTACTCGCACAGATGACTGTCGCGAACAGGTTGCGGTAGTCAGTCACCGGTCGGATGGTCGCGACGAGACGGTGGAGTACCTGCGAGTAGCCGGTCATCCAGCGTTTGCGCTGGCCCCACCAGTCGGTGATGGTGTGCGCCGCGTCGATTCGTGAGGGGTAATCGAGCAATTCCGCCACGTCAAGCCGTTCCCGGTAACACTGGTAGGCGAAGTAGAAGTCCTCGGTGAGCATCTCGTCGTCGTAGCCGCCAACGGCGTCCAGCGCGTCACGGCGCATCACGACGGCGCGACTCGCAGCCATCTTGAAATCCGTGAACACGTACAGAATCCGTCGGGAGACGTAACTCAGCAAGATCGACTCGTAGTACGACAGCGACTCGATAAACCCCGACGGCTCGGGAACAGTCCGACCCTGAACCACGTCGTTGTGCTGGAGTTTGGCGACAGCTTTCGGGAGGAACTCCTCGTCGACGAGTTCGTCAGCGTCGTGGACTGAGACGTACTCACTGTCGGTCTCGGCGACGGCGTAGTTTATCGCACCGGCCTTCGAGCCGGGATTTTCAGTGTTGACGAGGTAGTCGACGCCGTCGAGGTCTGCGAGTTCCTCGGCGCGCCGGCGCGTGGGACCGTCGTGTTGCTCACAGACGATGAGTATGTCGAGGTTCTCGTAGTTCGAGTCCCGCAGACTCTCGACGCTCCGAGTGAGAACGTTTGCATCACGGTAGACAGGGACAATAGCGGTCACTGTCCCACCGCTGTAGTACGATTCGTACGGACACGACTGGACCGACCACGCCAGAAACACGAGCGCTGACGCGAGGATGAACGCGGCAAAGGACAACACCGCGAACTCAGCCTGGAGGAGGGCGATGGTGAGAACGGTGTTGAGGAGGGCAAGTTGGATGTCCATCAAAATGAAACCTGCCTGATATCCGAACAGCAGGACGCCTCCGGTAAGGGAAGCAAAACCAGCCCGACCGAGCCATCCGCGAACCGTCGGTAACAGTCGTTGGAGGTGTTTGGGGACCATACAATTCAAAGGAGTAAGGCGACATATAATAAAATGATATGGTACAGTCACGAAACGAAACACGGTGAGTGGATTTATATACGGCTCCGACGGGTCGCGAGTTGACTGGCTTGCCCGAGCGAAACAACACTTAATTAAACCATTGCTCCATACCGCCACATATGGACAGAGACGCCATCTTCATCGGCGGTGCCCTGCTTCTGTGGGTGGCTTTCATCGCATTCTGGCTGAGCAACATCATCTCGCTCGGTTCGGTCGAGTTCATCACCGGGCTGGTCTTGACTTCGGTGCTCGTCATACTGCACTACTCCGGCGGGACGAGCTGGGAGCCAGCAGAGGATATCTCTCAGGACGTGCTCGAACAGCGAGCCAAATCCGTTCCCGAGACCGACTTTCCGGAGCCGATGAACCGCTCTATCGGTGGTGGCGGTGCCGTTGGACAGATGCCTGCCGGAGAAGCCGGTGGCGAACTGGCCGAAGGCGAAGAGGAAGAGGAAGACGAGGGCTTCGACCCGTCGTCCATCGCCGACGACGAAGTCGAGTACTACGAAATCGAGTTCGCCAAAGAGGGCGAGACAATCGAAGTCGCCAACAACGAGCCGCTACTCGATGCTGGTGAGGACGAGGGTTGGGACCTGCCCTACGCCTGCCGCGAGGGACAGTGTATCTCCTGTGCCGGTCACATCGAGGACGGCCCGGCAGAGGATTACATCCGCCACTCACAGAACGACTCGCTGATGGACGACGACATGGAGGAGGGGTACTGCCTGACGTGCGTGGCCTATCCGACGGACGACTTCACGCTCGAGACGGGCGAGTCGCCGTAGGACGCAACTGTTTTACCGATCTCTCTGCTATCGCATTTCGAGGGCGGCTAGTTCAGCGGACAGAACGCCTGGTTCCGGACCAGATGGTCGGGGGTTCAAATCCCTCGCCGCCCGTTTTCCGGCGAACGATAGTGAGCCGTGAAAACGGCCCGAGGGTTTGAGCAGGGAGCGGGAGGTGAGCGAAGCGAACGGGAGTGACCGTGTTCAAATCCCTCGCCGCCCGTTATTCTGTGAGGGGGACGTGACGAACGAATTCGAGAATGTTGTGACCGCCGGGAGTATTTTGAGGTTTGCCTGTGTTCTGTCAACACAGTGTAGACTGGCAGTTCGAAGGCCACGAGTTCAGGGAGAGCGAAGCCGCGCTCAGTGTCTCACAATCGATTCCTCTCGTCAGAATGACCCACGGTGATTCAGATTCGGCTCGCTCGAAACCCTGGCACGCAGCACCGATAACTGATGTATTGTCGGCGTTAGCGGCTGACGAGGAGGGACTGTCATCCGAGTTCGCGCTGACTCAACCCATCACATATCGGCTGAAGCCCGACCAGACGAGCACCGCATCAGCCGCCAGCCGCTGCTGTTTTTGTGTCGGTCGCCAGGGGCTGTCCTCGCCGGTAGCCGTCACCACGAGCATCCCGCGCTATGGGTTACCGTCTCGGAGGTCTCGTCGAGTAAACCGAGTCTATCGGTCTTTGTGACATCCATCACGAGCAAGTCCTTATCGTCCTGTGCAGGGCACACGGAGGGTATTTCAGCTTGAACTCGCAGTCAGCACAAGGGTCTCATAGCGCGCTCACGAACTCTCTGTCATGGGATCGAACGGGTTTGCAGTTACGCGCCGGATGGTCCTTCTTGCAGCGAGCGGACTCACGTTCGGTTGTGTCGATGATGACTCCGGAGAGAAGCAAGACGCGACCGAAGACGGAAGCGACGAGTCTGGCGAAGAACCGTCCGAAAACAAGACTCCCGAAACTGAAAACATAACACAGGCGGGCGGTCTCACACTTACCAGTCCGGCGTTCGAGGCTGGAGAACGAATCCCCGAAAAATACGGCTACGAGGCCGAAAACGTGAACCCTCCGCTGGAGATCGAGAACGTTCCTGACGGAACCAGATCGCTGGCTCTCATCATGGACGACCCTGACGCAGTCGAACCGGCAGGAAAAGTGTGGGATCACTGGCTCATCTGGAATATTCCGCCCGAGATGACGACGATCCCCGAGGATTGGGATCCGAGCGACGCAACGGAGGGTACGAACGACTACGACACCGTCGGGTACGGTGGGCCGAACC
>JAZKTK010000017.1:0-34584 GCA_036625595.1 Haloarculaceae archaeon | reverse complement strand
ATGTGTGTGATGTGGGGTATACACCGGGCCACGGCGACGACAACGTCTCCTTCGTCGGCGACCGGTCGCTGTATTCGGGGGACGTGGTCGTCCACGACGACGGTGCCTTCGACGACGGGAGTTTCGGGCGGACGGACTATCCGGGAATGAGTCGCGAGCGCCTCATCGAGAGCATCAGGGAGTTACTCGACCGGATGCCCGCGAGCGTCGAGCACATGTACGCGGGTCACGGCGGAGAGTTCCACGGAGACGTGCGGGATGTCGTAGAGACGGCACTAGGGCGTGCAGAGAAACGCGAGCCAAAGTACCCGGCGGAGTGAGCGCCCAGTCTCGTGGGGTGCAACCTGGGGTGGATGCAACGGAACGGGGTGGCGAGACCGGTATGCCCGTGTGGGGGAACACCGCTACGTGACTGACGAGAACGGTCCCGAAGTGGAGTCGGTGCGTCCGTCGGTCACGTACGAGAGCGCACACTCCGCCGGTGTGCACGGCCACGCCGCCCAGGCGAATGCGAGCCGAACAGACCGGGCGAGCAGGGAACCGCCAGCGGACGAGTTGTGGGACGTTGATGACACAGGTGATGTCATTTCGCCGGCCGTCGGTCGCTCGGTGATAGACTCGCCACAGGTGGGACAACCGTAGACGAGTGTCTCACCTCGTGCCTGGACCTGCCAATCCCCGTCCACCGGACTCTCGTGCTCGCAGGTGGGACAGAACAGCACGCTCTTCTGCCCCTGAGCACGCGCCGCGGACGACGACCGGCCTGACTGGAGTGGCATGCACTCTGTGGTAGGGTTGGAACACAGATAAGGATGACGCTGCCCGGTATTTGCTGGTAACCAATGGTTTCAAGTACCATCTTATTGCAGGAGGTGACAACACCGACTGTGAAAGACTGCGTACTCACGCGGATTGATAAAGAAACAAGCGCAGTCGAGAGCGTTACCACTCAGCAAAGAGAGACAGCGAGTGAAACCTGTGCAGTTACGTACTCCGGGTCTCTCGGGCTTTCGGACGGAGGTTGCCGTAGCCACACTTGCGACACTCGGTCGCTCGCTGTGGGTTGCGGGCGTTACAGCGCATACAGACCTGCTTGTTGAAGATACGGTCTTCCGCTTTCTCGAACCTGGCCATACCCGCGATTGCTCACGGGCGCGCTTAAGTACCGTGGTTTCGACCGTGTTTTCACATGTGCGGCCGATACCCCGGTATGTACGACAGCGTTGCCGACCTCCCGCTCGTCGTCGACTCGGTCACGACCGAGCAACGCGAACGCGACACCTCCAGTGGCTTCACCCGCGCGACCACCGTCGTCACACTCGCTGGCGACGGTAAACGCGGTCGTGGCGAGGACGTGACCTACACCGCTGAAGCGCACGACCCCGCCCGCTGGGCCGAACTCTCACTCGACGTAACCGGGGAGTACACGCTGGATGCGTTCTCGTCGCTGCTTGCCGACACCGACTTCTTCCCGGCAGAACCCGACCAGGCGGTGTTCCACAGCTACCGTCGCTGGGGATTCGAGAGTGCCGCCCTCGACCTGGCGCTCCGGCAGGCTGACACCACGCTGTCGGCACGGCTTGACCGGCAGGTCGACCCGGTGTCGTTCGTTGTCAGTACGCGGCTAAGCGATACCGAGAGCGACGAGCCGCCGACTGCAGACCGGATTCACCGGTGGCTCGACGTCGACCCGACGCTGACGTTCAAGACCGACCCGACGCCCGACTGGCCGGACGACGTTATCGACGACCTCGCAGCGACCGAGGCCATCCGCATCCTCGATTTCAAAGGTCACTACGAGGGGACCGAAGTCGAGAATCCGGCCGACCCCGAACTCTACGAGCGACTCCTGACTGCCTTTCCCAACGCCATCGTCGAAGACCCCGCGCTCACCGAGGAGACGCGGCCGCTCTTCGACAGGGAGGAGCGCGTCTCCTGGGACGCTCCTATCCACGGTATCGACGACATCGAAGCGCTGCCATTCGAGCCGTCCTGGCTCAACATCAAGCCCTCCCGCTTCGGGAGCGTCGAATCCCTGCTCGACACCATCGACTACTGCGAGGAACGCGACATCCGACTGTACGGCGGTGGCCAGTTCGAACTCGGCGTCGGTCGCCGCCAGATTCAGTTACTGGCTGGCCTGTTCTATCCAGATGGACCAAACGACGTTGCCCCACCCGCGTACAACGACCCAGAGCCGGATCCGGACGTGCCGTCCAGTCCGCTCGACATTTCTGCGGTCGACGCCGGGTTCGACTGGGAGTGACGTGGCACCATACACCAAAGATTCACTTCGGTCGCGACCAACCAGTACAGTGTGACCGAACAAGCGCTTGCCGACCAGGAGTGCGAAGCGTGTACGAGCGACGACGAGCCGCTCACGGGCGACGAACTGGACTCGCTGCACGACCAGATAGAGACGGGCGTCTGGGACATCGTCGACGAACACCACCTCGAAGGGACCTACGAGTTCGAGGATTTCCGGGACGCACTGGAGTTTACCTACGAAATCGGTGAACTCGCAGAGGAGGAGTGGCACCACCCCGACATCCACCTCTCGTGGGGTGAAGTTGTCGTCGAGATGTGGACGCACAAGATAGACGGACTGCACCACGCGGACTTCGTGATGGCCGCCCGGATGGACCGCATCCACGAGGCGTACGCACCCGAAGAGTGAACAGACAGAGAAGCGGGCAGCGAGGTTGGACTACGACTCCTCGGCCAGGTAGTCGTCCTGGACGGCGACGACATCGCTCGAGTCGTCACACTCGGCGTAGCGGGCAAGCGGTTCCGCGTTCAGTTCGAGAAAGGTCGGCCCCCACGAGAACGTCGAGAGAATCTCTTCGGCCTGGTCGCGTTCGCCAAGGATGGCGAGCGCGCCAGCAAATGCCTCGACGGTGTTGAGCTGGAACGCCGTCCCGTAGTTGATGGGGTTGGCGGCGACGAGAAAGGGGAGCGACCGGTGGACGCCGTCGAGGTCGAACGCCTCGCGTTCGGCAGTCTCCCACGAACAGTCGAGTGCGACGAGACGGTCCCCGACGCCACCGCGCTCGTGGCGGTCGGCCGGCGAGAGCGCCCGCTCGGCAAAGGGATTGAGAACGAGTCCCGGCGGCGTCGCTCGCGCCGAGCGGTGCAACTCGGCGTGACCCAGTCGCTCCAGTTTCCGGGCCGTACACTTCTTCGGGTCGTCGTCGCCCTCGTACCGGACGTGTAACTCCACACACAACCTACGGCGGCGGGCGGACAAAAACGAACCGCCCCGGACTGGACCAACAGGTCATGCGATACTCCGCGTCGACACGCTCGGCAAACCGCCACAGTGGTCAGGGATTATCCCCGAGCTGCCCCCAGTATTAAGTGTGCGTACGAAAATGTCGTGACAATGATTGACGAAGGCGATGTCGCCCCGGAATTTTCCCTGCCGGCAGTGGTCGACGGCGCATTCGAGGAGGTCGCACTCGCCGACTACCTCGGCGACGACATCGTCATTCTCGCCTTCTATCCGGCGGATTTCAACCCCGCCTGTTCGGACGAGGAGACCGATCTGGACGAGCTAGACCTCTTTACGATGCAAAAGGACGTCTCGATTCTTGGTATTGCCGCCGACAGCATCTACAGCCACCGCGCGTTCGCAAACGAGTACGACCTGCACATTCCGTTGCTCGCGGACGTACACGCGGACGTGGCTGCCGACTACGGCGTCGCGGTCGACGAATCTGAGACGGGCTATCTCACGAACCGTGCCGTGATAGTCATCGGCCCCGACGGCGAAGTCCAGTACGCCTGGCAGACCGAGTCCCTGAAGCGACTGCCGCCTGTCGAGGACGTGCGCGAGGCCGTCGACGGCATCGGCGGAGCCGGGACGGCAGCAGCCCGCTACCGCGTCGGCCACGCCCACTACGTCGAGGGACGACGCGCGTTCACGAAGGCGATGAGCGGATTCTCGGAGAGGGAGTGGCTGATGGCCCAGAGTGATTTTACGCGTGCCAAAGACGAGTTCGAGGAGGCCGCAGACCAGTTCGACACCGCCGTTCGCTTCGCCGAAGACGAGACACCGCGGACGTACTTCGAGCGCGCCAAGCAGAAGGCACAGGCGCTCTGGCAAGCCGCCGAGTGGCTGGCCGAGTCTGCCAGCGCCTACGCCAGCGGCGAGGGCGCCAGAGGACAGGAGATGCGCACCGACGCCGAGTCGCCGCTCGAGACGGCTCGTGACATCCACGAACCGCCAGACCCCGACGACTTCCCACCTGAAGAGGACCCGGCGAACCGAGGCGAACAAGAAGAGGCGATTCCCCCGTCAACGGACACCGGACCACCCCCGTCGCTCGAAACCGACATCGAGGAGTCAGCCAATCCCCCCGAAACCGAAGCGCTGGCAGACGAGATGCGGAGCAAGGACACGGAATCCGTCGAGACCGGCACCGTGACTGCGACCGGAGAAACGGCCGACACAGAGGGCGACCCCGAAGACGACGAGAGTAGCGAAGCGGCCGACGAGATAGACGACGCGGAACTCGAAGAGATTGCAGCAGAACTCGAAGAACAGACCAAGCAAGCCAACGCGAAGCGCGCACGTGAAGTCGCGGCGGCCGACGAGGAATCCGACGGCGACAGCGAGACAGTGGAAACAGAAGTGGAGTCGGCACCCAGCGAAACCGCCCCATCCACCGACGATACTGGCGAGCAGAGCGAACAGGTACCGGGCGGTGGCGAACCCGACGCCGAAAACGTCGAGGGGGAACTCGATGAGGACGACATCGAACTGGACCTCGCGGACCCGACGGATGAGACCGAGTCGACCCCGGACGAGGAGAGTGACGCGGAGCACGGTGAAGACGACGGAGAGAGTGAGGAACTGAACAGCGGAAACCACGGTGTCCCGGACTCGCTGTGACGATGCCCGAAGACACCGCGACAGACCGTTCACCGCAGGCGGTCGCACGCGCCTACTACCGCGCGCTCGACGAGGGCGACTACGACCTGCTGACGGAACTGCTCGCTCCCGAGTTCGTCCACGAGCGGCCCGATATGTCCCTCGAAGGTAGAAAACGGTTCGTTCAGTTCATGCGCGAAGAGCGACCGATGACCGACACCAGTCACCCCATCGATGGCGTTTACCAGCAGGTCGACGGCGGCGAGATACTCATCAGAGGCCGACTCCTCGATTCGGACGGTGACACTATAACGATGTTTGCCGACGTATTTTCCTTCGAAGGTAAGAAGGTAGACCGGATTCGAACGTTTACCGCGTAGCTACTCTTTCTCGCCGGCACCGACCGCCGCTTCGCCGACGGGGTCGTGACCCTCGATGACCTCCTGTCCGCCGAGATACGGCTGGAGAGCGTCGGGGACCGTGACGGTGCCGTCGTCGTTCTGGTAGTATTCGAGGATAGCGACCATCACGCGCGGGAGCGCCAGCCCAGAGGCGTTGAGCGTGTGGAGATACTCCGTCGACTCGTGGCGTTCCGGTCGGTATCGAAGGCCAGCGCGGCGCGCCTGGAATGCCTCGAAGTTCGAGGCCGAGGAGACTTCGAGCCACCGGCCGCCGACCTCGGGGCCGTGTTCCATGTCGTCGCCCGGTGCCCACACCTCGATATCGAAGGTCTTCGCGGAGGCGAAGGTGAGGTCGCCGCCACAGAGTTTGACCACGCGATAGGGCAGGTCCAGACGGCGTAGTACTTCTTCGGCTTCGTCGACGAGCGCCGTGAGACGGTCGTCGCTGTCGTCGGGTTCGACAAAGTTGACGAGTTCGACCTTGTTGAACTGATGGACCCGAACCATGCCCCGCGTCTCCGTCCCGTGCTCGCCCGCCTCTCGGCGGAAGTTGGGGGTGTAGGCCTGGTGTTTGATAGGGAGATCGTCTTTGAGCAGGATGTCGTCGCGGTACATGTTGGTGACCGGGACCTCCGCGGTGGGACAGAGCCAGAGGTCGTCGTCGTCGTAGTCGTCGTGCTCGTCGCCGCCGACGCGGTAGGCGTCCTCGTTGAACTTCGGGAGTTGCCCGGTCCCGCGCATCGACTCGGAGGTGACGGGGATAGGCGGGAACACCTCGGTGTACCCCTGCTCACGGTGGATGTCGCGCATGAACTGGATGAGCGCGTGTTCCAGCCGTGCGCCGTCGCCTTTCAGGAAGTAGAAGCCGCCGCCGGCGACCTTCGCGCCGCGGTCGAAGTCGATAATCTCCAGGTCCTCGCCGAGGTCGTAGTGCGGTGTCACCGACTCGGGCAGGTCACGAGCGTCCGCGAAGCCGACGCGGCGGACCTCTTCGTTGTCGGTCTCGTCCTCGCCCGGGGGAACGTCGTCCTGTGGGACGTTGGGTAGTTCGAGCAGGTGCTGGTCGAGTTCGGCTTCGAGTTCGTCGGCGCGCTCCTCGAGTTCCTGAATCTCGGCTTTGAGTTCCGAGGAGCGCTCGATGGCCGCCTGTGCCTCCTCCTCTTTGCCCGCCTGTTTGAGTTCGCCAATCTCGCTCGACACCTCGTTGCGCTGGTGGCGCAGGTTGTCGCCACGCGCTTTGAGGTCACGCCACTCCTCGTCGATATCGAGAATAGCGTCGAGGTCGGCGTCGCTTCCACGGAGTTCCAGTGCCGCGCGGACCTCCTCGGTGTGTTCGCGGAGGAACTGCCTCGATAACATGATGGCGGATTCTCGACGGAATGGCTAAACCGTGTCGCTCTGGCTCTGCTGCCAGTGACTGCCGCCGAGAAGTCACGACCAGCGCTACGGTTCGACTGGAACTGGGTCAGTGGTGTACAGCCAGGCGTGCTCGTTCAGCGGGTCGGTAAGCATCCCGACCGTCGAGTCGCCGACCGGATACTCGTCGTACACCGCCCTGATACGGTCGAGAGAGACTGCAGTGTCGGTGGTTGTCGTCATACTACACTCGACGGACGGGTGCTTCCCGCGCTGCCTCCGTGTTGTCTGTCACGCTCACGTTGCCGTTGTCGATTTCGACACACCAGTCGCCGTACGTGAAACTAACCGTCACGTCAGTGTCGGTCGAACTGTGCTCAAAGAGCTGGTTCAGCGAATCAGGGTCGATAACGTCGTACAGTTGTGGGCTCACCGCGAGCGGGTCGACGCCTTCTGCTCGTGCAACGGCCGAAACGATTTCCTCGCACAGCGATTCGCAGCCTGTCGGTTCGGACTGAGACACTACAGTCGAAGTCATACCACTCCGTACACACTATAGTTCTATATCCATTCCTGGCAACATACACAAGTAACTCGACGGGAGTATTCTATCAGTCTAGAGGATATCTGAAACAGCCGATTCCAAGACGTAGAGCGGTGATGGCACAGGACATCGAGTCGGGTTCTCATGAGACAGCCCACCACAATCGACGGGAATCCACGACTGGTCGAGCGGGAAGTGTCCGCATCCGACCATATAAGTGAATTCTGCCGGTGGTGGACGTATGGAAACGCTGGCGGTCATCGAGAGCGACCCGGAGACGCTGGCATCGGCCATCGAGGCGGCCGCACTGTACGAGCAGGGCGACACCGAGCAGGAGATGTTCGTTCGTCTCACCGACGACTGTATCGAGACGCCGGCCAGCGCCACCCACGCGACGCGGAGTTCCTACTGTACGCTCGCCGCCGACCACTTCGACCGCCTCGACATGCGAACCGCGTCGCCACTCGACGCGATGTTCGAAATCGGCCCGTTTCTCGGCTGGCTCGACTGGGTTGACGCCGACAGCGTCGCCGTCCACTTCCGCGGCGACCACGCCGTCACCGAACTCGTTTTGCGAGCCGACGGCGCCGAGGTTGCCATCGGCTGTTCCGACGACCCTGCTGTCCTCGACGTCGTCGAGACCGACCTGCCCGACCGCTTTGCCGGGGCACGGTTTCTCGACGCCGATGGGAATCCGATGCCGACCACCGTCGAGACGACAGTCGGACAACTCACTCGACTCGTCGACGCCGTCGACCTCGCTGAATCGGAGGAGGGGTATCCACTGGTCGTCCGTGAGGGATGCCTGGCTGTCGACGTCACGGGCGAGAACGCGCGCGCCACGGCACCGCTGGATGCGAGCGTCGACGGCCCAGCAGTCACGAACCACTACGGGGCTGCTTTCGCAGGAGTCGTGGCTGGGCTGACCGGGCGCGTGACACTCCAGACAGGGCCGGGTGAAGCCGTCGCGTTCGTCCAGGAGCGCGACGCGTACACGCTCCGGTTCGTCGTCGCGTCCATCTAGCTGGAAAAAGCGCGGAGGACCCACCCCATCAGAGGCCGAGAAAATCCCAGAGAGTCAAGTCCGAGGCGTGAGACGTACCAGCATGGCGTTTTTGAACCGACGGACACTCTCCTATATCGTTCTGGTGGTGGTGACGACTGTCGTGCTGACTGTTACCTATAGCGTCGGGATGGCAGTGTGGGAAGGTCGGCCGCGCCCACTCTACCGGTCGCTTGAGGTCGTCATCCAGAGCTTTACTACAACCGGCTACGGGGAAGACGCACCCTGGCAGACCCCCCAGATGAACGTGCTGGTCATCCTGATGCAGTTTACCGGCATCGGCCTCATCCTCACGGCCGTCGACATCTTCGCAGTACCGTGGCTCCGAAACGCACTCTCTCCGGAAGCACCCACGTCGCTCCCCGAACGTGAGGGTCACGTCGTCATCTGTGCCCACACGTCCCGAACTGACGCGCTTATCACGGAGCTGGACGCCAGAGACCACCGGTACGTGCTGGTCGAGCCAGACGAAAAGCAGGCACAACAGCTCCACCAAGACGACTACGAGGTCATCCACGGTGATCCGGAGTCGACGGCAGTTCTGGAGACGGCCCACGTGGGGACAGCGCGTGCAGTCGTCGCAGACAGTGGTGACGACACGAACGCGAGTATCGTCCTCTCGGTTCGGGCAGTCGATCCCGACGTACAGATGGTGACGCTGGTCGAGGACGCAGAGTTGGCACAGTACCACGACGCCGCCGGTGCCGACGACGTGCTGTCGCCACGGCAGTTACTCGGAAGAAGTCTGGCTGCCGAACTCCCGACGGCGGTGACGGCGAGTGTCGACGACAGCGTCGTCATCGGTGAGCAGTTCGAACTCGTCGAGTTCGCTATCGAGGAAGGGAGTGAACTCGCACACACGACGTTCGCGACGGCAGGCCTCCGCGAACGCTTCAGCGTGAACGTCCTCGGGGCGTGGGTCGAAGGGGAGTTCCAGACGCCGGTCGACCCCGATACCGAACTCAAACCGGGGACGCGACTGCTCGCGGCCGGCGAGCCCGACCGCCTGACCGAGCTTCGGGAAGCGACGGCATCGACCGTTCGGCGGCTCTCGCCACAGCGAGTCATCCTCGCCGGGTACGGCGACTCCGGACAGGCCGCCCACGACGCACTGGCCGACACCAGTTCGCAGGTGACCATCCTCGATAACGTAGCAAAAGACAGTGTCGACGTCGTCGGAGACGCACGCGACCCTGACGTCCTGCAGAGTGCAGGAATCGACGACGCTTCGGCGCTGTTGCTGACGGTCGGTGACGATACCGCTGCGACGCTATCGACGCTAATCGCGCGAAAGCAGAACCCAGACGTGCGAATCATGGTTCGAGCGAACGAGGAGGAAAACACCGAGAAGCTCCGCCGAGCAGGGGCCGACTACGTCCAGTCGCTTGCCACGATTAGCGGGCGGATGCTGGCCTCGACAGTCTTCGAGGACGAGGATGTACTGGCGTTCAGCAAGCAGATAAGCGTCGTTCGGCTGTCCGCAGACAGCCTGGCCGGAACCACCATCTCCGAAGCAGCCATCCGAGAGAAAATAGGCTGTACGGTCGTCGCAATCGTCCGAGATGGCGAGACGATTACGGATTTCGACCCCGGCAGCTTCGAGTTCCAGACGGGCGACGAAGTCATCGTCGCCGGAACCGACGACAGCACGACCGCGTTCGAAAGCGAATTCGGGTCGTAGCTGCGTGGCCGTGTCGCTGGTGTAACACACGAGGCCGAACGCTTTTGCCCGCCGGTGGTGCACTTCCGACATGGCACTCGGCGACCTCTACGAAGCGACCGCGGGCGACAGCACCGACCTCTACTACGTCGACACGGAGATGTACGACACACCCGAATACGGCTCGATATACATCCTCGATGCAGAACGCCCGGCACTGGTCGACACCGGCATCGGTCTGCGGTGGGAGACCATCGTCGACGCGATGGCCGAAGTCGGCATCGAACCCGAGGAGCTCGAAGTCATCGCGCCGACGCACGTCCACCTCGACCACGCGGGTGGGGCCGGCTATCTTGCCGAGGCGTGTCCGAACGCCGACGTGTACATCCACGAAGCGGGCGCAGAACATCTCGCCAACCCCGAGCGGCTCTGGGAGGGCACAAAATCAGCCGTCGAGAGCCAGATAGAGTACTACGGTGAGCCAAAGTCGATTCCCGAGGAACGCATCACAGCGCTCACGGACGGCGACACAATCGACCTCGGGGACCACCAGCTGGACGTTCACTACGCACCAGGCCACGCACCCCACCAGGCCGTCTACTACGACCCCGTCTGTGACGGCGTGTTCACCGCCGACGCAGCGGGCATCTGTACACCCGCGACCGACGGTGTGCGACAGACGAGTCCGCCACCGACCTTCGACCTCCCGCAGGTGCTCGCGGACGTGGAGATGCTCCAGGAACTGGACCCGTCGGCGCTGTACTACGGCCACTTCGGCGACTGGGAGGCTGACGACCGCCTAGCCGAGTACGCGGCGGTCACGAAGGAGTGGGTTGCCGAGGTCGAACAGGTCCGCGAGCGACTCGACGACGACGAGGCGGTCATCGAGCACTTCCAGGAGTCAACTGACGCGACGGAGGTGTGGGGCGAACGGAAGGGGCGCGACGAGGAACGACTGAACGTCCGCGGTGTGCTCACGTATCTCGACCACCGCGACGGAGAAACGTAGCCAAACAGTAGTGACAAAAGCGGGTGTATTTATACGTCGCCCAACCATCCGACTCGACAGATGGAGGGTATACTGTGGCGGCGAACGAGCTGATACTACTCGTCGCGGGTATTATTGCACTGGGTGTCATCGCGCAGTTGCTCGCAAACCGCTACGAGGTCCCCAGTATCATCTTCTACCTCGGCGCCGGTATCGCACTGGGCCCCGAGGGCATCGGGTTCGTCACACCGGAGGCGTTCGGGCAAGGGCTCCCGACTATCGTCGGGCTCGCGGTCGCCATCATCGTCTTCGAGGGAGCCTTCCACCTGAAAATCGAGCGCCTCCGTGAGGCACCGGCAGCCACGTTCCGACTCGTCACTATCGGTGCGGCAATCGCGCTCGTCGGGACGGCCGTCGTCGCCCGATTCGCGATGGGCATCGAGTGGTCGCTGGCCTTCCTCATCGGTGCGTTACTGGTCGCCACTGGACCAACCGTCATCACGCCGATACTGAACGTCGTCCCAGTGCGGGACCACGTCGCGGCCGCCCTGGAGACCGAAGGTATCGTCAACGACGTTACCGCGGCGATTCTCGCGGTCGTGTTCTTCCAGGTCGTCAACCCGACGACGGCCGACAATGGACTCATCGCCGACTTCACCGCCCGACTGGGCACCGGCGTCCTCGTCGGACTGGTCGTGGCTGGCATCATCTATTACGTGCTCCAGTATGTCGACCTCTCTCCGGGTGCAGCGCCACAGAACGCCCGCTTGCTCGTACTGGCCGGCGCACTCGTCTCCTATGCCATCGCCAACGCGCAACTGGCCGAAGCCGGCGTCGCCGCCGCGGCGACTGCTGGACTCGCCCTCGGAAACGCGGACATACCCTACGAACAGAACGTCACCGATTTCAAAGGCGACATCACGCTGCTCGTTCTCTCGTTCGTGTTCATCGCGCTCGCGGCGCTCCTGCGAGTGGACGTGCTGCTCGAACTCGCCATCCCGAAGTTGCTCGTCGTCGCCGCCGTCGCGCTGGTCCTCCGACCGCTGCTCGTGTTCGTCTCGACGACTGGCGGACAGTTCTCGACGAACGAGCGAGTGCTCATGAGCGCCATCGGCCCGCGAGGTATCATCCCGGCGTCGGTGGCGACGCTGTTTGCGGTCGAACTCCGGGCACAGGCGAGCGAGCTCCGAACAGAGGCAGAAGCCGTCGCGGGACCGGAGTCGGCCGAACTACTGGCAGAAGCAGCGACGCTGTCGAATCAGGCCGACATACTCGTCGGCACGGTGTTTCTGGTCATCCTCGTCACGGTCGTCTTCGAGGGTGGCCTCGCGCGATACATTGCGGAATACCTGGATGTGATACCAATGCGAGTCATCATCGTCGGCGGTGGAACGGTGGGCCGTGCGCTCGCCGACCGCCTCGAAGACCGAGGAGAGAATGTTGTTCTGGTTGAAGAAGACGAAGCCGAGGTAGAGGACGCAAGAAATGAGGGGTATACGGTCGAGTGGGGCGACGGAACAGATATGGAGGTCCTGCGTGGTGCCGGGGCCGAGAACGCAAAGACAATCGTCGCCGCAACCCGCGACGACGACACCAACCTGCTGGTCTCACAGCTCGTCAAATCGAAGTTCGATACCGAGAAGATAATCGCCCGAGCCAACGACCCCGATAACGTCGAGGCATTCGAGGAACTCGGGGTCAACACCATCGATTCACCGATGGCGACGGCGTGGGCAATCGACAATCAAATAGAACGGCCCGCACTCTCGGAGTGGATAACCGGTGTCGGTGGTGCTGGTGACGTTCAGGAAGTCGAGGTCAGAAACGAAGCGATCATCGGAAAGTCCATCGAGGAGATTGGTCCAATGCTCCCCCACGATTGCCTTGTGGCGCTTGTGGCCCGGAACGGTGAGACGAGGGTGCCGACGGCAGATTACGTCGTCGAGCGCGGTGACAAACTCACCCTACTCGGCCAGCACGACCCAGTTCGTGAGGGCATGAAACTCCTCCAGGAGGGGTGACGGGACTACTGTGATTCGTCAGGGACATCTGTCCGCTCGGCCCACGGCGTCGCCTCTCCCTGTCCGCCAGTCTTGTACGTCCCGTGAGCAGTTGCGATGTGGGTTCCCGTCGAGTCGTGGATTTCGACGCGCGTCATCGCCAGGCTCTGCCCGAACCGAACGACCTCGGCCTCGGCGGTGAGGTCCGTCGTCGCCGGTGCGAGGTAGTCGATGCGCATGTCGACAGTCGGCGAGACTGCCTTCGAAAGCGAGATGACCGCCGCACCACCCGCGGTATCCGCGAGTGCGTAGGTCGCCCCGCCGTGGATGACATCACCTGACGGATTCGAGAGGAGGTCCTCGGAGAATGGCAGGCGGGCCTCGGCGTGGCCGTCAGCCGCATCAGTCACCTCGATTCCCAGCAGTTCGACGAATGGCGTCTGGTTGAACAGCGACTCCATGTTCTTTACAGTAGAGCGTGACAGATAAGCCTCCTCGAACGGTCGACAACTGAACAGGTGTGGTTGGCGACCGACAGACTAGTGCGTGACACTCTGCATCGACAGCAAGTGTTCGGCGGCATCCTCGACAGCATCCATCGCGGCGTCGAGGGCCAACAGGAGTTCGCGAACGACGAGCGCGTCAGCCGTCTCGTGGTCGGCAAACACAGCGTCGAGCGCGTCGTACTTGAAGGAGTCACAGGCCGTCTCCAGTTCGACAATCGTCTCGACCCCGTCAGCGACGACGATGGGGTCCCCTGACGTAACCAGATTCTCGACGTAGGCGTCCGCGAGGTCGGCGAGGATAACCGTTCCCTCGACGACGTGTTCGCTCATCTCCCGAAGTGCATCCCGTGTGTCTGTGGTCAGCGACGGGTGCATCGTCGCCAGTTCGCGGGCGAACCGCTCGCCCCGGTTCGGCACGGCGTCGATACGGCCGTAGAGACGCACGACATCGTCGGCGCGGAGATACACATCCGTGTAGTTTGGCGGGAGTGATTCACCCAGAAGCGTGCTCAGTTCCCGCAGCGTCGCGTCACACTCTGATTCCTGTGTGTTCAGGCGGTCGACCGTTGCGACGAACGCATCGGGGTTCTCACCATATGCGTCGACGATATCTGGCAGGTGTGCCGTCGTCGCCTCGACCTGGTTCAGGTAGGTATCCGTCCGCGAGCGAATCTCATCTGCAAACGCACCGGTGACAGTTACCATCGGTCAAGTGGAACTGCCCGGCACTCCCAAAGGTTACTAAGAGTGCTATATATCGGTCGTGAGTAGAGGGGACATCTCGGGACCGGACAGAACCCCGGGACAACTCGATAGCTCGGCCGAAGGCGTGTGGGGGCCGACCGCCGGCAGGTGGACACACAACAGGCACTGGGTGGAAGTCAGTGAATACAGGTGAACCGGCGGGCCGGCGACCCCACATTCCCAATCGGACGCAAGAGGTAAAATAGCCATCGTAGTACCCAATATTGCGCTGGTAGAATAGCCTATTCGGCCACTAAGTCCCCAATACAGTTTCTGAATGTTGTTTTCTGTAAGCGTCGCAGTGCCGCCAGCGGGTGACCCGTAGCGGATTACTGCCCTCACACAGCTCGGGACCGTCCTCAGGCCAACTCGAATTCGATTGCCGCACCCTGGCCGAAGCCGACACATTCGGTGGCGAGTCCCAGTTCCGCGTCGCGCCGTTGCATCTCGTGCAAGAGCGTCACGGGCAGGCGTGCGCCAGACGCACCCAGCGGGTGCCCGAGCGCGATTGCGCCGCCGTTGACGTTGAAGATGTCGTCGTCGAAGCCGAGTTCGTCCTGGCAGTACAGCGTCTGTGAGGCAAAGGCTTCGTTCAGCTCCACGAGGTCGTACTCGTCGGTCTCTCGCCCCGTGCGCTCACAGAGTTGCCGGACGGCCGGAACCGGACCGACGCCCATGATGGTAGGGTCGACACCCGCGACCTGATGGTTGCCCACTTCGGCCATGATGTCGAGGCCGTGGTCCTCCGCGTACGCACGACTCGTCACGGCGAGGGCCGCTGCACCGTCGGTCGTCTGGGAGGCATTGCCCGGCGTGACCGTCCCCTCCGATTTGAACACCGTTGGGAGGCCAGCCATCTGCTCCATGCTGGTGTCGTAGCGGATGCCCTCGTCTTTCTCGACGGTGCCGTCCTCGGTCTCGATGGGGACGATTTCCTCGGCGAAGTCGCCCGATTCGGTGGCGTCGGCGGCCCGGTCGTGGCTCCGGAGGGCGTACTCGTCCTGGGCCTCCCGGGAGATGTCGAATTTCTCGGCGACCTTCTCGGCGGTCATCCCCATCTGGAGTTCGCCAACGTTGTAGTACTCGTTCAGGCGAGGGTGAACCTTGTGCGTGTTCTCGCCCATCTTGACGCGTGACATCGATTCGACGCCGCCGGCGATGAGCACGTCGCGTTGCCCGGCGGCGATGGCGTCGGCCGCACGCATCACCGACTCGGCGGAGGACGCACACCACCGGTTGATCGTACTCGCTGGGACGGATTCACCCAGGTCGGACATCAGCGCGATGACGCGTGCGACGTTGTTACCCTGTTCGTCGCGCTGCTGGGCACAGCCCCACAGCAAGTCGTCGACGTCTTCACCGACGAGACCGGTGCTGTCGAGAATCTCGTCGACTAGTGGAATCGAGAGGTCTTCGCTGCGTACGTCTGCGAACGCGCCGTCTTCCTTGCCAAGCGGTGTCCGCAGTGCTTCGACGATGACTGGTTGTGCCATGTTCCCGACAACGACCGCTTCCCTGTTAAACGCTCACAAACGGCGAGCGAGAGAACTGGAGTTTCCGCCACCCACCGATAAGTCAGATGAGGACGTTCGTCTCCGTATGAGCGATCCAGATGTCGTCGTGCTCCGGAAGGGTGTTCACGGTCGACCAATCGAATCCTACGCCGACGCGCTCCGGGAACGACTGCCGGACAGAGATATCCAGCTGGCACGGACACCCACACAGGAACAGGAGCTGGTCGCGTCTGCACCGGTCGTCACAGGACTGCAGATGGACGAAAAGCTACTGGACGCAGCCACGGAATTAGAGCTCTTTGCCTGTCTGTACGCTGGGACCGGGCACCTCCCACTAGCTGCGTTCGAGGAGCGAGATATCGCCGTCACGAACGCGTCGGGCGTCCACGGTCCAAACATCGCGGAGTACGTCCTCGGAACGATGCTTGCCTTCGCCCGTGGACTCCACCAGGGCTGGCAGCGGACACAGCGTCGCGAGTGGCGCCACTACCAGACACGGGAACTCCGGGGTAGCACCGTGACGGTCGTCGGACTGGGTGCCATCGGTGAGACGGTCGTCGACCGCCTCGACCCGTTCGGCGTCGAGACCGTCGGCGTCCGCTACACGCCAGAGAAGGGCGGCCCAACCGACGAGGTCCTCGGATTCGACGAGATACACGAGGCGTGTGCCAGAACCGACTATCTGGTGTTGGCCTGCCCGCTGACCGACGCGACGGAACACCTCATCGACGGGTCGGTGTTCGAGACGCTCCCGCCTGAATCGGTACTGGTCAACGTCGCACGCGGCCCCGTCGTGGACACGGACGCTCTCGTTTCCGCCCTCCGCAGCAACGACATCCGCGGGGCTGCACTGGACGTGACCGACCCCGAACCGCTGCCGGAAGACCATCCGCTGTGGACGCTGTCGAACGTTCTCGTCACACCGCACAACTCCGGAGATACGCCGCAGTACTACGAACGCGTCGCAGACATCCTGACGGAGAATCTCGACCGGCGAGAACGCGGCGAACAACTGCGGAATCGCGCGGTCTGAGACGGGGGCAGCGAGCGGCAACGGCTGAACGCTGGTGTGAGACCCGGTCCGCTTGCCGACAATTCGAGTCACTTATGCCGATTGCGTGGCAACGTTTGTGGGAATGAACGACCCGGAGTTAGCCGTCGTCGAGTTCGTGTTGACGGCCAACGTCTACAGCGAAGACAAGACACTGGAGCCGGACGACCTGCCGCCGTCGTATCGTGACGTGTTCTACAGCGACGGGCGAATCGAGCGACCGCTCACCCCGACGATGGAGACGGCCGCCGAGGCGACGGGCGTCGACGAACCCTGGAACGTCATCTCGGGGCTGATGTTCACCGACAAGGACGACTTCGACGGTTCGCTCACCTTCACCGACCGCGAGATGGCCGAAGAGTGGTTCCAGGACCGAGCGACCACCAGCGGCATCCAGAACAATCCCGTCCTCGCCAAACACTTCGAGGGCGAAATTGAGGGGGCAGACTACGAGACTGCCCGACGGCAGAACCGACCGTCCCGAGCCGACCGCGCAGTCATCGACGACCTCCTCTCGGAGTACTTCGACGAGGACGAGGAGGGAGAGATGCTCGACCTCGTGGACGTTCGTGCGCCCTCGGAAATCGAGATGACGCTGGACGATATCGTCCTGACAGCGGACCAGGAAAACGAGATTCTCAAAATCGTCAAGGCCATCGAGCACCGCGAATACCTCGCGTCCATCGGCCTCCGTGAAATCGGGAAACTCCTGTTCGTCGGCCCGCCGGGGACCGGGAAGACCACCGTCGCTCGCGCGCTCGCCCGCAAGCTCGACCTCCCCTTCGTCGAGGTGAAACTCTCGATGATTACCAGCCAGTATCTCGGTGAGACGGCCAAAAACGTCGAGAAGACCTTCGAGGTGGCAAAGCGCCTCTCGCCGTGTATCCTCTTTATCGACGAGTTCGACTTCGTCGCCAAGACCCGGTCGAGCGACGAACACGCCGCCATCAAGCGTGCGGTCAACACGCTCTTGAAGAGCATCGACGAAGTCTCGCTCGTGCAGGACGAGGTGCTCCTCATCGGCGCGACCAACCACCCCGACCAGCTTGATGCGGCCGCCTGGCGGCGCTTCGACGAGATTGTCAACTTCCCCAAACCCGACCGCGGCATGCGCTCGGACATCCTCGAGATTGTGACCCGCGAGATGGACATCCTCGATTTCGACCCCGGTGCGCTGGCGGAGATTACCGAGGGGCTGACCGGCAGCGACCTTCGACTGGTGCTCCGGGAAGCGGTGCTCGACGCGCTGACCGAGGAGCGGACGACGCTGACTCAGCAGGACCTCAGGGACGCCGTCGAGGACTTCGAAGAGCGTGACACGCTGAAGAATATGGACATGATAGAGGGAGACCACGACGCGCTGGTGGCTGGCGGTGACCTCGGTGGCGGCAGCGACGGTCACGACCACGACCACTGACCGGACAGTCGTCGACGGGTCTCAGAACGTGACGATTTCGTAGTCGTCGTCGACCAGCGAGCGGATGCTCGGGTGGCCGTCGTTGGCTGAGAGGTGGTCGAGACCCGCCGACTGGACGGCGTTTTCGACGCCGTGGGCGTTCGCACAGTACTCACAGACGGCTACCACGTCCCGGACGACAGTGTAGAGGTCGTGGTACTCGTACTCCGCGGATTCGAGAATCGGAATCCACTGGGTGCCCGCTCCGTCGAAGATGAGCGTGACCTCGTCACCGGCCTCGATGAACTCCCTCGCGGCGACCATCGCGTTGATGACGCGTCCGGCGTCCGAGGAGTCGTCGGTTCCCGCGTACACGACGAGTGCGGCCTTCGCCATACCCCTCCCAGGGACTGGCCCGACAAATAACCGCCGTCCCCGGCCGATTTCGAGTCGGACCATTTAGGCGCTGTCGGCCCCACCCCCGACGTGATGGAGGTCACACTACTCGGGACGGGCGACACCACGGGGACGCCGACGGTCGGCTGCGGCTGTGAGACGTGTGCCGAGGCAAAAAACCGAAACATCGAGCGCACTCGCTTTTCCGTCCACGTCCACAACGAGCGCACCGGCGAATCGCTGCTTGTCGACGCTAGCCCCGACTTTCGCCAGCAGTTCCTCCGCGAGGACCGCCCGGTCCCCGACGCCGTTATCATCACCCACATTCACTTCGACCACCTCCACGGCCTGGGCAACATCTTCCGGCTGACCCGCTCGCTGCCGGTCCACGCCGCAAACGAAACCGACCCCAAGACGGGCGAGAGCGTCGCCGAGACGATTCAGCGACAGTACGACTACCTCGCCGCACTCGACGTCTCGGCCGAGACGCCACTGGAGTCGTTCGAGGCAGCGGGGTTCGAGTGTCGGCTCGTTCCAGTCGACCACCCGCCACTGGTCTGTTACGGGCTCGTCGTCGAAGACCCGGAGACTGGCGCGAAACTGTCGATTAGCGGCGACACGACCTACGACATTCCCGACGTGTCGCGGGACGCACTCCGCAATCCGGACCTGCTGATTGCGGACGGCATCGTCAACGCCAGCTTTTGCGAACAGCACTCTCTGGGCGGCAAACACCACGACAGTGAGGGGATACCGCGGACGTTCGGGACGAAACACATGACCTTCGAGGGCGCGCGTGCACTCGCGACAGACCTGAACGCCGACCGCCATCGGCTGGTCCACGTCTCGCATTTCGCGCCACCCGAACGGGCCTTCGACGAGGACCTCGCCGTCGACGGCGAACGGTTCGACCTCTAATCCGGGACCGACAGGGGTTTGCGTAGCCACTGACACGCACCGATATGGAACAGACGCGGTTGCGGCGACTACTGTTAACGGCGACGGTTGCACTGTTGGTCGCAACGGCAGGCTGTAGCGGCCTCACCGGCGACGACGGAAACAGCGATGGCGTCAGTGGTTCGGGCTACGACGTTGCCGGGTCCGACCTCGACGGACAGACGCTGACGGACGCGACGAGCGATACCGTCGAAAGCGCGGGCTCCTTTACTGTCGAAACGACCTCGACGTTCACGACGAGTCAGGGCGGCCAAGAACAGACCTCGACGAGTGATTCGACCCTTCGAGTCAACCTCGACGATGACCGGGGCATCCGGAACCAGACACGGACCATCGACAGCGGTGACGGCACTCGGGAGCAGTCCACCGTCGTCTACACGGACGGCAGTACTTCCTACCGCAAACAGACCGCCCAGGGCGAGACCTCCTACGACCAGCAGGACGGTGAGCCACAGAGCTTCGGCGGCATTCAGCCGGTCAACACCACCGCCTTCGCGCAGAACTACACCGGAATCGTCGACGGCTTTGCCTGGGAGCAGTCCGGGAGTAGCGAAGTCGACGGCGTCGCAGTCACCGAGTACTCGCTGACCGGCGAGCCGGACAGAGATACTCTCGGCCTCGGCGAGAACGCCACCATCGAGGACGCGAGCGGCACGCTGTACGTCGACAGTGACGGCGCTGTCCGGCAGGCAGACATCGCGTACACGGTCACCACACAGCAGGGGACGACGAGCATCGACGCGACGACGCACCTTTCGAACGTCGGCTCGACGACCGTCGAGGAACCCAGTTGGCTCTCGGAAGCGACCTGAAACGACCCGAGAGCCGATACACCCACATTAGTGTGGGACGAACGGTTTTGCAATGGGTCCCATCCCGCGGTGTCTGGGCGACTGTGACGACATCATCGAGCAGAATCCTCTACTGGCAGTGGGAATCATCGTGGTTGTCGGAGCCGCCACCTACGCAGTCATCTCGTTCGTGATGCGCCAGACGGTCGAACCCCTCGAAGTCGGGCTCTTTGCCGTCGTCTTCGCGGTGGTCTACCTCGCGTTTTCCGTCTATGCCGACACCATCGAATCGTTCGTCGGGTCGAACTAGTCGTCGACGTAGCGGTCCAGGCCGCTCTGTCGACGTGTTCGACCCGCAGGGTCAGGCTCCCACGGCGTCCGCGCGGCGCGGAGTCCGTCGACGTTCTGGTCTGGCGGGTCGGTCGGGTCGTGGCCGCCACAGTCAGGTCCGCAGTCTGTCGCCGGCCGGACGATGCGCCCTTTGTACGGACAGTACGGGAGGCCGTCGTCGCCAGGAGTGACGCGGGCACAGTCCGGAAGGTCGAACGTTCGCCAGCCTTTGCCGTAGGCGCGTTCGGCGACCCGTCGGCGAGCACGCGCTTTCTCCGCGGCGGTCGCGACCCTGATTTCGGTTCGCGCACTGTCTCGCTCGACGATTTCGATTCCCGCATCGTCGGTCGCCAGTGGCTCGGCGTTCCGAATCACCGTCCGCTCACCAGAGTCGGGGTCGAACTCCCAGACGCCCACGGCCGGCGGAATGCGGTTCAGATGCGCGCCGGTGACGTGAGATTCCGTCGCGAGGACGACTTCGTCGACGAGCGCGAGTGTCACGTCGGTCAGCAGTTGCGTTTCGAGTGCGCCGGGCCGACCGAGGTCTGGTTTGTTCTCGATGCCGACGATGCGGTCGAACCAGTCGTCGGGGTAGCGAGTCGTCTGGCGGACGGACGTGCGGCCGGAGCGGCGCTCGCGTTCGAAAAACCCCACCTCGACGGCCCACTCGACAAGCGAGCGCGCACGGTCGGGGTGACAGTCGAACGCATCCTTCCAGAAACGGGCCGAGCCGGGGCCGACGTCGCTCTCGATTGCCGGCGGCGGGATACGCTCGCTGGTGATGGCGGCCCGCTCGTCGAAGCCCGGCCCGGGTTCGACGAGGAGCGTATCGAGGATGCGTCGGTCGTGGACCGCGGTGCCGAGCTGACGGCTGACGATGGCATCGCGCTCCCGTTCGAGATGGGCACAGAGTGCCAGCTCGAAGGCGAACTCGGACACACGCCGGCGTACGCAGCGGTCGTATAAAAAGCCGTCAGGGCGTGCGCTCGCCGGCCTCGATAGTCGTCTCCAGCCAGTTTTCCTCGGGTGGGAGCGGACAGGAGAACGTCTCGCTGTAGGCACAGAACGGGGAGTACGCAATGTTGAAATCGATGGTGACGGTGTCGCCGTCTTCGAGCGCACGGTCGGGTTCCAGTTCCATGTAGCGACCGCCGTGGTAGGTCTGCTGGCCGGTCGTCTTGTCCCGGAAGGGGACGAAGATGGTGTCGTCCTCGGCAGGCTCCTGCTGGTAGCCCGCGAGCTCGTAGCTCTCGCCGTCGAGTTCGAACGCGAAGGTCACGACCCGGAGATAGCGGACGGTGCGGTCGTCGCTGGTGTCCATCTCGACCGGGTCGGGGTCGCCGTGGACGGTAACAGTCGTCTCGACGCGGTAGTCGGGGTCGGGGTCGAAGTAGTCCAGCCCATCGAAGTCGTCGCGGTCTTCGGGCGGGATTGGCGACTGGCGGTGCTCGGAGAGAAATCGGTCCTTTTCGGCGCGGTTCTCGCGGAGACGCTCGGCCCACGCGTCGGTCTCGGTCATAGCCACCCTAACGGAGCGGGGAGTATCAGTCCGGCGGCTGGCGAGCGGGGCCAGGAAAAAAGCGCAAACAGTAGGTTTATCACCGGCAGGGGGCGAACCTCTACCAGGATTACTGTCGAGATGACAGCGAACAAACAACCGGAGGTAAACATCGGGCTCGTCGGCCACGTCGACCACGGGAAGACCACCCTGGTCCAGGCGTTGAGCGGCCAGTGGACGGACCAGCACTCAGAGGAGATGAAACGCGGTATCTCCATCCGTCTTGGCTACGCCGACGCAACGTTCCGACACTGTCCGGATATGGACGAACCGGAGCGGTACACCGTCGACGAGGAGTGTCCGGACGGCTCAGCGAGTGAGCCGCTTCGGACAGTTTCCTTCGTGGACGCACCCGGCCACGAGACGCTCATGGCCACCATGCTGTCGGGTGCTGCTATCATGGACGGTGCCGTGCTCGTCATCTCGGCGAGCGAACCGGTACCACAAGCACAGACCGAAGAACACCTGATGGCGCTCGATATCATCGGTATCGAGAACATCGTCATCGCGCAGAACAAGGTCGACCTCGTCGACCGCGAGCAGGCCGAGGCGAACTACGAGCAGATTCAGGATTTCGTCGAAGGCACCGTCGCTGAAGGGGCACCAATCGTCCCCATCAGCGCCCAGCAGGAGGTCAACATGGACCTCCTCATGCACGCCATCGAAGAAGAGATTCCGACGCCGGAACGGGACCCAGAGGCCGACGCCGAGATGCTCGTCGCGCGCTCGTTCGACATCAATCGACCAGGGACGACCTGGGAGGAACTCGCTGGCGGCGTCCTCGGCGGGTCGCTCGTCGCGGGCGAACTCGAACCCGGCGACGACATCGAACTCAAACCCGGCCGAGAGGTCGAGGAGGGTGGCCAGACCGAATGGCAACCAGTCGAGACCACCGTCCGGTCGCTGCAGGCAGGCGGCAACCCAGTCGAAACGGCCACGCCCGGCGGACTGCTGGGTGTCGGAACGGGACTGGACCCCGCCATCACGAAAGGCGACGCGCTCGCGGGACAGGTCGCTGGCCCGCCGGGCACGCTGCCGCCGGTCCACGAGCAGTTCACGATGGACGTGGAACTGCTGGACCGTATCGTCGGCGCGGACGCAGAAGAAGAGGAGGTTGACGAGATTTCGACCGGCGAGCCGCTGATGCTCACCGTGGGCACGGCGACGACGGTCGGGTCGGTCACGAGCGCTCGCTCGGGCGAGTGTGAAGTGGCGCTGAAACGCCCCGTCTGTGCCGAGCCGGGCGTCAAAATCGCCATCAACCGCCGCGTCGGCGCACGCTGGCGACTCATCGGCTTCGGGACGCTCCGGGAATGAGCGTCGTGCTGGACACGAACGCACTGATGATGCCCGTCGAATGCAACGTTCGGGTGTTCGAGGAACTCGACAGACTCCTCGGGTCGCCCGACTGCGTGACGCCACGGGCAGTCGTCGAGGAACTCACCAAACTCGCAGACGGTGCAAGCGAGGAGGCGACGGCGGCCAGCGTCGGGCTGGACCTCGTCGAACGGTGTCGTGTCCAGGAGACGACAGCGGCGTACGCGGACGACGCCGTCCTCGAACTGGCACAGGCAGACGACGTGACACACGTCGTGACGAACGACAAACCCCTACAACAGCGTCTGCGCGACGCGGACGTAACAGTAATTAGTTTACGGGGGAAGAACAAACTCGGCATCACTAACTAATGTACAAACGGGTCACACTACGCGATACGGTCGAGGTTCCGCCGAAGCATCTGGCGGACGTGACGCCCGACCTCGTCAAGAACCTGCTTCAGGACAAACTGGAGGGGCGCGTCGACGAGGACGTGGGGTCTGTGGTATCGGTCATCGAAGTCAAAGAGATCGGCGACGGCGCGGTCCTGCCAGGGAAAGAAGGCGTCTACTTCGAAGCGGAATTCGACGCAGTCACCTTCGACCCGCAGATGCAGGAAGTCGTCGACGGCGAAGTCGTCGAAGTGGTCAACTTCGGCGCGTTCGTCGGTATCGGTCCGGTCGACGGACTGTTACACGTCTCCCAGATTTCAGACGAGTATCTCGCCTACGACGAGGAGGGACAGGCGCT
The DNA here is from genome assembly GCA_036625595.1 of Haloarculaceae archaeon. GTDB lineage: Archaea > Halobacteriota > Halobacteria > Halobacteriales > Haloarculaceae > Salinibaculum. The sequence continues at coordinate 10,389 of JAZKTK010000017.1, read as the reverse complement.
GGCCTCCCGCGAGTCCAACCGGACACTGGGCGTCGGCGACAGCGTGCGCACGCGCATCGTCACCAAGAGCATCGACGAGCGCAACCCGCGCGACTCGAAAATCGGCCTCACCGCCAAACAGGTCGGACTCGGCAAACACGGCTGGCTGAAAGAAGAACGCGAGAAACGCCAGGCACAGGCGGAAGGTGAGTGAGCATGGCTGACAGACTCGTCTGCCGTGAGTGTCACCTCGTACAGGAATCCGTCGAGACTGACTCCTGTCAGTCCTGTGGCTCCACCTCGCTGACCGAGGACTGGGCGGGTTACGTCGTCATCACCCATCCCGAAAAGAGCGAGATTGCCGCCGAGATGGGCGTCACGGAACCAGGGCAGTACGCGCTGAAGGTCCGGTAGCGTGACGGAGGCAGTCGTCGAACTCCAGCCGGCGTTGCGCCCGAAGCTCAAAGAACCGATGGGGCCGATTTACACTGACGTCGAGGAACTGCTGGGGGCAGCCCAGCGACCGATTCTCACCGTCGGTGACATGGTCACCTACCACCTGCTGGAGGCGGGCCGCGTTCCCGACGTGGCGCTGGTCGACGAACACACCGAGCGAACGGCCGTCGAGGACAGCGTCGTCGACGCCTTCGAAGGGTTCGACCGCGAGGTCACAGTGTCGAATCCACCCGCCACGTTGACCGCTGAGTTACTGACGGCGCTCCGGACGGCAATCGAGCGAGCCGGCGAAGAGACGACGCTCATCGTCGTCGACGGCGAGGAAGACCTGGCGACGCTGCCGGCGCTGGTCGCCGCACCGGCCGGCGCAAGCGTCGTCTACGGACAGCCCGGCGAGGGGATGGTCCACGTCGAAGTGACCCGGACAGCGAGCGACCGTGCGCGCGACCTCCTCTCACAGATGGACGGCGAACCGCGACGCCTCTGGTCGGTGCTCTCGGACGAGTAGTGTAAAACTCGCGCGCGAGTTACTGCGGGCGCGGGACGCTGATGTTCTGCAGATAGCCACCGCACGCACAGAGGCGGCCATCCGGGTCCTCCACGCGCGTTCCGCAGTCGAGACACTCGTAGAGCGGAGCCTGGTCTGGTGCCGGGTCTTTCTTGCTCATCACTTGGTGGAGTACGGTAACAATACGCAATAATGTTGTGATTGTGTAACAAGTCGGCTCAGACACGACGCAAAACGAGCACGTATCGGGTCAACGAACGGTGGACCTGCCGGTCGAAGGCGGCTTCCGTCGTCCAGCCAGCTTCGTGAGCTGGCTGTGCCCACGGTCGGTCGCCGACCATGACACACCGCGGAGCAACCCGGTGGGCCTCCCGTAGCGCATCGAGAACGAGGCTGTTGATTTCGCCCTCGATTTTCGACTGGCGGCCGTAGGGGGCGTCGAAGACGACGGCATCGACGCCGTCGTCGGCGACGGGGAGCGAGCGGGCGTCGCCACGGACAACGTCCCATTCGCTGTCGAGGCCAGCCGCAAGGTTCTGGTGTGTCCCACGGACCATCTTCTCCTGTGCGTCGAGGCCGAGGACGCGCGCACCGACGCGGCCGGCTTCGAGCAGAATACCACCGGTGCCACACATCGGATCCAGCACGGTCGCGCCCGGGCGCGCCCCGGCCATGTTGACGAGGGCGCGTGCGAGCAACGGGTCCATGCTTCCGGGCTGGAAGAAGGGGCGGTCGGTGGGTCTGCGGTCGCCGAAGTCGCGGACGCTCTCGGCGACGAGCCACCCGACAGCGCAGGTCTCCTCGGTAAAGAGAACGCGGAGTTCGTTGTCAGGGTCGTCGAGGTCGACGGTGTGGCCGCGGTCGACGAGCACCTGCCCGAGTTCGCGCTCTGCGCGCTGGGTGTCGATATCGGTCCGACCCCGGACGTTTTCGGCGCGGACGGCGACGCTCCCAGTGCGCTGAATCGTGGTCGCCTCGAGAAGCGCGCGGGCGCTGTCCACGTCAGGGTCGCACTGTCCGAGGAGTTCACTCGCAGCGTGCGTGTACGCGAGGGTGCGTATTCGATCGGTGACGCCGCGTGCGGTCGCCAGCCCCGGCGCGAGGACGGTCACGTCGGAGGCAGCGCTCTCGGCCTCGAACGCCGCAAACTCGTCGTCCTGTCCGCCGAGTTCGAGAACGTACACATGCTGTCTGACGACGGCGCGCCTATCAGCGTATCGGTCACCCGCCCTGAAAACACAGGTCCGACCCCCGGAAGTGCCGGCAACATTCGCTTATAAATGCAGACATCGTCACCGTCAGGACAGTCGAACGTCAGGATTCTGACCGCTCTCTGATGCGCCCGTCGTGGCCATGCCACGAACCTTTATATACTTTAAATACGACGTTTAAGTCGAGTCATGGTTGACCCAAAGGAGACCATCAACATCGAAAACGTCGTCGCCTCGACTGGAATCGGGCAGGAGCTCGACCTCCAGAGCGTGGCGATGGACCTTGAAGGGGCCGATTACGATCCGGAGCAGTTCCCCGGTCTCGTCTATCGGACACAGGAGCCCAAATCGGCGGCACTCATCTTCCGCTCGGGAAAAATCGTCTGTACCGGTGCAAAAAGCACCGACGACGTTCACGAGAGCCTCCGCATCGTCTTCGACAAGCTCCGCGAACTGAATATCGAGGTCGACGAGGAGCCGGAAATCATCGTCCAGAACATCGTCACCTCCGCGGACCTGGGCCGTAATCTCAATCTCAACGCCATCGCAATCGGGCTCGGACTGGAGAACATCGAGTACGAACCCGAGCAGTTCCCCGGTCTCGTCTACCGGCTGGACGACCCCGACGTGGTTGCGCTGCTGTTTGGCTCGGGCAAACTCGTCATCACTGGCGGGAAAAAGCCCGACGACGCGCGCGAAGCCGTCGACAAAATCGTCTCGCGGCTCGAAGACCTCGGCCTCCTGGAGTAAGCGAGCGGCCTTCTCCAGAACACAGCCTACAAGATAGCGCCAGCCCAAGCCAGCGTATGCTCCTCCAGTCTTCGGTGGACATCACGGGCGGTGGACTGTTCGCGCTCTTTATTACGTTCCTGCTGGCGACGCTGTTTTACGCCGTCACGCTCCACCTGGCGGCCACCTTCTTCATCGGCGACGTGCCCAGCCAGCGCGCCGCCACTGTCGCACCCGTTCCCGCTATCGTGAGCCTGCTCCTCCAGCAGTACGGCATCGGTAGCGGCATCGTCTCCCCCGGTGTCGGCGTTCTCATCACTGTCGGTGCGACGCTGCTGGCCGACGCTATCGCTATCAGTTTCGTCTATCGGCTGAAGTGGTCCTCAGCGATTCCGCTCACGCTCCTTCATTTCACTTTCGCCGCCGTGCTCGGCATCGCACTCGGCAACCTCTTCGGGTTCATCTAATTTGCGAACGGACGGTTTCGTCGTTCGCTCCGTCTCAGACGACCAGCAGTGCCAGCGTGAACGCCCCGCCAGTCGTGAGTACACCAGCCGCGAGAAACAGCCAGTTCGCAACCCTGTTTTTCGCCAGCACGATATCGTAGGAGATGTGCCGACTCGAAAACGGCGTAAACGGCGTCACGCCCATCGGCGTGATAGAATCAGCGGCGATGTGCGAGCAGATAGTGACGAAGCCGACGAGAAAGCCAAACGCGGCGAGTGCGACCGCCGAAAGTGGGCCCAGTCCCTGCCCGAAGAGCAACCCTGCCATACCGACAGCGAGGCCAACGAGGACGGCAAACCAGACGGTATGGGTCGGTCCGCGGTGGTCGACGAACGGAATCCGAGTATCGAAGTCGGGTACCATCGCGAGCGCGACGGCGACGGCACCGCCGGTAAACGCCAGCGTCCGGAAGCCGGCGACGGCGACGGCGAACCCGATAGGCGCGTACGCGAGCAGCGCCGCGCCGTAGTGACCCTTCTGGTACACACCGGAGAAAGGAACTGAGCGGTCTTAGGTTTCGCTGGTCGCTACCCAGTTACACCGGGTCGTAGTCGACGCGATATCGGCGGTCGCCGTCCTCGATAGCAGTCACATCACTGGCCTCGTAGAAGCGAATCTCCCGCTCCTGTTTGGTCCGGACCGGAAAGTCGTAGTGGTCCGCGTCGTAGCGCAGGTCGTCATCGTCGGCCCGGCAATCGGCGACGAACTCGCGATGACCGTCGAGGCGGTCTGCGACCACGGTCCGAGAGAGGTCGGGGACGTCGCCGACGCGCTCGTCGAAGTGCGCCAGAAACTCCCTGTCGAGTTCGCACCCCACGGAGTTTCGGCCGGCGACCATCGCCGCGAGCGTCGTCGTCCCCGTCCCCCAGAAGGGGTCGAGAACGGTGTCGCCGTAGACGGAGTACATGTTAACGAGACGGTACGGTATCTCGAAGGGATAGGCGGCCGCGCGGTCGCGCAGTTCCTCGGCGGTGAGGTCCTGGACGCGGCCGCGAACGTCCGTCCACAGGTCGGTGAACCAGCGATTGCGCTCCTCCCAGAAGAAGGCACTCTCGTAGCGGTGGGCAGCGCCGGGTTCGAACGAGCGGCGTTCCCCCTTTCGGAAGACCAGCACGTACTCGTGTTCGAGCGTGACGTACGCGCTCGGTGGGACCATCCCCGACCCCATGAACTTCGCTGCACTGTTGGACGGTTTGTGCCAGAGCACGTCCGGCAGCGGGTCGAATCCCAGCCCCTCGAAGGCATCTGTGATACGGGCGTGGTTGGGATACACCCGGAAGCGCCCGTCGACCTTCCGCGTCGCGTCGCCGACGTTGATGCAGGCGATACCACCGGGGACGAGCACCCGGTCGAGTTCCGCCCACACCTCGTCGAGTGCGTCGTGCATCGCGTCGAAGGCCGCCTGTCCGTTCCCGGCGGCGAGCGCGCTGCCCGCATCGGGTGCGAGCGTCGCAAAGAGGTCGTCCCACATCTCTATCATCGGATAGGGCGGTGAGGTGACGACCAGTTCGACCGATTCGTCGGAGACGGAGAGGTCCCGGGCGTCGCCGATGGTGACCCGGTGCGTCGTTTCGAAGGCCCCGTCAGCAGATGGTGCGCTGTCGTCGTCGGCCATCACTCGACGAGGCGCTCAATTTCAGTCACGAGGATGTCGCTCGCGCCCATCTCCTTGAGGTCGCTGATGGTCTCGAAGACGCGGCTCTCCTCGACGACGGCGTGGACCGCGACCATCTCACCGCCCGCGATGTCCATCACCGTCGGGCCACCCATCCCCGGAATCACGTCTTTGACGTCCTGGAGTTGCTCCTCGGGGACGTTCATCATCAGGTAGCGTTTGTCCTCCGCGGAGAGAACCGACGCGAGTGCGGTCTGTATCTGCTGGACTTTCTCGTCGTCTTTCGTGTCTGGACGGGCAAAGAGACGGACCGAAGAGCTCAGCACTTCGTCGACGATGCCCAGTCTGTTCATCCGCAGCGTCGTCCCGGTGGAGGTAATGTCGACGATAGCGTCGGCGATGTCGACGTGCGGCGTGAGTTCCGTCGCGCCAGAGACCTCCGCGATGTCTACGTCGACGGCTTTGTCCGCGAAGTAGTTGCGGGTGATATTCGGGAACTCGGTCGCGACGGTGCCGCCGTCGAGGTCGGCAACCGTTTCGATATTCCCCTCCTCCGGTGCGGCCAGCACGAGTCGGCAAGAGCCGTAGCCGAGGTCGAGCAGGTCCACGAGACCGGTTTCAGACTCCTGTTCCTGGTCGTAGCCGGTGATACCGATGTCGGCAGCGCCATCGGCGACGTACTCGGGGATGTCCGCGGCACGGGCAAAGAGGACGGTCACGTCGGGGTCGACGGTGTCGGCGTAGAGTTTGCGGTCGGCCCCGTCGACGAGGTGGAGGCCAGCACGCTCCAGCAAATCGAGTGTCGGGTCGTGGAGACGGCCCTTGTTGGGCACGGCAATGCGCATACAGTGGGGTCACACTCGGCGGGCAACTGTCTTTCCCTCTCTCGGCAGGACTCAGTCTGTCCCAGTCGTCCCCTCGCGTCCGCCCTCACGTGAGGGCAAGAACAGATAGACGACGCCGGCCAGCGCCGACAACCCGGCCAACAAAAAGAACGCCTCCGCGAAGAGCGCACGGTCTGCCATCGCCCCGACGACTGTCGAACCGAACGCGCCGACAGTAAAGAAGCCAGTCCGAAGCAACCCCCACGCGGTTCCACGAACTTCCGCCGGGAGCAAGGAGACGATGTAGGAGTTCGTTACCGGCCCCATGGAGAGACGAACGCCGAGACAGCCCGCCAAAACAGCGAGAACCAGCGTCCCAGAGGCGAAGGGCAACGCGACTAACGGGACGACGCCGGAGAAGGCGACGGCGGCGAGGACAGGACCGTGCCCGTAGCGGTCCGCGAGTCCGCCCCCGACCGACTGCCAGACAGCACCCGACACGAACAGCAGGCCAAAGAGCAGGCCAGCGGTCCCCGTCGAGAGGTCCTTGACATTGACGAGGTAGGTCGTAAAGAAGGCAGTCAGCCCCTGAAAAATAAAGAGCATCAGCGTCACACCGAGAACGGCGAGGCCGATGCGGCGCGTCCGGATTGCATCGGCGACTGCCGCGGCGACAGCGCGGACACTCTCCGTTCCGCCGTCAGTCGACGGGACGGACTCGATTGACTGCCCGCCGGGAACGACCCGCCAGAGCGCGAGTGCAGCCACCAGAAAGCCGGGTATCGTAATGGCGATGGCAGTTCGCCAGCCGGCGACCGCGGCGACGACCGTCGCAATCGCCGGCAGGAGTGCCGCGCCGAGGCTCCCGGCTGCCAGCACGCCGCCGAAGGCGAGCCCATCACGGTCGGGAAAGGTTCGCGAGAGAACGATTCCGCGGGGAGGACCGTACAGCCCCGACCCGAAACCGAAGGCGGCCGTTGCGGCGAGAAAGACCCCAAAGGTAGGCGAGAATGCGTAGCCGACCAGTCCAGCCGCACCGACGAGGACGCTGGCAACCAGCAGGCGACGCTCACCGAGACGGTCGACCAGTGCGCCGGCGGGGAACTGCATCATGGCGTAGGTGACCCACAGCAACGTGATGGCCCCGCCAGCGGTGGCGTTCGAGACCGAGAAATCCTGGGTGATAGACGGCAGGAGGGCAGGCACGGCAAAGCGCAGTCCGAGAACGAAAAACCAGCCAGCAGCAACCGCGAGGAGCGTCCAGCCGCGGCCGTCGCCATGGACCGCCCGAATCGTCTCCCGGAGACCTGCGAGTGTCGAACGAGCGCTGGGTGACACTACCGAGAGAAGGAGGCCGAAGGGAAAGACGCTGACGCTCTCAATCCGAGGATTGACACTCCCTGACGGCAAACGCCGCGGTATGAGTTCACTTCTCGTCACCGGTGGGCGCGTCCTCCACCCCGACGCGACCGTCGACCGGGCCGACGTACTCGTCGACCAGGATACCGGCACAATCGAGGCAGTCGGGGACGACCTCGCCGGGGCCGACGACACGCTCGATGCCAATGGCAACCTCGTCATCCCCGGCCTCGTCAACGCTCACACCCACGTCGCGATGACGCTCTTTCGCGGTCACGCCGACGACAAACCCCTCGATGCGTGGCTTCAGGAGGACATCTGGCCGGTCGAGGCAGAGCTGGCGGCAGAGGACGTTGCCGCCGGCACTCGTCTCGGTATTGCCGAGATGATTCGCTCGGGGACGACCGCCTTCGCTGACATGTACTTTTGTATGCCCGAAGTCGCCGACGTGGTCGCCGAAACGGGCGTTCGCGCCCGTCTGGGACACGGCTGCATCTCCGTGGGCAAGGACGACGAGAGCGCCCGTGCGGACTTCCGAGAAGGTATCGACTTCGCCCGCGAGTACGACGGAACCGCCGATGGCCGCGTTGAGACGATGTTCACGCCACACTCGCTGACGACGGTGTTCGAGGACCACTTTGACGAGTTCGTGACCGAAGCGAAGGAGGCCGGTGTCCCGATTCACTTCCACGCCAACGAGACGACCGACGAGGTCGACCCCATCGTCGAGGAACGCGACCGCCGACCGCTCGACTGGGCCGACGAGCTCGGGCTCCTGGCCGATGATTCTTTCATCGCCCACGGCGTCCACGTCGACCGCTCGGAGATGTCGTTGCTCGCCGACCGCGGCACCGCAGTCGTCCACTGCCCGGCCTCGAATATGAAACTCGCCAGCGGGATGGCACCCGTCCAGGAACTGCTCGACGCCGGCGTGACCGTCGGGCTGGGAACCGACGGCGCGGCCTCGAACAACGACCTCGACATGTTCGACGAGATGCGCGACGCCGCGATGCTTGGCAAGCTCGCTGCCGACGACGCCAGCGCCGTCGACGCAGCAACGACCGTTCGACTCGCAACAGCGGGCGGCGCCGACGCTATCGGTATCGACAGCGGGCGCATCGAGCCCGGCGCGAACGCCGACCTCGCCGTCGTCGATTTGGACGCCCCTCACCTGACGCCACAACATGACCTGGTGAGTCACCTCGCCTACGCCGTCCGCGGGAGCGACGTGCGCCACACCGTCTGTGACGGTCAAGTGCTGATGCGAAACCGGGAACTGACGACCATCGACGAAGCGGCCGCACGCGAGCAAGCAGAAAAGCGAGCACAGGCACTCGTCGCACGGGCGGAGTGACTACTCCCCGACAGTGCGCCCGGTGACTGCTTCGAGGTGTTTCAGCAGTGCCATCATGTCCTCTTCACCGTGACCGAGCGCGCGCGTCGCGTTCGCGGCCTCCCGGGTCGCCGCCGTCGCCGGCAGGGGCACCTCCGTCTCGCCGGCCGCGTCGAGGACGAGATTCAGGTCCTTGAACAGCAGGTCGACCGGGAACTGCGGCGTGAAGTCACGCTCACGGACGACTGGCCCCTTGTAGTCGTACAGCGGCGCACCGAGGACGCCGCCCTGAATCACGTCGAGCACCTCCTCCAGCGGCAGGCCTTGCCCATCGGCGAAGGCCAGCGCCTCCGCGAACCCCTCCATCAGCACACCGAGCATGAGGTTCGTCGTGAGTTTCATGCTCGTTCCATCGCCGACGCCGCCGATGTGACGCACCTCACCGAACACCGAGAGGAGCGACTTCGTTTCGGCGAAGATATCCTCGTCGGCCCCCGCAAGTACCAACAAGTCGCCAGACTCCGCAGGGCCGATGGTCCCGAGAACGGGCGCGTCGACGTAGGCTCCGCCTGCCTCACGAACAGCCGCGGCCACCTCTTCGGTCGCCCCCTGGGAGACGGTAGAGGTGTCGATGACGACAGTTCCCTCGCGGAGTCCCGCCAGAACGCCGTCCTCGCCGAGTATGACCGCTCGAAGCGCCTCGGGTCCAGTGAGCATCGTGACGATAGCCTCCGAATCTGCTGCGAGTGCGGCCGGCGAGTCGTACGTGCGGACGCCAGCGTCCGCGAACGGGTCCATCCTGGAGGCAGTGCGGTTGTAGACCCCGAGGTCGAATTCGTCGGCAACGTTCCACGCCATCGGTTCGCCCATCGCGCCAAGTCCGATGAAGCCAATTTGCTCCATGGACGGCCGTTCGAACGCGACTCAATAATGCGTTCCGCCGTGGGCGGCTGTTAAACGACGAGTTCTGTTTCTAAACCGAATGGCCGATTCTGAGCGGGTCTGAGCTGGCGTGAACGACTGGTAAACGGCCTGAACCACGTGTGGGCTTTAGTGGGGAGACCGCTCCATGAGAGAGCAGGCATGACGCGCAAACTGTGTGCACTGGTGTTGGCGACGCTGCTACTGTGTGCGACGCCGCTAGCAGGGGTGGCGGCGGCCGGAGACGCAGGAAACACGGCTGGCAATACCACGGAGGAGACTGCTGGGAACGACTCGACAACTGATGATTCGACCACGGACGACGAGACGGCCGGGAACGACTCGGTCGGCAACGAGACTAACAGCGGGTCACTCCCATTCGGCCTGCAGGTCTCTTCGTTCGTCGACGACGCAAAGGAGAACGAAAGCGGGCCGCTCGGACCGCTCGTCGCTTCGTTCGTCGTCTCGAACAACCCCGGTAACGCGCCCGACCACGCCGGTCCGCCGTCCTGGGTCGTCGGTGGTGACGACGCAGACGAGAACGAAACTGATGAGAACGAAACTGATGAGAACGAAACTGACGACCGCGGCCCACCGAAAGATGTGGGGCCGAACGGCACGCAGGGGCCGCCTGACGATGCTGGACCCAGTGGGTCCGACAGTGGTGGTCCGCCCGCTGACGCTGGCTCTGACGACGACAAACAGGGACCACCGGCCGATGCTGGTCCCGGCGATGACGAAGCAGAAGACGCCGAGGAAATCGAAGAAGAAAGCGACGACGAAGAAAGCGAGACCGACGACGATGATGAAGATGAGGAAGACGATGACGACCGTCGCGGTCCCCCAGACCACGCCGGGCCGCGGTAACCGTCCCTACGTTTGTCTTGGCGGCACTTACTCGTCAGCTTCGTACACTTCGACGTTTCTGAAGTAGGAATTGGCCGTCG
>JAZKTK010000116.1:0-8558 GCA_036625595.1 Haloarculaceae archaeon | reverse complement strand
GTCGTTCTCGAGCCCCTGCAAAAGCGGCGTGATATCGGTCCCGGCAGCCAACGTGAAGTATTCCCCGCTGAGCTCTCCGTACTGGCCTGCGTCCCCGAACCCCATCTGCTGGCGGGCCACGGCATCTGGTGTATCGATCCTGACTGGCACGTCTTGTTTGGCTTGCTTCATTTCATTCACCTGTTGCGAAGAGGCAGACCTGCAACCCGCACATGAGCCCAGTACCTGCGCACAGTACAGTCGGTTGCCGCTCGTCGAATGGGCCATCTGCATTGTTTGCTCCTTCGCACTGTGATTGTAGAGCCCGAAGAACGTGTACTTATGTAGTGAATATATTCACCGCTCGAATATCGTATTAGTTTGCAGGCATTTATTCGTAGACTGTTGACGCGCTCTGACCTGGACAGACGGGCTGACTGAACTCGTGATCGGGATTTGTAACTCCGGCACTTCGTCGGGCGCCCTGTTTCATAGTGAGTATTGCGGTACGTTTCGGCACGGCCACGAACCCCCGGCTGCGCCGGCACTGACCGATTGGATATCGCTTCACCCGGCGGGACAGACTCGCAATACTCACTATCAGGAGAACACGTTCTGGAGTTTGGTACCGAGTGCAGGCGTCCCGAAGTGTCGCCTGTACTCCCGCTCCAGTTGTCCCAGAACGAGCGGAACCACGCTCATACCGAGGACAACGAGCCACCCGTCGACCCCGATCGGTGCGGTGCGCAGCGCCAGCGAGATGCCAGGCAGGTAGACTGAACCGACGAGGATGAGCGTCGAGAGTGCCAGTGCGCCCCACACGTAGGCGTTCTCTGTGACTTCGTTCCGGACGAGCCCGGAGGTAACCTCCCGCACGTCGAACACGTGCCAGAGCTGTGCGAACGCCAGCGTCAGAAACGAGACCGTGACAGCCTCATCGGTGTTCATCCCACCGGTATACATGCCACCGGCGATTACGAATGCACCGATCGTGGCGACCGAGATGAAGATCCCGTACAGTCCCAGTTCCGCCCAGTTAGTGCGGGTCAAGATCGGCTCGTCTGGGTCTTTTGGTGGTCTCTCCATCACGTCTCTGCTGCCGCCACAGGCACCGAGTGCGAACGCCGGGAAGATGTCTGTGACGACGTTGAGAAAGAGGATCTGGAGCGGGAGCAAGGGGAGCGGGAAGGCCAGCAACGCAGCGAACAGGATTGCCAGGAGTTCGCTGAGATTGCAGGACATGAGATACAGCACGAACTTTCGGATGTTACTGAAGATGATCCGACCCTCCCTGACGGCGTGATAGATACTCTCGAAGTTGTCGTCCTGGAGGATCATGTCCGAGGCTTCCTGAGCGACCTGGGTCCCTCGCTGGCCCATCGCGACGCCGATATCGGCGCTTTTCAGAGCCGGCGCGTCGTTGACGCCGTCGCCGGTCATGGCGACAATCGACCCGGCGGCCTGGTGAATGTCGATCAAATCGAGCTTGTTTTCGGGACTGACTCGCGCGAAGACCGACGCGTCGACGAACCGATCGCGCTCTGCCTGAGAGAGATTCTCGGGACCGTCGAGCTGGTCACCCAGTACGACCTCGGCGTCTGTCGAGTCCACCAGTCCGACGCTGTGGGCGATGTTTCTGGCTGTCCCCGCGTGGTCTCCGGTGACCATGACGACGCGCATACCGGCGTCCTGGCAGCCCTGGATGGTCGCCTTGACCTCCTCGCGTGGCGGGTCGAGAAACCCGACCAAGCCCAGGAGTGTCAGGTCCTCGTAGGGCTCTTCGTCCGGGCTGCTCGCCGTCTTCCGGGCGAGTGCGAGCACGCGCAGGCCGTCCTCGGCCATATTGTCGCTCCGTTCGAGCCAGTCACCACGCGCCGCCTCGGACAGGGTCTCGTCCCCGTCGGCCGTCGCCAGTCGAGTCGACGAGTCGAGGACTGCCTCCGGTGCTCCTTTTACCGCTATCAGCGTCTCGTCGTCGCGCTCGTGATACGTCGCCATCATCTTGACCGAGGGGTCGAAGGCGACCTCGCGAACTTCCGGCATGGTCTCGACGAGTTCGTCCCGGTCGAGCCCCGCCGTGTCACCCGCGCGCAGAAGCGCGACTTCCATCGGGTCGCCCGTCGCCGTCGTCTCGTCGTCCTCGACCACGGAGGCGTTGTTACAGAGAACGCCGACCTCGAGTGCTTCCCGAAGCAGTGGGTTTTCTGACTCGTCGAGTGTCTCCTCAGATCGAGAGCCGCCGTTCGTCTCGGCTCCGGTCATGTCGACTGAGCCGTGGGCAAACTCGTAAGCGGCGACGGTCATCTCGTTCTCAGTGAGCGTGCCCGTCTTGTCGGTACAGATGACGGTCGTCGAGCCGAGAGTTTCGACCGACGCGAGGTTGGTGATGAGCGCGTTCCGGTCCGCCATCCGCCACATCCCCCGCGCGAGGACGAGCGTCGCGACGATGGGAAGCCCTTCAGGTACTGTCGCGATGGCAAGCGCGATAGCTGTCTCGACCATCAGGAACAGGTCCTGGCCACGGAGCCACCCGGAGACGAGGACGATCGTCGCGACGACCAGCAAAAACGGAACGAGCTTCCGACCGAGTTCGTCGAGTTTCTCCTGTAGCGGGGTCTTCGCTGCCGCGGCATCCTGAAGCGAGGCGGAGATCTGGCCGAGTTCCGTACTCGGACCGGTGGAGACGACCACCGCCTCCGCACTCCCCCGGGTCAGGTACGTCCCCTTGTAGAGCATGTTCTCCCGCTCTGCCAGGGGAACGTCCCCCGTGAGCGCGTCACTGGTTTTCCCGACGGGGACGGATTCCCCGGTGAGCGCCGACTCGTCGACCTGGAGACGGGAGGGATCGATCACCCGAAGGTCGGCCGGGACGAGGTCGCCGGCTTCGAGGATTACGATGTCGCCGGGGACCAGATCCTCGGCCGGAATCTCGGACTCCTGTCCGCCCCGTCGGACTCGAGTCCGAATCTCGGTTATCTCCTGGAGGCTCTCCATCGAACTGACGGCCCGCAACTCGGTGACGAAGCCGATGACACCGTTGATGACCAGGACGGCGACGATGGCGACGCTCTCGACGACGTCACCGAGAAGGAACGCTCCGACGGCCGCGACGGCAAGCAGCAAGACGATGACGCTCTTGAACTGACCGGCGAGAATCTCGCTCCAGTGTCGCCGCTCGACCTCGTGGAGTTCGTTCGGACCGTACTCGTCCCGCCTCCGTCGGACGTCGTCGTCGGAGAGTCCCTGGTCTGCCGATACGTCTGCTTCCTCGAGTGCCTCGTCGACGGACGCTTTCCATGCAGACGGTATTACCCGACCGTTGCGTTTCATCTTGAAAGGTGGTCTAGACTCGGTGTGCCAGTCTTCCACGCCCACAGACTTCTGTCCTCGCGGTGCTGACTAGTCAGCTATTCGACTCCTTCACGCTCCAGTGATATGAGAGTACGGGAATTGATTGGTCGCGTGGATCGGGCGAGTTGGGGAACCGGTGGGTCGAACCGGAACGGCCGGGTTTGTACCCCTATACCGACCAGCTGAGCTCGTACTCGAGATCGTAGTACCCATCGCCGGTTTCGGAGTCAGTCACCCGTTCGAGTCCTCGCTCCGGTCAGTGGCGGCACTCTTCTTTTGCAGCGAAGATGGTGATAACCGGAGGGGAATCGGAGGGGAGATTCTATTAACACTAAACGTATAGGATGGTAAAGTTATTATAATGAGCTACTGAATTATTAAACACGCATGGCACCAACACGACGGCAGCTACTCTCTACGGCAGCAGGAATAGCTGGATTCGGAGCGCTCGCAGGTTGTCTCGGAGACAGTGACAGTGGAGCGAGTGACGTAACTGCACAGGCGACGTTCTTTGTGTTTGGAGATGTAGCAGAAAATGTTTCAGGGGAAACGGTAGAAACCGACGTGCTCGTCCCAGTCGGACAGCACGGCCACGGCTGGGAACCCGGACCAAGAGTTCGTGAAGATATCTACGACGCGCGAGTACTCTTTCACGGCATGGACGGATTTCAGCCGTGGGTCGACGACATTAGAAGCGATCTCGGAGCCGACGGGGCAGACATTGTGACTGTCGACGTGAGTAGCGGCGTTGGTTTGCTGACCGCTGGGGGAGACCACGACCACACGGAAAGTGGCGAACACGACGACCAGGAGGACGGCTCTGGTACTGAAGCCCCCCACGACGACGCCCACACCGAAGAATACCACGACGAGAATGAACAAGACGACCACGGGCACAGAGACGAAGAATCTGCAGACCCGCACTTCTGGATGGACCCGTTGCGTGTGAAACAGGCCACCGCGAACGTCCGTCAAGGACTAGCTGATATCGACGAGGAGAATACCGAGACGTACGTGGAAAACGCGGACGATTACGCAGCAAAACTCGACGACCTCCACGAACGCATTCAGTCGGTTCGTGAATCCGCCTCGAACGATGTTCTGCTCATTGCTGGGCACGATTCGTTCCAGTACTTTGGAGACCGATACGATGTCGAAATTCGGGCACTGACCGACGTATCACCGGACGACAACCCGACGACCCGGGATATCGAACGCGCACAGGACATCATCCGGGACCACGACCTGCAGTACATCTGTGCTGACCCGCTCGAATCACAGGAGGCAGCCGAACAACTGGTCGCAGAAACCGACGCAGAAGCAGTCCTGCCCCTGACTGCTATGCCGGGCTTGAAAGAGGAGTGGGAGGAAAACGACTGGGGATACGTCGATGTCATGGAAAAGGTAAACCTCCCTACTCTCGAAAGAGCACTGAACGCACAATGACCGCTATCGAAGCCAGAAACGTGTCGTTTGCCTACGCCGACCAGCCGGTCATCGAAGACGTTTCTCTCGAGATCGATGAGGGCGAGTTTCTGGGCCTCGTGGGACCCAATGGTTCCGGAAAAACCACACTTCTGGAACTGATGGTTGGCCTGCGGCGACCAGATAGCGGCACTATCACGCTGTTCGGTGAGCCCGCACATTCGTTCAGCGACGGCGAGCGTGTCGGATACGTCCCACAGGACGTGGCCAGCGCGGAAGGGCAGATGCCGATTACCGTGTCGGAAGTTGTTCGGATGGGCCGGTACCCACGTCGCCTGTTCCGTCCCTTTCGGTCCGAAGACCGGGACTCTGTCGACGCTGCACTCGAACGCGTCGGAATCTCGGCTCTCGCGGACCGTCGAGTCGGCCGCTTATCAGGTGGTCAGCGCCAGCGTGTGTTCATCGCACGTGCGCTCGCGGCGGAGGCGGACCTGCTCGCACTCGACGAGCCAACTGTCGGTGTCGACGCCGAATCCCGAGAGCAGTTCTACGACCTGCTCCACGAGCTGAACGACGACGGCATCACGATTATTCTCATCGAACACGACATTGGTATTGTGACGACTCACGCCTCGGAAATCGCCTGTCTCAATAGAGAATTGTTCTTCCACGGTGACCCCGAGACGTTTGTCGAAACCAACGCACTCGCTGACGCTTACGGCGGTGGGCAACACGTCATCCAGCACAATCACTGATGAACACACTGTCATATCCGGAAACAACTGCAACACCGTTGTTAGCTATCGGTGAGAGTATCGACTGGCTGCTCGCGGTGTTACTCGACGTGCTCTGGGGGTCGGTACTCGACGTGCTGGCCACCCTGACAGGCCTCAGAATGCTCGGCTTTCCGTTCATGCAACGAGCATACCTCGCGGCGATTTGTATCGGGATTATCGGCCCGCT
Source organism: Haloarculaceae archaeon (assembly GCA_036625595.1). GTDB lineage: Archaea > Halobacteriota > Halobacteria > Halobacteriales > Haloarculaceae > Salinibaculum. The sequence goes on along the minus strand of JAZKTK010000116.1, from coordinate 2,840 downwards.
CGTGGGGAGCTTCCTCGTCCACCGGGAGATGGCGATGATTGGCGATACGCTCGCTCACTCCGCGTTCGCAGGCGTCGCTGCAGGTCTGTTCGTGAACGCGCTGTTCTCGCTCTCGGTTCCGCCGCTGTTGACCGCGTTACTGGTAGCCGCAATCGCCGCGCTACTGGTGCAGATGCTCGTCGACTACGCCGGTGCCTACAGAGACACGTCACTGGCTATCGTCCTGACTGGCTCATTTGCCGTCGGGAGTGTGCTCGTGACTGCGACCGATGGCGGGATTGCAGTCGGTATCAACGCCTACCTCTTCGGGTCACTCGCCACGGTTTCCAGACTCAGTGCAGGTATCCTCGTTGCGATGAGTGTCGTCGTCGGTCTCGTCGTCACCGTTGCCTACCGTCCCCTCGTTTACGTAACGTTCGACGAGGTCGGGGCTCGCGCTGCTGGACTCAGCGTCAAGCGGTACAACCAGTTGATCGCAGTCCTCACTGCGGTCGTCGTCGTCGGCGCGATGCAGATTATGGGCGTCATCCTGGTCGCCGCGATGCTCGTCATCCCGGTCGCTGCAACCACCTGGGTCGGAGGGTTCAAGCGTTCTGTCATGGCGGCTGTCGTTGCCGGCCAACTGGCGACAGTCGTCGGCGTGACGCTGTCGTACGTGTACGACGTGGCGGCAGGTGGAACTATCGTCCTCGTTGCTATCGGAATTTACGTCATGCTTCAAGCCGGGCTGCGTTTCAGACACCGAGTCGTGACACGTCAACTCAGCCAGCAGACAGCCCCCGAGGAGACACGGGCGACACCGGGTAGTGGGCGAGATGAAAACTGACGCTGTCGTTTCAACATGTCGACTCCCGGTGTGTCGTTAACTGGAATTGAGCTACTTGCGTCCGCGGTCGCACCCGGAGCTCAGTGAGGACTCGGACTTCTCACGACCTGCTACAGCTCAACTCTGATACTGATGAGAAGGGGCGCATGGCCACATATTTTCGAACTTGTCTGCGCCATCTGGGGTCGATTCGACTGTTTCTCCTCTTTCGGACAGTCGCTCACCGTCGGCGTTGACGCGTGCTGTTCCCAGACGTAGTAACCCTCTTCATGGTATCGAGAACAGTATCTGAGGTAGATTCAATATAGCACTATATGGTTTATTTCTGTATACCGCCAGCGTGACTGTCAGAAGTTATAACTTTATTCATGTAAACAAATAGTAAACTCTCACAGTATCGAATATATATTCTGAACGTAGACATCACGTACTCGGCTTCCCCAGTCGTGGGTGTACGTATCGATAACGTCGTTTGCCACGTCACCGCGAAGATACTTTACGATACCTCGGTCACCAGTTCGGTCCCGGAGATGGGTCGTGAAAAAGTGACGAAAGTAGTGAGGAGTGACATTCTCTTCCGGGCCGCCACCAACGCGATACCAGCCAGTTTCACGGGCGTGAGATTCAACCAGATGGTGTACCATATCCGGTGTGAGGCGATTCCCCCATCGGTCCGATGTTGAGAGAAAGAGTGGGTCCGCCGTCGATAGCGGGTCAGGTCGAATCGCCAGCCAGCGACACAGGAGATACGCGAGTTCCTCGTCGACTGGAATCGTCGTCGGCCGTTTCCGTTTGTTCGATGCAGTGCGTTCTTCACTGTTGTACTGTTCCCCTTGAGACGGTTCTGAATCGACGTAAACGGCGTCTCCACGTCCGTCGAGCCCTGCACGATGGTCTAGCTCGACAGGTGCATCCGATAGTTTGAGGTCCCGCAAATCGAGATTACAGAGCTCACCAGCACGCATGCCGGTTTTCAAGAGCGTCCCAACAACAGCGCAGTCCAGTGGATGCGAGACAGTCGCAAAGAAATCCCGCATCTCGACAATTGAAATATCCCGTCTCGCAGGGTCCGTATTGATTGATTCGTCGATTTCCTCGAGTACCAGCGACATCGGATTCTCACTGAATCGGCCCACCTGGACCATATAATCGTAAAATCGGTGCAGGTAGGAGGCATACGTCGCGACAGTACTACTGGCGACTGCCCCCCGAAGCCGATGTACGTAGGCCATACAGTCGCGGTGGTTTGCGTCATCGAACCCGAGGTCCCTCGAATCGAGGTACGCCTGAAAATCTGCCAGGACACGTTTGTAGGCCTCACGCGTTCGCGGTTTTTTACCTTGGTAGGTAATATCTTCGAGAAAGTACTCGATTGCATCCTGGCTGTGAGGCTGGTTGTCGGTGTCGCTGCTCATGCGTCGAGTGTGTAGCCGCCGTGACGCCCACTATAGCGCACTCGGTCGTCTGCCTGGAGTTTCTGAAGCGTGTCTTCGAGTTGTGATTCGATATCGTCGGTGACAGCTTCAAGTAACTCGTCCCAGGAGAGATGGTCTTCGGCGGAGAGAGCATCGAGCACTGTTGCTTCGAGGGTTTCACTCGTCTGGCTGGTCTCTGATTGCTCTGGCGCTGACCCGTTGGGGCCGGCAGGTGTGACAGTTTCCGTTGTCGGAGCGGGGTGGCCTTCAAATCCTCGCCGGCCAGCCTGCACCATCGTTTTGACGAACTCGCTCCGACTCATATCCAGATCGTCTGCGTGTGCATCCCATTCATCTCGCTGGTACTCAGGGAGATACGCCTGAACGACTACTTTCGACGTCTCGTCAGACTCAGTTGCCATTATCGGTCAGTCGACCCCCACTCACATCAATCTAACTCTGTATTCACAGCTAAAGGCCCTTATTTGTGGGTGTGAAATGCATTTCCCTCACCAATAGTTATCTGTGTGACAATTTAAGATATTGTATTCGCGCCTAAATAGATTATTTGTGTTTGCAATTCACGGAGCAGAGTCAGT
>JAZKTK010000115.1:0-8820 GCA_036625595.1 Haloarculaceae archaeon | reverse complement strand
CTCGAACTCGAAGGTCGTTCCGGCCTTCGGCACGTGAGACACCCGGTCACTACCGGATTCCGTCCGACTGTCTGCAATTTCAATTCCCAGCGTCTTCGTCGTCTCCGTCACGACTTCACCTGCAATGCCGACGAGGTCGGCGTTGTCCGCCGAGACAACCTCGGCGTCGAGTCCGACCAGTTCGTGTCGCGGGAGCGACTCGGGTGTCAACGGCATTTATTCGGCCTCCTCGGCGGCTGCGCCGCCCGCGAGGTCGCCCTCTTCGTTCTGAATCGTCTTGATGCGCGCGATGGTCCGCCGGAGTTCCTTGATACGGCCAGGACTGTCCGGCATCCCACCTGCTGCTTTCACTGCTTCTGCGTTGAGCAGTTCCGTTTCGAGGTCTTCGAGCTCCGCCTCGCGTTCGGCGGCCGTCATGTCTCGAATCTCGGAGGTGTGCAGAATCGTCATTCCTCGTCACCCTCCTCGTCCTCGTCTTCCATCTCGTCCATCAGCTCTTCTGCTTCTGCCTCGGTGTCCTCGTCGAGTTCTTCGTCGACGTCGGCCGCGAGGTCGTCGAGGTCCTCTTCGACGTCCGCCTCGTCGGGAACGTCAGGGTCCTCGAACTCCTCGTCGGCCTCCTCGATGACTTCCTCGTCGACAGCCGCTGGCTCCTCGGCCTCGTCGGCTTTGGGCTCTTCGTCTGCGGCCGGCTCTTCGGCTTCACCCTCTTCGTCGGGTTCGCCGGCGAGCAGTTCTTCGACGCCCTCGGCTTCCTCGACGTAGTCCTCGACCTCGACGTCCTCGTAAATCTCGAAGTCGTCGGGGAGTTCCGCGTTCGGCGGAATAATCTTGACCTGCACACCGATGGTACCGAGCTTCATCACTGCGGTGCCGATACCGTGGTCGACGATTTCCTCTGCGGGTTCGCCGTTGTGCTTGATGTAGCCACGGTTGAACTTCTCCACGCGCGAGCGTGCGCCTGTCACTTTTCCGGACAGGACGATTTCGGCACCGAGTGCGCCGGCTTCCATGATGCGGTCGATGGTCGTGTGACCGGCTTTCCGGAAGTACCAGCCACGCTCGAGTGCGTTGGCCAGTCGGTCGGCGACGATTGCCGCGTTGAGGTCCGGTTCGTCGACTTCCTGGACGTCGACCTGCGGGTCTTCCAGCCCGAACTCCTCTTCGAGCGTGGTCGTGACCTTCCGGATGTTCTTCCCGCCTTTCCCGATGACCATCCCGGGCTTTTCGGCCTTGAGCACAATCTGGGTGCCCATCGGCGTCTTGGCGATCTCCATCCCGCCGTAGCCGGCGCGACCGAGTTCATCCTGGAAGAACTCGTCAATCTGCGTCCGCTGGAGGCCGTTCTCGATGAACTGCTGTTCGTCCGCCATCACTCATCGACCTCCTGCAGGATGAGTTCGACGTCGAGTTCCGGCGCTGCCGTCGGGGAGGCCCGCCCCATCGCGCGAGGCTGGCGGCCTGCCTGTTCGCCGACCTTGTGGGGGGCGACGTGGACGATTTCCATCGACTCGCCGTCGAATCCCTGGTGGTCGGCGTTGCCGACTGCGTTCTCGATCAGGTCGAGGAAGGCCTTGCTGGCCTTCTCGGGGTAGCGGCCGGCGTCCCAGCCGTCGATGTCGTTGCGGTGGCCGACGCCTGTGTTGTGCTGACGGAACGGGACCGACTGGTCCTCGTTGATGACGCTCTCCAGATAGGAGACCGCATCCTCGGCCGTCATGCCCTTGATTTCACGGGCGATGGCCTTGCTGTGCTTGAGACTTACCTGACGCTCCCGGAGCATCGCTTTCGCCGTTGTGTCCGGGTCGACGTCAACTGAGTAGCTGATTCCCATGTTATTTGAGTGGCACGAACTTCGAGGAGCGTGTCGCTCCAATCCCGGCCTGTCCGTGCTCGACCGATGTCCGGGTGAGCTGGAACTCGCCGAGGTAATGCCCGATCATCTCGGGTTCGACCCTGACGCGTTCGAAGCTCTGGCCAGTGTGGACAGCGAAGGTCAGCCCAACCATCTCCGGGAGAATCGGCATACTCCGGAGGTGCGTACGGATGGGATTGTTCGCCGTCTCCTCCTCGTCAGCCTCGCGGGCCTTTTCGAGGAGTTTCTCGTGTTCGACGGACAGACCGCGTTCGATAGTTCGCCGCTGTCGCGCGGGAAGCAGTTCCGCAACCTCGTCGATGCTCATCTCCTGCAGTTCGTCGAGCGTGTAGCCACGGTAGGTGAACTCACCTTCGTGACCGATTTGATAGTCAGAACTCATTCTGAGTCACCACCACGGCCGGTGCGCCGCGAGGCGATGTCACCGACTTTGCGGCCCGGCGGGGCGTTCCGCGAAATGGACTTGGGCTTGCCGGGGTGTTGCCGGCCACCGCCACCGAATGGGTGGTCGACGGCGTTCATCGCAACACCGCGGACGTTCGGCCACTTCGTCCCGCGGGCTTTCATTTTGTGGTACTTGTTGCCTGCCTTGACCATCGGCTTCTCCGTCCGGCCGCCACCGGCGACCACGCCGATTGTCGCACGGCACTGCGGGTCAAGTCGAACCACGTCGCCGCTTGGCAACTGGACGACCGCGACGTTGCGGTCGTGTGCCATCAGCGTCGCGTTGACACCAGAGGCACGGGCGAACTTGCCGCCGTCGCCCTGGTTTGATTCGACGTTACAGATGGGGACGCCTTCCGGAATCTCCGCGAGCGGAAGGGTGTTCCCCGGCTCGATGGCCGAGGAGACGCCGACCTGAATCGTGTCGCCCACGCCCACGCCTTCCGGCGCGAGCACGAGACGGTGGTCGCCGTCCTCGAACTCGACTGCGGCGACGGGTGCGCTCCGTGCCGGATCGTGCTCGATGTCGACAATCGTTCCGGAGACGACATCGCCGTCTTCGACGTTCCGATGCTGAAGGTCCGATTTGTAGCGGTGCGACGGTGCCCGGAACGTGGGCGTGCCGCGTCCGCGTCGTTGTCCCTGAATTCGTCGTCCCATCTTAGAACACCCCGATACGGCTGGCGATTTCCTGTGCGTCGTCGGCCTCCGAGAGGAGCACAGTTGCCTTCTTCTTGCCCTGTGGCGTGACCATCGTGGTCACGTTCTCGACGGTGACGTCGTACTGGGTGGCAATGTCCTCGGCGATCTCGCCTTTGTTGGCGTCGATGTCGACGATGAACTGCATCTTGTTCTCGAAGTCCATCTTGTCGACGGCCTTCTCGGTGACGTGCGGATGTTCGATGACAGTCATCGGTCAGCCACCTCCTCGAGAGCGCTCTCGGTCCAGACGGTCAGTCGACCGCCCTGGCCACCAGGTGCGAGGTCCTCTGCGTTGACCTCGCCGGCAGTCGCCACGTCTGCGCCCGCGAGATTGCGTGCGCCACGCGACGGCTCTTCGCTGGTGACGAACAGCACAGACGTCGGGCGGCGGTACTTCCGGCCCCGGGAGGAGCCACGACCGGCCCGAATCTTGGTCTCGTCTGCGCGTTCGATGTCGGCGTAGATGTCGAGTGCCTCGAGCACGTCGACGACTTCCTGGGTCTTGTGAACGTCCTCGAAATCGTCAGAGACGACCAGCGGGAGGTCCACGTCACCGAAGTCGTGTCCGCGCTCTTCGACGACCTCGGCGTCCGTCGTGGCCGCGATGGCCGAGCGGACGGCGAGTTGCCGCTCCTTGTCGTTGATAGACAGCGAGCGGTCTTTCTCTTCTTTCGGCGGGTGTGCGCGACGGCCCCCAACGGTCTGAGGGACGCGAGCGCCCTGGCCGTTCTCACGCGGTACGTGGGCCTGCCCACGACCGCTTCCGAACGATTCTGCTGGCGTTCGCAGCCCGGCGTAGTCGTCGGAACCGTAGTCCTGCTTGCGGTTTGCCTGTGCGGCGGTGACGGCCTTCCGGATGAGGTCCGGTCGGTACGTGGTCTCGAAGACCTCGGGAAGTTCGACCTCCCCGTCGTCGTCGCCGTTCAGGTCGTGTACTGTTGCCTGCATAGTTTATCCCTGATTCGACTCCTCGGAGACGTAGCGCACCTCGGGGTCGAGGCGCGGTTGGTCATTCGGACGCACTGCCGGGCGCATGCGCACGAGGCGCTGCTCCGGTCCGGGCACCGAGCCCTTGACCAGCGCGAACGAGCCGTCGACCTCACCGTAGTTGATGAAGCCACCGTCGACGGAGGCTCCCTCGTCGTCGAGGTCGATGAGGCGCTTGTTGAGTTCGGTCCGCTGATGGTAGCCCATCTGTCCCTGCTGTGGGACGGTCGACCGAACGCGGCTCGGGTTCCACGGACCGAGGTTGCCGATACGGCGTCGCCAACCCTGGCGGGCGTGTTTGCCCTTCCGCTTCTGGACACCCCAGCGCTTGACGGGACCCTGTGTCCCTTTGCCCTTGGTGACGGCGGCCACGTCGGCGTACTCGCCGGCGCGGAACACGTCGGTCACGTCGACTGTACCCTCGTCGAGCAAGTCGAGTCCGAAATCAACGCGGTCAGCAAGAGAGCCGCCTCCGATGCGATTCTCCATGACATCGGGTTTCTTCTTCGGGACGCCGTCGAGGTCGCCGGGGACGGTGTGCGTGACCGCACGAACGTCCGCCAGGTCGCCCGATTCGAGTGCGTCTCGTACCTGTTCCTCTGTCGCCGCGGCGTCGTGGTCCTCGGGTACGTCCAGAGCGCGGTCGAGTTCCGGAAGGAACTCGTCGGTCCAGACGTCCGTCAGTGGACGTTTGCCGTACGGCGTGTCTTCGTAGGCTCGCAGTGCTACGACCCGCATCGGGGGGGTTTCGAGGACTGTCACCGGGACAGTCTCCTCCATCCCCTCGCGTGCGGAGTTTGGCTCGTCGTTGATCATCACGACGTGGCTCATACCAGCTTTGTAGCCGGCAAAGCCCTGTAGCCCCGGCTGGCCGTCGTCGTCGGGCCAGCTATTGAACCGCGGTGTCTCCGAAGACGCGCGGCTCCGCGGGCCGAAGCCCAGCGAACCTTTTCGTGGTCTGCTTGATTGTGGCATTGGTTCACTCCGTGAGGTTGAGGCAGGCGAGGGTGGCGAACATCGCTTCTTCGGTTCGCACCACCTCGCTGCCTTGATTCGGAACCGTATTCAGCCAGAGGTCAAATCTGCCTGTCTCGCCGTGGCCTCTCCCGATGTCGTCCGTGTCGGTGCCCAGAATGGCGGGGAGCCCCCGCTCGGGTGCACCGAACGCGACGGTCAGTTCCGGTTCGCCGCTCTTCCGTATCGTCCCAGCCAGCTGGCCGAGACGCGTCACGTCGAGTTCCTCCCCATGCCGCGAAGCGGCGATGGCAGTACCCGAATCGTCACGTGTGAGCGCCGAATCGAGGTCCGTGGCGTCGACGGCAAATCCCGGTGGGGATCTGTCGACGAGCTTCGCCCGGACCGGTTCTCGCGAAGAGACCCTGACGGTGACACGCTCTCGCTCCCTGACTTCCATTCCGGAAGGGACGGGAAGCGAGATTGGGTGTTGCAGTCCGCAATTGACCCGAACGTGCCCATCAGCACCGACCTCGGTCACGATTCCCTGTCTTAACGACCCCGAACCCTCGGATCCGGAGCCGGTCTGTGAGCGCACGCGGAGCGGCGGCAGGACGCCCGCGAACTCTAGTTCGTCCCGCTTATCCCAGACCTCCTTTCGGAGGTATGGGGGCGTCGCGGCGTACCGAAGTACGGTTTCGACGAACCCCTCGTCCCATCTCCGGGTCCCGTCTGGGTCCGGATAGACCGTGAGTCGGTCGACCCGGAAGACGGTGGCCGCGCGGGCCACGTAACCGATTTTGCGAGTTGCCTCGCGTTTGTCCTCGGCTTCCCGGATGAGAGACGACGGCACGAGTACGCTGACAGTCATGCCGTAACGCTTCCACGTCGCGCCACTAGACTGTGCCGATTAATCTCCATCCCTAACTTAAAAACTACGCGCTTCACGCGCGCGATGAGATGCGTTCACACGGGCCAGTTAGCCCTCAAGACGTTGCCTGATGGTTTTGCTCGCTCCAAAATAGATCGGCAGAACACACTTCCATCCCGGAACCGAAATGGGCACGCTATGGCATCAGACCGCGTTGTCGAACTCCTCCAGAAAGCGTACAGTGATGAAATCGAGACAGTGATGAACTACCAGACGAACGCAATCGTTCTCGATGGCGTCCGCGCTGAGGAAATCAAGGAGAGTCTCACACAGGATATCCAGGAAGAGTTGACTCATGCTGGGCAGCTCGGTCAGCGGCTCAAACAACTGGACGCGCGCCCGCCCGGGTCCGCGGAGTTCACTGCCCGGCAGGATTCATTGCAGCCACCTGAGGACTCGACAGACGTGCTCTCGGTTATCAACGGAGTCCTCGACGCCGAGGAAGACGCCATCGCCACCTACCGCGACCTTATCGACGCCGCCGAGGACGCCAATGACCCCGTCACCGAAGACCTCGCCGTGACGATTCTTGCCGAGGAAGAAGCCCACCGCACCGAGTTCCGCGGGTTCCAGAAGGAGTACCAGAGCGACTGAGCGACTCCGCTACTCTTCGACTTCGAACCCGATTTTCACTTTCGTCTTGAACTCCGGGTCATCCGTTGGGTCGACCTGGATAGACTGGTCCTGTACCACGGCCCACTGGAGTTTCTCGATGGTTGCGTCGGTGCGGTCAACGGCGTTCAGCGCGGCGTCTTCCCACGACTCTTCGCTCGTCGCTGTGACGATGACCTCTTTGTGAACTGTCATTGCACGACGAGCTATTTTGTGTGGTGTGTTAAGTATGAGCAGAGTAACCGTCTTCGCCGGTGAAACCGACGGGAGAGTGAAAGACACATTTTATACTACTTACATACAAACGTGCGGTATCTAGCGGGACAGGTTACGAAGGGAAGAAAGAATGACCGAAACCACTGAAGCGATTCACGTCCTCCACGTCGACGACAATCCCGACATCTCCAAGTTGACAGCGACGTTTCTCGAACGGGAAGACGACCGCTTCACCGTCGAGACGACTGCGACGGTCAGTGAAGGGCTGGCCTACCTCGCAGAGACCGATGTCGACTGTATCGTCTCCGATTACGATATGCCGAGCAAGAACGGAATCGAATTTCTCGACACTGTTCGGGAGTTACATCCCGACCTGCCGTTTATTCTCTTTACTGGAAAGGGGTCCGAAGAAGTTGCGAGTGAGGCGATATCGGCGGGCGTGACGGATTACCTCCAAAAGGACTCGGGGACGAGTCAGTACGCTGTTCTCGCGAACCGCGTTGCCAACGCAGTCGAACAGGACCGGTCGAAACAGGCACTCGAAGCCAGCCAGAAGCGACTCTCGCTGTTCGTCGAGCAGTCACCGCTCGGGGTTATCGAGTGGGACGACGACTTCGGCATCGTGCGACTCAACGATGCTGCCGAAGCGATTCTCGGCTACACCGAAGACGAACTGGTCGGAGAGACGTGGGAGACCATCGTTCCGGACTCCGACGAGTCGTCCGTCGGTGAGGTGGTGGACGAACTACTGGACGGCACCGGCGGCTACCACAGTATCAACGAGAACGTCCGAAAGAACGGCGAGACCATCGTCTGTGAGTGGCACAACCGTGTTGTCACCGACGATGATGACGACGTCATCGCTATCTTCTCGCAGTTCCAGGACATCACCGAGCGAAAGAACCAGCAGCGGGAACTCGAACGCCACCGGGAGATAATCCAGGCGGCAACCAATACCATCATTACGGTCGACGAGACGAATACGATTCTCTCTGCGAACCCCTCCGTCGAACGGACGTTCGGATACGACCCCGACGAACTCGTCGGCGAACCGCTGACAGTTCTGATGGCCGACGAGATGGCCGAGCGACACACGGCTGCATTCGAGCGATATCTCGAAACGGACCAGCGAACGCTCGACTGGAATGGCATCGAACTCCGGGGGCAACACCGGAACGGGACGCCGATTCCGCTCTCGGTCACGTTCGGCGAGGTGACGTACGAGGGTGAACGATACTTCGTCGGGGTCCTTCGGGACATAACGGACCGAAAAGAACGCGAGCGAAAACTCGAAGAGACGAACGGACTCCTCTCGACGCTGTTTGACACACTCCCCGTCGGTGTTCTCGCAGAGGACACCTCGCGAAACGTCCTGTCGGTCAACGACCAACTGCTCGAGTTGTTCGAGATGCCCGGCGCGCCTGATGATGTCATCGGCTCCGACTGTGAGCAGTTGGCCGCGGAAGTCAACGAGATGTTCGTCGAGCCCGAAGCGTTCGTCGAACGGACGAACGAACTCGTCGCAAACCAGACTCCCGTCGTCGACGAAGTGTGGGAACTCCAGGACGGGAGGACGTTCACGCGGAATTATCACCCGACCGAACTCCCCGAGGGAGAGGGTCACCTCTGGGTCTATCACGACGTGACAGACCGAATGGAACGCGAGCGGAGACTCGAAGCCCTGAACGAAATGACGCGGGAACTGGTGACCGCGGAATCCCAGGAACGAGTGGCCGAAATCGGCGTCGACGCTGCCAGAGATATCCTGAATCTCGAGACAAACGCGATTCACATCTACGACGAAGAACGGTCCGAGCTGGTACCGATCGCCGCGACTGATGCCACCTACGAGCTTATCAGCGACTTACCGACGTTCACGGGTGAGGAAAGTATCGCGTGGCGTGTGTACCAGCAAGGCGAACCGCTCGCTCTCGACGACGTTACCGACGATCCGGACATCTACAACCCGAACACGCCAGTTCGGAGTGAACTCCTCCTCCCTATCGGAACGTTCGGAATTCTAATCGCTGGTTCGCCGTCACCCGAGGCGTTCGACCAGCAGGATATCGTTCTTGGCGAGATTCTGGCCGGAAACATC
>JAZKTK010000016.1:0-35519 GCA_036625595.1 Haloarculaceae archaeon | reverse complement strand
ATGGAGAGATGCCACGGCACTCCGAGAAAAATCCGGCCCCAGCTATAGTAGCCACTGAAAGCCATTGCACACACGACCGCAAGAGTGCGGTGCGGTCGGTGTGTAACCCGTTTCAGTTGTTACTATACCTACCGGCGGTACTGGCGAGCGAGGATGACCGCCCCGGCGAGAAACGCGCCCACGAGCGCCCAGAACGCGAGCGCGTACGTGGCGACATCGGCGACGATGCCGACGAACCCGGGACCGACCGCGTTTGCACCCAGAAAGACGCCGCGGGCAGCACCGAGGTCACCACCGACGCTGTCGGCTGGTGCAGCCTCCATCACCACTGCATCGGCGATTGGGAACTGCGTCTTGTACCCCACAGACGTGAGGATGGTACCGAGGGCGACGAGTGGGAGCGAAGACGCGAGGATGATAAGCGCCAGCCCGGCGGCGGCGACGAGCAGACCAACGATGCTGACGAGCAAGCGCGGAAAGCGGTCGCTTACCTCTCCAGCGGTTGGCTTGACCAGGATGCCGACTGCGAAGATGAGCGCGAATGCGCCACTGGCAAGCGTCGCCGAAAAGCCGCTGTTCTCGACCAGCAACAGGGGGTAGAAGTTGGTGAGACCGCCGACCGCGAAATAGAAGAGGGCGTACGCGAACAACCGCTCGCGCTGGGTGCGGGTCGCGACGATTCGCCGGACTGTCTCACCGGGTTCGAGCGGGACGCGCTCGACGGTGTAGCTCTCGCGGTTCCAGCCGACGAACAGCACCGTGACGAGCGCAACAAGCACGATGATGGGAGCGAATGCGACCCGCCAGACCGTCGTCGCGAGGACAGCAGCCGCGAGTCCCGCTGCGATGAGGCCACCGAGGTCGGTCCCCGCCGAGAAGATACCCAGCGCTCGACCACGACTGCCAGCGAAGAGGTCCCCGAGCAGCACCCGCGCGGGGCTGGCAAACAGCCCCTTCCCGACACCGAGCAGGAGAAGTCCAGCGACGAACACGGCTGCAGTCGGTCCGATTCCCACGAGGGCAAATCCAACTAGGAGGACGAGAAACCCGGGCAGGATAAGCGACGCCCGAGAGAGGCTATCGGAGTAGGTGCCGCTGGGATACTGCGTGACGGCGTAGACGAGCCCGAAGGCCGTCAGCGCGAGGCCGGCCCCACCGGAGGAAAGCGCAAATTCGGCAGTGATGGGCGGGAGCAGCGGCGGGAGGAGAAAACGTCCGGCCTGCAGCGTCGCCCACCCCAGCGAGAGAACCAGCAACATCCGGTTGCGGTAGCTGGCGGCCGGCAGTGCGCCACGGAGCCGTTCAGTCTGCACGTCAAGTTGTAGCGCTGGGACGCATTTGAGCCTGCGGAAACTGCGCTGTCAGACCACGTTGGATTCTGTATTTTGGCTGTCGCGTGTCTCGTCTCGACCGTCGAGTGCGGTGCGCAACCGCTCGTCATCAACGCGTTCGAGTACCCGGTCAGTATCGACGACATCGGCGAGTACGTCGGGGTCGAGATGCTCGGCGAGCGCACGGTGGCCGTCCTCGGTGAGTTCAGCGACATCCTCGTCGCTCCGGTGGCTGTCGAACGCCCGGTTGATTACTCGCTCGCGGAGTTCGTCGAGTCTGTCACGGTCGGTATCCGGATCTGCGGGGACCTGCGCCTCGAACCAGTCTTGCCAGCGCTCGCGTTCGCTCCACTCCCCTTCGAACTCGGTATCGGAGCGAACCCAGTCGTAGCGATTGGCGAGGATGCCTTCGGGGTACCCTTCTTTGCGTCGGTGCTCCGAAAGGAGCGTTCGGGAGACGTGGGCACCCTGTCCGGCGGCGACGATGGCCTGCACGTCGCGCTCGCCACTCGGAGAAGCGACGTACAGTCCGTCGACGGGCGTCTGGCCATCGGACTCAGCGTAGTCGGGGTCGAAGTGTGCGTGTTCCTCACCGCCGTGGTCGTGAGTCTCGAACATCGCGTCGTCATCATCGAGTCCGCGAAGGAACTCGCCGTCATATCTGGCGGCCGCGACGACGTACCGGGTCGTGACGGTGGTGCCGTCCTGTGTCTCGACGACGAACCCGTTGTCGTCACCGTCGTCGCGGTCGACCGTCTCCACGAGGTCCGCGACGAGGTCACAGCCGGCCGCTTCGGCGTGGTCGTGCAGCAAGTCGTAGAACGTCTCGATATCGATGCCAACGGGGAAGCCAAGATAGTTCTCCAGATAGGCACACCGTCGAAGCGAGGAACTCCCGCGGTCGAAGACGACCGTCTCAAGGTCGTCGCGAGCAGTGTAGACGGCCGCCGAACAACCCGCAGGGCCGCCGCCAACGACAACCACGTCGTAGTCGAACTGTGTCTCTCCAGTCGCCGGTCCCATGTTCAGATGTCCCCGGCGACGATATCGGCGACGCGTCCGCGGTCGAACAGTTGGTCATCGACGTCGTAAAGCTGACTCGCGGTGCGCTCGGTCAGGACCATATACGTAATCGGTCCCTGGTAGAGACCGCCGGCGCGGTAGACATCGCCGTTCTGGACGGCGGTCAGTTCGCTCGCCACAGAGTGGTCTTCGAGGAAGGAGACAACCGTGTCCTGGAACTCGGATTCGGTCTTTGCCTCGTAGCCGCGGAGCATCACGACTTCGGGGTCGATGTTCAGCAGCATCTCCAGGTCGATTGCCGCCCGACTGGCGTGGAAGTCCTTGATATCAGAGTCGGCAAGCGCGTCGCGGACACCCAACTGATTGAGATGCTTGAAGCCGGTGCCCTCGCCGACGACGTATGGATAGAACTGCTCTGGTTGGTCGCCGACACCCCAGAGAACGGCGACTTCGGGGCGCTCGGAGACACCGGGCACGACCGGTGCGAGATTCGACTCGAAGTCGTCGTGGATGTCTTTGAAGGCCTCGTAGCGGTCAGTACGTTGGAAGACGTTTGCGAGTTTCTCGAAGGCCTCGTACAGCGTGTAGTAGCGGTAGTCGTCGTGCCACGGATAGTGCTGGGCGTAGATGCAGTTCCCGAAGAAGGGCGCGACGCTCTCCCGAATCTCGTCGACATCTTCCTGTTTCCAGTCGGCAAAGCGGTTCATCAGGAAGTTCGGGTCCATGACGTGGACGTCGCCGTCGAGCGTGTAGAACTGCTCTTTGTCGACGCCGTCCTGGTAGAGCGACTTCATGCCGCTCTTGTCGACAGAAACACCGTCGACCTCGTCGTAGTACTGGGTGTGATAGCGATTTTTGAGCCAGACGCCCTTCGGCGGTTCGAGGCCGAGCGCGATGCCCATGTCGGCCCAACTGCCGTTGTTGGCAACCCACGTCTCGGGCACCGAGTCGAACGTCACCTCTCCCATCGGTTCGAGAGAGACAGTATAGGAGCCACTACCATTCGCATCGTCGTCGGCAGAACCGGCACAGCCAGCCAGCGCACCGCCGACCAGCATCGTCCCGCCGTACTTGAGCGCGTCTCTGCGCGTCAGTCCGCGACTCGTGTTCTCAACCATGTTTTTTAGGCTTACCTAAATATTTATAACTGCTTCGTTTTAGGGTGGCCTAAAGCAAGAGCGTCCTGTCCACTACCCCGTCACGCGTCCTCAATGTGCGAGTCCGCACCGCCCTCATGCAGCGGCTGGAGTGGCGTAATCTGGGGACCGTGCGGCGTGTCGGTCACGCTCGCTTCGATGCCGAACACGTCGGCAAGCAGGTCCTCAGTGACGACATCCTTGGGTGTGCCACGGGCACAAATCGTGCCGTTGGACAGGGCGAGCATGTAGTCGGCATGGCGAGCGGCCTGCTGGAGGTCGTGGAGGACGACCACGACGGTCATATCACTCTCATCGCGGAGCGTCTCGATTATCTCCATCACCTCTAGCTGGTGGTGCAAGTCGAGGAACGTCGTGGGTTCGTCAAGCAGGAGTACGTCGGTCTCCTGAGCGAGAGTCATCGCAATCCAGACGAGCTGTTTCTGTCCGCCGCTGAGAGTCCCGAGTTCTCGCTCACGGAGATGGTCGATACCTGCGAGGTCGATAGCCTCCTCGATTGCGGCTACGTCGTCTTTCCCGAGTCCGTCGAGGAAGCCGCGGTGTGGGTAGCGACCGTGTTCGACGAGCTTTTCGACAGAAAGGCTACCCGGCGAGACGTTCTCCTGTGTGAGCAGTCCCAGTTTCCGAGCGAGGTCTTTCTGCCCGATGTCCTGCATCTCGCGGCCGTCGAGTCTGACGGTGCCAGCGTCGGGTTCGAGCTGGTCGGCCAGTCCCTTCAGGAGCGTACTCTTGCCGCTCCCGTTGGGGCCGACGAGCGCCGTGACCTGCCCCGGTGCGGCAGCGAGTGATTCGTCGTCGATGACCAGTCCCTCGGCACCCGAGTAGCCGATTTCGAGGCTCTCGCCAGCGAACGTCGCACCGGTTGAGTGGTCGTCTGTGATGTCGCTTGGACTGTCGGTCGATACTGCGTCAGTCGAGGGTGGGATCTGGTGTTTGCTCATATTTCACCGATCTGGTCCTGTTTGCGCATCAGATAGAGGAAGTACGGACCGCCGACGAGGCCGGTGACGATACCGACCGGCATCTGGCCGGCGGAGCCGAGAATCAGTTGCATCCCGAGGCGCGCGCCAACATCGGCGACGACCAGAAGCGCCGGGCCAGCAAAGAGACAGCCCACGACTAACTTCTTGTAGTCGCTGCCGACGATGTTGCGCACCATATGCGGAACGATGAGCCCGACGAACCCGACGATGCCCGCGACAGCGATGCTCGCCGCGGCCGCAAGCACTGCGACACCGGAGAGCGCGAATCGAACTTTCTCGACGCTCATCCCGAGGGAACTCGCAGTCTGTTCGCCGAGCAAGAGGACGTTCAACTGTCGGGAGCTGACAAGTGCCAGCCCCATCGCCAGCAGCGTCCACGGTAGGGCCATCCGCACCTGTTCCCAGTCGGTGCCGGTAAGCGACCCGGTGGTCCACGCGATGGCGGACTGGACGACGCCGATGTCCTGTGCGAAAAAGAACAGACCCGTCTGCAGACTCTGGAAGACCGTACTAACGATGACGCCAGCGAGGACCAATCGCACGGGCGAGGTGCCGTTCTTCCAGGCGATGGCGTAGACCAGCAGGAAGGCGAGTGCTCCGCCGACGGCGGCGATAAGCGGGAGAAAGACTGCCAGTCCCGAAAAGAGAACGAGTGTCAGCAGAATCATCAGGCCGGCACCGGAGGAGACGCCGAGGATGAACGGACTGGCGAGTTCGTTGCGCGTCACCGCCTGGAAGATAGCGCCCGAGACGGCGAGGTTCGCACCGACGAGGACGGCGACGAACACACGCGGCAGGCGGATGTTCCAGATGATGAGACTCTCCGTGCTCATCTCCGGCAGTTCGGCGCTTACGATTATCGAGTTCCACTGTGCCGGGTTCAGAATGGCGTCGGGGTTGAACAACCCGCCGAGCACGAAGTGTGCCCACACCTTCGGATTGAAGATTACGTCAGGGTTGAAAACGGCCCAGAACGCCTCGGTGAAAGCCATGTCGTAACTGCCGTACCGGACTTGCACGAGGCCGGCGACGACGGTGATGGCGAGACTGCCGACGATGACCGACAGGAGCGAGCGGTCGAGCCACGCGAATCGATCCTTACGCCCCGCGGCCGACCCTGTCGCCGTCGCGCGCTCACTCGCCATCGCCGTGCGTCGCCTCCATACATTTTAGGGCGACCTAATACTATAAATGGCTTGCGTATTTTAGGTACTCCTAAAGATGTCCGAACTGTGCAAAAGACCGGTCAAGAAACGTCACAGTGCGTCGGCGATTGCGGGCGCGACGCTCACTTCACTGACCGACCGCTCGATGGTGTCCGTTCCATAAATCGCTTCGACACCGGCACGAGCAAGCTTCAGAACGGCGTTGCTCGCCAGCAGCGGGTGGATACAGGTGACGTAGACGGCGCGCGCGTCGCGGTCGTTCAACACGGCGATGGACTCGCTCATCGTCGACCCGGTGGCGATGATGTCGTCGACGAGGACGACGTCGCGGTCGCCGACGGCGGCGTCGCTGGGCGTGATTTCCACCTCGGTCCCCGACAGTCGTTTCTTCTCGAAAAAGTCGGTGTCGCCGCGACCGTAGGCGTCTGCGACGGTCGCCGCGAGGTCGATAGCGCCCTCGTCGGGCGAGAGAAAGAGTGGGTCACTCAGATCGTCCGGGAGCGGTGCGGCGAGCCGGCCGGCGGCGTCGATAGACTCGGCGGGAACAGTGAAGTACTCACAGACGGCGTCCTCGTGAGGGTTGACTGTGAGGACGCGGTCGGTCCCAGTCGAGATGGCTCGTGCGACCGCGCGAGCGGAGACTGGTTCGCCCTCCTCGAAGGCGCGGTCCTGGCGGGCATACCCCATGTACGGGAGGACGGTCGTCACTTCGTTTGCGCCGGCCTCGCGGACGGCATCCTGCAACTGGAGACACTCGACGTGGGCCTCGTCTGATACCGTCGAGGCGACGACGATAGCGTGGTCGTCGACCTCGCCGACGCGCGCCATTCCCTCGCCGTCGGGGAACCGTTCGAACTCGACGGGCGCGAGCGATTCGCCGGTCGCCGCGGCGAGTTCGGCCGCGAGCGCCTGTGTTCGGGACCCGGAGACAATCATGTTGGAGGTGTCGCCATGCGCCCTAAACCACTTTTCGATACCCACCCACCGGGCCGCCTACTCCAGCAGCCCCATGTCCTCGGCGACGAGGTTCTGGACCTGCTCGGCGAGTGCCGGGTCGACCTGCGCGTGTTCCTCGCCGTCGTGTTGGTTCTCGTTGTGGGTCGCCAGCATCTCCCCGACTTCGGAGAGCGGAATCGCGGTCTCGGTCCCGCACTCCTCGCAGACGATAGGAACCTCGGGCTCGTCAGTGTCGTCGGTCATACTCGCCAGTACACGCGAGGGGGGCAAAACCGGTCCGGTTTCAGGGGACGGCCAGTCCGACGACGTTTCGCACACCCAGCGCTCGCGAGCGCCAGCCACCCTGTCCGTCGGGCGTGAGTTCCGGCGCGGCGTAGACGAAGACGGTGCCGTCGGCGGTCACCGCGTAGAGACTCTCGCCGTACGCGAGGTCAGCAATGGCTGTATCGGTCGGCAGGTCGTGCACCCGCCAGTCGCCGTCACGACGGACCAGCAGTCCCTCCTCGCTGACGGCGTGAGCACGTTCGTCGTCGGCAGCCACGAGCGTACAGTCGCCACCAGCGACGCGCGCCCAGCCGTCGTCGTAGGCCAGTACGCCGTCGGCCGTCGCAGCGTACGGCCCGGCCGCAGCCACGTCACGGACGGTGGGGCCGGCATCGAGGTCGAATAGCCCGGCGGCGACGCGGACGACGCTGTCGCGCGTGGCCAGCAGGTTGCCGTCCATCCGGCGGGGGCCGGTGACGCTCCCGACTGTCACCCACTCGTCGCCCTCCAGCCGGGCAACGGTGCCGTCGGGAGCGACGGCGAGTGGCGTCCCGTCGTCGAGCCCGACCACGTCGGCCGGTCCGAAGTTCGCCTCGGCGAAGCCGTCGTCGGTCCCCACGAGCACGTCAGATTCGGTCCCGACGACGAGTTTGCCGTCCGCGCCGGCGATAGAGGTGGCGGGGTCGTCGTGGACCATCGAGAAGCGCCCAATCTGGTCGCCGGCCACCTCGACGCGCGTGACGCCCATCGCGGAGGCGACGAACGCGGTCGTCTCGTCGCGTTTTTCGGCGTAGACGCGCTTCTCGTCGAGCGCGATGTCGTCCTCGGCAGGCATCTACAGCGCCTCCTTGTACGCTTCGAGCGTCTCCTCGATGTCTTCCTCGGTGTGGGCTGCACAGACGAACTGCGACTCGAACTGATTCGCCGGCAGGAGTACACCCTCATCTTGCATCTGCGAGCGGAAGAGTCGGACCCACCGCTCGGTCTCGGCGGCTTTCACGTCGTGGCCGTTCTTCGGACAGGCGCCGTAGCGCGGACAGGAAGGGCGTTGTCGACAGCCAGACTCGCAGTGGTCGGTGCGGTCGGTGCGCGCGTCGCCACCGTCGCGGGTGAAGATGACCTTGAACATCGAATCGCTGCCGACGACGGTGTACTCCGGAGCCTCGTCAGCGAGGATATCGGTCAGTCCCGAACGCAACTGCTCGGCCAGCCCGTTGACGTGGTCGTAGACGTCGTTTTCGGCGGCGTAGCGCAGCGTCTCCAGCCCGGCGGCCATCGTCACCGGATGCCCGGAGAAGGTACCCGACTGGAACACGTCGCCCGCGGGCGTGAACTGCTCGATGAGTTCCGACCGGCCGCCGATAGCGCCGACGGGGAAGCCGCCGCCGATTATCTTGGCGAAGGTCGTCAGGTCCGGTTCGATATCGAACTTTCCCTGCGCACACTGGAGACCGCCGACGCGGAAGCCGGTGATGACCTCGTCGAAGACCAGCAACGACCCGTATTCTTCGGTCACCTCACGGAGGTGGTCGTGGTAGCCGTCTTCGGGGTAGACGATGCCGTAGTTGCCGAGAATCGGTTCGGTGAGGACTGCAGCGATATCCTCGCCATGTTCCTCAAAGACGCGGTCGATCGCTTCCTCGTCGTTGAACGGGACGGCGATGGTGTGTTCGGCAAACGAGTTGGGGATGCCGGGCGAGGAGGGGACCGTATGGTCGCCCTCGCCGTCGACGAGTGTGGACTCCTGGGCACCGTGATAGCCACCCTGCATGACGACGATTTTGTCCCGGCCAGTGTAGGCGCGAGCGAGTCGGACCGCCGACACCGTCGCCTCGGTCCCGCTGTTGACGAAGCGGAGCATCTCCACGCTGGCGACGTGGCGGGTAATGAACTCGGCCAGTTCCACCTCGACTTCCGTCGGGACGCCGTACATCGGTCCCTCCGCAGCGTACTGCTGGACGACCGACTGGACCCGGTCGGGCATGTCGTGGCCCAGCAGGAGCGGGCCATAGCCCATCACGTAGTCGATGTAGCGGTTGCCGTCGGCGTCGATGACGTGGCCGCCATCGCCGCGCTCGACGAAAACGGGATAGGGCTGAGTTGCCCGGACGGAGGAGTTGACCCCGCCTGCCAGTACTGAGAGCGCACGGTCGTACAGCGACCGGGACTGCTCGTGAGTCATAGCTGGCGGTTCGGGGGGCAGCAGAAAGAAGCTAACGCGTCACGCGTACGGTGGCGCGCGGTCGCAGACGACGAGACGGGGCGGCTAGACCGCGTCGGGGCCGCGTTTGCCGGTCCGAATCTGGACTGCACTGTCGACGGGCATCACGAATATTTTTCCGTCACCAGGTTCGCCCGTGTGAGCGGCCTCTTCGATGGCGTCGACGACATCATCCGATGGGATGTCCGCGACGACACATTCGAGTTTGACCTTCTGATGCAGGTCGACGACGTACTCTTCGCCGCGCCACTGCCCCTTCTTCGAGGGCTGTGAGCCGCGACCGGAGACGTTGGTCACCGTCAGCGACGGTGCGCCAGCTTCTGCGAGACTTTGCTTGACATCGCCCAGCTTGTCCGGACGAATGTACGCGATGATCATTTCGATTTCGCTCATTCGTTGTCACCTCCCGTCATATCAGTACCGCCATCCGTTTTGAAGGTTGGGCCGCCGTCAGCGACGACGCTGTCGGAGCCACCGAACTCGGGGTAGGTCTCGACGCCGTGTTCGGAGACGTCCAGTCCTTCCTGTTCGTGTTCGGGGGTAACGCGTGCCTGTCCCGCCGCCTTGAGGACGTACCAGATGAGTCCGGTTGCGACGACCGTCCAGCCGAGGATAGCGGCGACGCCGACGACCTGTGCGAGGAACGCGTTCGCAACCGACGGGCCGAGGTCAGCAGCGACGAAGGGGAACGCAAGCGTGCCCAGCACGCCAGCGCTCCCGTGGACGGGGAAGACCGCACACACGTCGTCGATGCCCAGTTTCTCGGTCAGTTCGAAGACGAGTGGGAGCTGCGCGCCAGCAAGCAGACCGATGAGGAGGGCACCCCACCACGTCGCAGCGTCCGGAATCGCCGTGATACCGACGAGTCCTGCGAGCAGTCCGTTGGCGACGTAGAGCGTGTCGACCTTGCCGGTCTTGGCCCAAGCGACGAGCGCAGCACCGATGGCACCCATGGCCATCGACACCGTCGTCGTCATCACGACGCGACCGAGGACTGCGCCGTTGAAAGCTATCCCGCCCGTGATTGCACCGTCCTCGACGGTCACTGCGGAGACGCTGAGTATGGACGCGGTCCCGACGTTGAAGCCGTACCAGCCGAAGGCCAGGACGAGCGTTCCGAGCACGGCAAAGGTCATCGAGTGGCCGGGGATGACGTTCACCGAGCCGTCGTCGTTGAACCGCCCGATGCGGGGACCGAGCACGTACGCGGCCGTCAGGCCGGCGACACCGCCCATCGCGTGGACGATGGTCCCGCCAGCGAAGTCGTAGAAGACCGCATCACCGAACTGGATGTACTCGCCAGCCCACGTGATGCCGGTGACGACCGGGTAGATGACCGCCGCCAGCAGGAACGTGTAGGTCACGTACGCGCGGAGTTTTGCGCGACCGGCGACAGCACCGGAGACAATCGTCGCCGCCGTCATGGCGAAGACGGCACCGTAGAACCAGCCGTCACCCCAGCTTGCGGCGCCGTCAGTGGGAACGAAGTTGAAGCCGCCCCCGCCGACGAGACTGCTTACCCCTGCACCGATGAGGAAAAATACCGTCACCCCGACGCTCCACGTCAGGAGGTTCTTGGTCAACTGGTTTGCGACGTTCTTCGACCGTACCTGCCCCGCCTCCAGCATGGCGAAGCCAGCGTGCATGAAGAAAATGAGGAAGGAGACGGTCAGTATCCACATGTAATTGATACTCGCTCCGAGCGCGTTGATGTTTTCCGCGAACGTCTCTGCCGTTACCTGTAATGGGATTGGATCTATCATTCTGAATTTCTCACCTGTATTGTGTTTCTGATTTTGCGTGTTCGTTTGTCCACCTTTCTTCGCGAAACCTACGATATCGTTGTTCTTCTCACGAGATACCCTACCGGAATACACCTACATAAGCATTGGCTTTATAGAATTGCAAAAATAGGTCTTGAGATGGACATTCGGCCATAATTCAAAAGAATATTAGCTGTATAAGGATGTAAACCGTCCAGAATTGGTGTATTTGTCAGGCGATTTTCGGACATTTGTCGACCGACAAGGAGGTCATACCCCGGCAAAATCGGGGGTTCACGCCGCGCGCGCCGGCTCCAGTCGCATCAACGAGTTGCCGAAATATTTGCCAGCCACAGAGTGATTAAGTTCTCAAGTATATTCGTCACTACCGTGTGCGTATCTACTGTAGACAGGTCAGAGAGACAATATTCATGGATTTTTACGTTCGATACCTGAAAGACCGTGGTGAGCGATGATGAGTGGACAGACGAGTGAGCAGTCAGCAGACGAAGCGGGGCAACACGCCGATAGCCGAGCGATTGCGAACGCGACAGGCGCAGTCGGTGCCGTTCGAACGGCCTCGGAGACCGTCGACGAGCAGTTGGCCGCTATCGATGGGCTCGCGGGCGCGCAAGCAAACGAAATCGGGACCGTCGTCACCGAAGTGTCGGAGTTGAGCGCGACGATCGAAGAAGTCGCCGCAAGTTCCGAGCAGGTTGCCCAGCGCAGCGAAAACGCTGCGGACCGGGCTGCAGACGGACGCGCTGCGGCCGCCGACGCGATGGCAGTCGTCGAGTCGGTGCAGGAGACCAGCGAGGAACTGGCTGCCGAAATCAGACGGCTCAACGACCGAATCGACACTATCGAAAACGCGCTGGCCGGCATCGACGACATCGCCGAGCAGACCAACATGCTCGCGCTGAACGCCTCTATCGAGGCCGCACGTGCCGGCAACGGCGGTGGCGCAGACGGCTTTGCAGTCGTCGCCGACGAAATCAAGAGCCTCGCCGCCGAGTCACAGGCGCAGGCCGACACCATCGAGTCCGCGCTGGCGGACGTGCAGGCAGCGGCCGACGAGACGGTCGCCCAACTGGAGGCGACGACCGAACAAATCGCGACGGGAACGGACCACGTCGCCGACGCGATGGACGAGTTCGACGCCGTCGCCGAAACCGTCGAGCGAACGGCCGACGACGTGCAGTCCGTGTCGGTCGCGACCGACGATCTCGCCGACTCCAGCGAGACGATTGCCTCCCAGTCGGAGCAGGTGGCCGACCGGGCGGACGACATCGAGGCTAGCATCGCCGAGATTCGGGCCGCCCGGACCGAACAGACGGCGATGCTCCGGGAAGTCGAGGATGCACTCTCGACGGCCGGCCGGGGTCCCACAACGACGCAGTCGGTTCCGACCGGGATAGACGCCGTCGACGACCGCTGTGGTGGACTCGTCGAGGGCGGCCAGAGCGTCCTCGAATCCGACGGTGCCGCTATCGACGACGTGGTCGGGCAGCTGGTCGTCGCAGCACTGGCCGACGGCCGGGCAGTGTCGCTGACGCCGACGCCGACGCTGGACCGCGACACGCTCGCGGCAGCGTTCGACGGGAGCGACGACTCGCTGGATGGCGCCATCCGCGAGGACCGCCTGTTCGTGCTCGACGCCTTCGACACCTGGGGGCGCGGGTCGAACGTCTTCGACCTCCAGAGCCGGTCGCTGGGAGAAGTCAATCGTGAGACAGACCGCAAGCGTGACGCACCGCTGCTTATTATCGGGAACATCGCCGGCGAGATTGCCGTCCTCGGCGAACAGCAGGCGCGGGCGGCCCGCTACGAGAACGACGGGAGCGTTTTCGAAGATAGCGACACCGTGTTGAACGTCATCGATAGCGAGCGAGTCGGCGATTCGTTCGGGGCCTTCTACGTCGGGGCCGCTGACCAGGTGTTCAGCGTCGAGAGCGAGCGCGGCGACCGCCGTCTGACTGTCGTCGACTCGCCCGGTGTCACGGGAGAACCGTCGACTCGTCTGGGTGTCTCA
Organism: Haloarculaceae archaeon; assembly: GCA_036625595.1. Classification (GTDB taxonomy): domain Archaea; phylum Halobacteriota; class Halobacteria; order Halobacteriales; family Haloarculaceae; genus Salinibaculum. Next base: position 22,622 of record JAZKTK010000016.1, on the reverse strand, counting down.
CGGGTATCCAGCGCGGACAGATGAGCGAGAGTGACCCCTACGGCCGGCTCTTCGAACTCAGCCGAGACGCCGTCGCCGAAATCGAACTCGTCGACCAGATTCCCGTCGTTCGGGCGGTCAATCCCGCCTTCGTCGAGGTGTTCGGCTACGACGAGACAGCCATCATCGGGGAGTCGATAAACGACTTCATCGTCCCCAGCCCCCACACCGGTGAAGCGTCGACGTTCGACAGACGGACTGCCGCTGGCGAAACCAACTGGGCGACCGTCTCCCGGCAGACCGCCGACGGCGTCCGTGAATTTCTCTACCGCGGCGTTCCGTTCGAGCGCGACGACGAACAGCGCGGGCTTGCAATCTACACCGATATCACGGACCAGCGCCGCCGCGAACAGCACCACCAGGTCCTCCACCGTGTCCTTCGGCACAACCTGCGCAACGACCTCACCCAGATTCTCGCGGCCACCACCACACTGCTCGACGAGAGCGACGACGAGACCGTGCAGCGGCACGCTCGCCGAATCCGCGCGACCGTCGACGACCTGGAGGAGTTGAGCAGCGCGGCCAGCAAGGTCGAGGACCTTCTCGGCGCCGACAGTGTCGACTACCAATCTGTCGACATCACTGAGACACTCCAGACGCTCGTCAGTGGCTATCGAGAGACGCATCCAGGCGTGACTATCGAGACCAGCATCGGTGAGTCACGGGAGGTGACCGGCGACCACCGCCTCGGTGCTGCGCTCGATGCGCTCCTCGAGAACGCAATCGAACACAGCACCACAGACTCGAGACGAAACAGCGACAGGGCCGGGCCAGCCATCCGGGTCAGCGTGACAACCACCGAGACAGAGGCAGTCGCAACTATCGTCGACGACGGTCCCGGCATCCCGGAGTACGAGCGTGCGGCGGTCTTCGACGAGCGGCCACTCTCACAGCTCTCCCACGGGAGTGGACTGGGGCTGTGGCTGGCCAAGTGGGTTATCGAGGGCTACGGTGGGCGGCTTACCTACGAGCGACGTGGTGGTGAGACAATCGTGGCCGCACGAGTCCCGCTCGCGTCCAACGGCCGCGCCGTCCCCGGGCAGCCCCAGAGTTGAGACCGGGAGAAAACCAGAGAGACGGACGCTACAGTGTTTCGGCCACGTCCTCGGCGAAGTACGTGAGAATGAGGTCCGCGCCCGCCCGTTTGATAGACAGGAGCGACTCGTAAGCGACGGCATCGAGATCCAGCCACCCCTTCTCGCTGGCCGCGTGGAGCATGGCGTACTCGCCGCTGACGTTGTAGGCTGCGACTGGCTGGTCGACCTGTTCGCGTACGCCCGCGACGATATCGAGATAGGGAAGGGCCGGTTTGACCATCAACACGTCTGCACCCTCTTCGACATCGAGCCTGACTTCGCGGGTGGCCTCACGCGTGTTAGCGGGGTCCATCTGATAGTGCCGGCGGTCACCGAACGCCGGCGCACCATCGGCAGCGTCACGGAACGGCCCATAGAAGGCCGATTCGTACTTCGCGGCGTAGCTCATGATTGCCACGTCCTCGTGGCCGTCGGCATCGAGTGCCTCCCGAATCGTCCCGACCATCCCGTCCATCATCCCGGACGGGGCGACCATATCCGCGCCAGCGGCCGCGTGGGAGGTAGCAGTCTTCCCGAGCAGTTCGAGAGTGTCGTCGTTTCGGACGGTGAGATGTGGGTCTTCGGCCGCGTCGTCTTCCACGAGACCACAGTGGCCGTGGCTAGTGTACTCACAGAGACACACGTCGGTGATGACGTAGGCGCCCGTCTCGCTCGTAATCCGGCGGGTCGCCTCCTGCACGACGCCATCCTCGGCCCACGCGCGAGTACCGCGCTCGTCTTTCGATTCGGGGATGCCGAAGACGATGACAGCTTCGACGCCCGTCTCGCGGATTTCCTCGACTCGAGCGACGGCCTCGTCGACGGGGACGCGTTCGTGGCCGGGCATCGACTCGATTGGCTGGCGCTGGTCGGTCGTGGCATCGACGAAGACGGGTGCGATGAGGTCCGACGCCGAGACGTCGGTTTCCCGCACCAGCGGCCGGATACCGTCGGTCCGCAGGCGGCGTGGTCGGCGTGAGAGGTCCATATCCGGGGTTGTCACGGCGACGGCAAAGCCGTGTCGCTCCGGCGAGGCCGACGGCGACCAGTCGGCAGTCGAACCAATCCGAAGACGTTTGCCGGTTCTGCGACAACATAGTCACAGATGAGGAGTGACGACAGCACCGTCTCACGCCTGTCGACACGTCGGGTTGGTCTGGCGATAGCCACGACTGCCGTCGTCGCAGCCCTGGTCTGGACCGGAGTCCGGACGGGATATCTCACGGTTCCGGCGGGGACGACCGACGCTGTCCAGTCGCTCCTCGAACGCTACGGTCTCCCCGCGCTCTTCGTCGTCTTCGTCGTCGAGGGTGCAATGTTGCTCTACTTCGCGCCCAGCGAAAGTGTGGTCCCGGCAGCAATCGTCCTGCTGGGGGACACGGCAGCGGATATCGCCGCCATCGTCGGTGTGGCCGTCGTCGGTGCGACTATCGGCCAGACCGGGCTCTTCTTGCTCGCAAAGCGAGGCGGCCACGAAGTGCTCCGGGAGCGTCGCTGGATTGCCATCAGCGAAGCGAATCTCGACCGCTTCGAAGGCTGGTTCGACCGCTGGGGCGCGGTGGTCGTCCCGGTCAGTAACACGCTACTGCTTACTCGCGGCATGCTGACGATTCCCGCCGGGCTCGCAGAGATGGACACGCACAGGTTCGCTGTCCTCTCTGCGCTCGGCACGCTCTCGTTCGAACTCATTCTCGCGGCTGTCACACTCGGTGTCGTGAGCTGGCTGTGACGAGCGGTCCGCCCGCAGACACTCAGAGCGCGGTCGGGTCCACTTTCCCCGCGACGTATACCAGCGTCACCAACAGGAGCGCGATACTCGCCGGCAGCAGCCAGACGAACGCCGTCAGAAGAATCCCGCTTGCCTGAATCCCGAACACGAGCAGGATGACCGGTGCACAGCAGGTACTCCCGGCGAGCAACCCCGGAATCGAGGCGAACAGCCCGGCACTGGTACTCAGCCCGCACGACCGCGGTTGGGTTACCGCCAGATACGAGAACGCGAGGTTCAGGCCGACCAGCGAGGCGATTGCCAGCCCCAGTAGCGTGTTCAACGGCGAGAACTCCCAGACCAGTACTCCGAGTTCGAGGAGTGCGACCGGCTGGAACAGAAAGGCACCCGGTGCTGGTCGAAACGTCCGCGAGAGGGGATTATCAGCGACGAACACCGAAACCCCGGCTCCGGAGTGAACGACAATGTCGCCCAGCACCCAGAGAAACGTCCCGAGATAGGCGGCCGTTACCGCCAGCAGGACTGCAAGCGGGCGTCGACGGGAAACCACGCGGTGGGCTACCAGTCGTGTCGTGTCCAGACGAGACCGTATTCGTGCCAGACTCGCAATGAGCCGGGTCGGGAGAGAGTGTGTTTCTGTCATCGTAGCACTCAGGCCACGACCTCTGTCTCTGGATAGAAGCCCGCCCAGGCGAACCACATGGCGTCGAACGCGTTCACCGCCTCCAGCGGGAGACTGTCTGCCGTGTACTGTTCTCCGGTGGAGTCTTCGTACCATTCCTCGGCGGCCACAATCGTTCGGTCTTCCGGGTTGCGGTAGACCCACGCCGAGTCGAGCGCGTCGTGGTACGCGGCGAGATACGGCACGCCACCGACATCCGTTTCGAGCAGCGACTCCTCTCGGAGACGGTCCTTGCTAAACGCGACCTTTCCGTCGCCGGTCCGTGCGCCGATAAACACCGTCTTGGGATGGTGTCGGTCGTCCTCACGGAGCGGACTGAACAACAGATTCTGATTCTTGTAGTAGCCACCCCGCGGGTTGTACGTCCCGTAGGGGTCGCGGTTGTAACTGACCGGTTCGCCCGTGTCTTCGGTCAGGACTTCGGTGTCTTCGTGGACTGTTCGCCAGCGCTCCCACGTCGTCCAGGTCACGCGAAACTCACGCAACGACCGTCCGAGAAACGCGTCGTTCTCGCCACGGACGAGCGTCCCGAGGACCTGGGGCCACCACGACTCCGAAACGCGGTCGTACATAATCAGGTTGCTGTTGACGAGCATCCCGGAGACGCCGAATTCGTCGTCGCCGCGGTCGAACCCCATCGCAGTCCCGGTCAATGGACAGTACGTGACCGCAATATTGTACCCGGCCAGTTCGTCGTTGACGATTTCGTGTCGAACGAGAATGTACTGCGGGTACGCTCGTGCCTGCCCACCGAGTTCGACTCCGAACACCGGGTCGTCGGGGTCCAGTCGCTCGTCCGCGTCGCTCGCGTCTTCGAACGCCGGGTCGTCTATCGATGGGATGCCATCTTTCGGGACACCTCCCGAGACGGCGTTTTCGGCGAAATCGGTGTACTCGCGCGAGAGTTCGACATCGTGAGAGAAGAACGGTCCATCGTCGCCGTTGGTCGTGCTTGCACCGACAACCGGCTTCCCCCCAGGTTCGGGTGCGTCACCGCCCGTAACCGAGTCGAGACAGCCTGCCAGACCGACGACTCCGGCACCCGCCACTGTCTGCAGAAATCGTCTCCGTGACGGAATGTCGTTCATATCAACGTAGCATAAGGTCGGCCTGAGGATAAAACGCGCCCGGAAGTGTGACACTCAGACACGAACGCAGCCGTAGTTTTATATCCGAATCCGGGGCCAACCCCGTCCATGACACGATGTTCAGCCGGCGACAGCGCCATCGGGGACAGGACAGTCTGCCCCGCATGTGGCACCAGAATCGAGCAAGAACAGGCCAGCCCGAAAGGGGAAAGACAGCAACAGTCGACCGACCCTCAGCAACAGCCAGCAGAGCAACCACGACAGCAGCGCCCAGCGGCCAGCGATGGAGGTCGACAATCCATCCACCACCGGCGTTCCGCCAGCCGGCCACCGCTGCCGTCTGGCATCAAACTACTCTGTGGATTGCTTGTCCTGTCGGGTCTCGGGTCACTGTTCGTGGGACTGCAACTCCAGAGTATCGGGCAGACGGCCAGCGCGTACGGCGCGAGCGACGCCGGAAACTCGATGGGAACCACTGCGCTGGTCGTGCTGGCTTTTGGCGTCGGCGAACTCGTCGCTGCAGTCGGTCTGTGGACCAGAAAATCGTGGGGCTGGACAGCCGGGATGGCCGTTAGTGGCTCTGGCATCCTGACGAGTGCGCTGCTGCTGACGAACTCCTTTACGAGCGGTGTCGGGCTCATGGGATTGCTGCTGAACGCCGGCCTGGGCTGGTACATCTACACGCAGCGGTGGGTGTTGCGAGACCATTCTGGCCGACGGCAGCAACAAACTCAGCCACAGCAGCGGCGGCAGTACAAGCAGTAGAAGGTGGTTACTAATCAGGCATCGATAGCGTCGACGAGCAGTTCAGTGACACTGACGATTTCGAGGTCGTCCTCGAAGCCGCCAGTCTTGCGGCCGTCCTCGAACATGGTCATGCACATCGGGCAGGCGACGACGAACTGTTCGACGCCATCCGAGGAGCGTGGCTCCTCGCAGTCTTCGACAGCCTCGCGGAGACGCTCCTCGCTGGGTTTGTGGTCCTCCTCGTGGTCCATCCAGAGGCCACCGCCACCGCCGCCACAACAGAAGGAGTTGTTGCGGTTGCGCGGCATCTCGACCAGCTCCGCGCCGGTCGCGCGCACGAGTTCCCGTGGGGCTTCGTACTCGTCGTTGTACCGGCCGAGATGACAGGGGTCGTGATAGGTGACCGTGCGGTCCACGCTCCCCAGGTCGAGTTTGCCAGCGGTGACCAGTCGGTCGACGACTTGCGTGTAGTGGGCCACCTCGATATCGCCATCGGCGTTCCAGTAGCCGTCGACGGGGGCTTCGAGCATCGGGTCGTCGGCGAACTCCGCGAAGTCAATCTCCGAATACTCGTTTTCGATGGTGTTGTACGAGTGTGGGTCCGTACAGACGATGGTCTCGAACTCGCAGTCTTCGAGCGCGCCGATGAGCGTCGATGCCTGTTCGACGTAGAGCAACTCTTCGCCGAGCCGACGGATGTCGTTCCCGTCGTAGACTTCGTCCTCGTAGAGGATGCCGTAGTCGACGCCAGCGTGTTCGAAGATGCGAGCGAGCGCGCGTGCAACCTTGCGGTTGCGCTCGTCGTAACTGGGGTAGTCGCCGACGTACCAGAGATACTCGACTGACTGTTCGCGGGCATCTGGCACCTCGAAATCCAGCTCGTCGGTCCAGTCAGGCCGGTTCCGGGCCGAGTCCCCGAAGGTGTTGCCCTGTTGCATCAGATTCTGGAAGACGTCCTGAATGTGACCGTCCACGTCGCCCTGTTCGACGAGCTGGCGGTTCATATCCGTAAAGTGCGTGAGGTGTTCGATATCGACCGGACAGGCATCCATGCAGGCCATACAGGACAGACACGACTCCATCGTGCTCGCATCGATGACGGACGTGCCGCCGTCGGCGACGATAGGCATCTCTTCGCCGCCGGCGTCGTGCTGCTCGCGATAGCTCTTGAGGTCGAGAATCACGTCGCGTGGGTCCAGTGGTCGCCCCGCCTCGTTTGCCGGACAGACCGACGAACATCGGCCACACTTCGTACAGGCGTCCTGGTCGAGGAGTTGCTTCCAGGTGAAATCGTCCACGTCGTCGAGTTCGGTGTCAGCCTGTGGGTCCAGCGGGACGCCGGGCAGCCGACTGCCGGCCTTCTCGTCGCGGGTGACGAGGTTGGCGAACGACGAGAGCATGTGCAGCGGCTTCGCGTAGGGGACCCAGGCGACGAACCACAGCGCGAGCAGCGAGTGACTCCACCACACGACCGGGTAGGCTGCGGCCGCCGCGTCGGGGGAGATGCCCGTGCCAGCGCCGACAGCAGCGAGGAAGTAGCCGACGAAGCTCACCGTCTCGTGGGCGGGGAAGTTCTGGCCGAGGATGCGGATTGCCTCGGTGAGGTAGCCGCCGACGCCCAAGAGAAAGAGCGACCAGAGAAACAGGTCGTCCTCGCGACCGGTGTGTTTGCCCCAGAGTCGCTCCGAGCGGGCGACGTAGCGCCGATAGATGGCGACAGCGATGCCGACGACGAAGAAAAGCCCCATCGCGTCCATCACCAGCGAGTAGGAGAGGTAAAAGTCACCGACGAAGAAGGAGTCGCCGGTCAGCGGCCGGTAGAGGTCCATGTCGATACCGAGAATCGTCGTCCCGATGAGCAGGGTCAGAAAGCCCCAGAGAACCGCGGCGTGCATCAGTCCGGCGACGATGTCGCGGTCGAGTTGCTTCTCGTTGGAGAGCGCCAGCCGCGCACTCGACCGGATACGGTTCCCGAGATCGTCGAGTCTGGGGAACGGGTCGTCTTTCCCCTGCGTGTAGCGGGTGACCCGCTGGTAGATGCCAACGAGAAACACCAGAATCGCCACGGCAGCCAGATAATAAAAGACCGCCTTCCCAACGTATCCAATCTGCCAAAATGTCGGCCGTGTAACCTGCTCGGCCTGCAAGAGTACCATACGCACATACGACTTCGCTGCGTGTATAAGTGTTACCACGGCTACCCACCGGCTGGAAATCAGAAGGAGAGATATCGGTTAGTCAGTGTGTTACCACAGTTCAGGGGATGGCTTTTTATGTTTCAACGAACTGGAAACATGGCACGATGGACGAGAAAACAGCGGAACTCCGCGACATCTTCATCGACGTGGCCGACGGGGAGACGGTCACGGAGTCCCAGACGGAACAGCGGGGGTCACTACTCCGGGACGAGTCTGTCGAGGACCGCCTGGCAGACGTCATCGACCGGATGCGCGAGCAGTTCGACTTCCAGACATCGCTCGCGACAGACGAACTCTGTACGATTGTCACGGAGTTCTACGACGGGGAGAGCGACGACGGCATCGCAACAGTGTTGAAAATCCCGCGTGACCTCGTCTTCGACGCCCGGATGGACCTGCATCTGGTTCGCGACGAGGATACGGGCGATATCGACACGACGGCACTCCGGGCACGACTCGCTGCCGACGAACCGGTCGGAGCAGTTGCGGCCGACCTCGACGCGAAACCAGGGACTGTGGAACGAGCAGTCCGTGCAGTGCGTGCCGAAAACCGGTCGAAACGCGTCAGCCAGCGCTTCCGGACCGAGTTCGAGGAGATTCTGACCGACGCCGACATCGCCGACCACCTCACTGCCGACGTACAGGACGACGGTCTCGACGACGCCACAGAAGGACTCGAAGTCGACGTGGAATTTTAAGTCCGAACGGGCGGCCAGCCCGTCCCATGCACGCGTTCCGCGACGTTGCCACGGCCGCCTACTGCCCGCGCAAACTCTACTACCGGCGCCGCCAGCCCGACGACTTCGAGACGCCCGACACCGTCGAACAGCGCCGGGAACTCGCCTTCCAGTACGAGCGACTGTTGACCGACGATGGCGCGCTCCGGTCGGCACCGATTGCCGTCTCGCCGACCACCTACCGTTCGCGGCTTGGCTGTCTGAAAGCGCGTCTCCCGGCGTGGGACGCGCTCGCGTCCCCGGACGAGCGTGACGTGGTGTTGACCGGTCGAGAGTGTCGCGGAGTCGTCCACAAACTGCTCGACGACGAACCGACACTGTCGCTTGTCTTCGCCGGCGACCCGCCCGAACAGGGCGTCTGGCAGCCCCAGAGCGTCCACCTCGTTGCAGCGGCGAAAGCGCTCTCGTGGGAGCGCGAGACGAGCGTCGAACGCGTCTTCGCGGAGTATCCCGCACACGGCGTCGTCCGCGAGATATCGCTCGGGAGCAGACGGCGGGCACAGTACCGGGAGGCCGTCCGGACCGCAGACACCATCGACGGCCCGCCCGCACGCGTGACCAGCGACGCGAAGTGTGCACCGTGTGAGTTCAGCGGCGAGTGTGGGACACAGACACGGTCGTTGCGGTCGCTGTTGGGCGGGGATTAAGCGGTGACTGCTGCGGGCGTCAGTGCTCGGCCAGCCACGCCTCGATGTCGTCGGCAAGCGGCCCGCGACGGTGAATTTCGCCGCTCGACGGGTCGACGACGGTGGAGCCGCCGCCCGGCGTTTCTCCGCCATCCAGCACGACGGCGACAGCCTCGCGAATCGGTGCGTGAACGTCCGCGATACGGCGGGCGCTCGGCTTGCCGCTGACGTTTGCACTGGTCGCTGTCAGCGGTGTGTCGACGGCGTCGAGGAGAGCGAGGGCAAGGTCGTGGTCCGGGACGCGCACGCCGACGCGCTCGCGTCCGGCAGTCAGTACGTCGGGCACGCGCTCGCCCCGCTGGACGAGGACTGTCACCGGACCGGGGAGGAACGTACTCATGAACGCACGCTCGCGGTCGGTCGGCTCGGTGTACGTCGCGGCGGCGGCGACGCTCTCGACGGCCAGGGAGACTGGCTTGTCGCGGTCTCGCCCCTTCGCCTCGAAAACCCGTTCGACGGCGGCGGGGTCGAGTGCGTCCGCACCGAGTCCGTACACCGTCTCGGTGGGGTAGACGACGAGTTCGCCGTCCGTGATGGCGGCCGCAGCGACGTCCACGTCGGTCGTCTGCATCGTCAGAGCGCGTCGATTGCCGCTTCCAGTTCGTCGTAATCGGGGAAATCCGGCCACTCCTCGGCGACCCACGCGTACTGGATGGTTCGCTCCTCGTCCATGACGAAGACGGCAGGGCGGGGTTCGCTGATGCCGGCCATCCCGTCGAGGTCGTGGGCGATGCCGTACTGCTCTGCGACCCCGTTGGCGGGGTCGGCAAAGAGGTCGAAGGACATCTCGCGCTCTTCGATGAGCGTCTTGTGTTCGTAGGGCGTCGAAATCGAGAGCCCAACCGTCGTGGTGTCGTACTCGTCGACGTTTCGGTCCCGGAGTTCGTTCCAGATGTACGTCGCCGGGAAGGCCCCATCCATCGGGTAGAAGACGAGCACGACCGGCCCGTCGGCGGTCAGGTCAGAGAGGGACACGTCCTCCCAGTACTCGTCGTTGACCAGCGGCCGGGTGAAGTCAGGTGCCTGTTCGCCTTCGGTGACGTGGTCGGCGTCGGGGAGGTCGACCACCTCGAAGTCAAGTTCCATCTACGCTCCCTCCTCGGCCGTCGCGGCGTCGGTCGCAGCGGTCAGCGTTCCTTCGTCGCCGTACGTGGTTTCGAGATAAGAGACGATGTTCGCGCTCTCGGTGAGCGTCGCGCCAGTGTTGTCGTCGACCAGCGCGGGGACGGTACGCTTGCCGGAGAGTCGCTTGACGACGTTTCGCTCGGAGTGCATCGGCTCGACGAACCGCGACCGGTAGTCGATGTCGTACTCGTCGAGCAGTCGGACGACGCGTTCACAGAACGGACACGCCTGCAGTCGGTAGAGTGTCATTGCCGGGGCGCTCATGGACGCAAGTTGGACCGAGAGTGGGGTAAGCGTGTCGGCGTACGACAGTCGCGGGAACCACAGAACGAAACCTCGTCCATGACAACGTTTAATCCGGCTGACGGACAAATCCGGACGTTAATGTGGGCACACATTGTCGCCACGGCGGCGATCGCGCCGCTGGCAGTCGATATCCTCGGTGTCACTCTGAGTGACACCCTCTTCGTCGGCCTCGGTCTCGTCGCTATCTTCCTGTTGCTGGTCCTCTCGGCGTTCTTTTCGTCCTCGGAGATAGCGATGTTTTCGCTGGCGGACCACCGCGTCGAGGCGCTGGCAGAAGACAGTACGACCGGGCAACTGCTCAAGCACCTTCGTGAGGACCCACACCGGTTGCTCGTGACAATTCTGGTCGGCAACAACCTCGTCAACATCGCGATGTCCTCCATCGCAACGGGACTGTTGAGTTTCTACCTCGGAAACGGCGGCCTGGCGGTCGTGCTGGCGACCATCGGCGTCACCGCGCTCGTGTTGCTCTTTGGCGAGACTGCCCCCAAATCCTACGCCATCGAGAACACCGAGTCGTGGGCACTGCGCATCTCCCGACCGCTGCAGTGGGCCGAACGACTGTTGATGCCGCTCATCGTGCTCTTCGACTATCTCACCCGAGCAATCAACACGATTACCGGTGGCCGCGGCGCTATCGAGACCTCGTACATCACCCGGCAGGAGATTCGCGACATCATCGAGACGGGCGAGCGCGAGGGCGTCCTCGACGAAGACGAGCGAGAGATGCTCCACCGGACGCTCCGCTTCAACCGGACCATCGCCAAGGAAGTGATGACCCCCCGGCTGGACATGACTGCCATCTCGAAAGACGCCTCCATCGAGGAGGCTATCGAGACGTGCATCCACAGCGGCCACGCCCGGACCCCGGTCTACGAGGGGAGTCTGGACAACGTCATCGGCGTCGTCCACATCCGCGATCTGGTGCGGGACCTGAACTACGGCGAACTGGAGACTGATGTCCACCTGGAAGACCTCATCCAGCCGACGCTACACGTTCCCGAATCGAAAAACGTCGACGAGTTGCTCGCGGAGATGCGCGACGAGCGCATGCACATGGTCATCGTCATCGACGAGTTCGGGACCACCGAGGGACTGGTGACGATGGAAGACCTGACCGAGGAAATCGTCGGCGAGATTCTGGAGGGCGAAGAAAAAGAGCCAATCGAGTTCATCGACGAGGACACTGCCATCGTCAAAGGCGAGGTCAACGTCGACGAAGTCAACGAGCAGTTAGAAATCGACATTCCCGAGGGTGAGGAGTTCGAGACCATCGCCGGGTTCATTTTCAACCGCGCCGGTCGACTCGTCGAGGAAGGCGAAGTTATCGAGTACGACGGGGTGGAGATTCGGGTCGAGCAAGTCGAGAACACCCGCATCATGAAAGCACGCATCAGCGGCTTCGCCGATGAGGAAAAAACAGAGTTAGAAGCCGAAGACGACACCAAAACCGAGACGGATGCAGACGAGGCCGTCCAGGACTGAGAGCTACAGAAGCATCGAGACGCCCGTGAACACGCCGTAACTGATCGTGAACGCACCGACCAGCGACCCAATCCAGGCCAGCACCGTATACCCCATTTTCGACCCGGAGACGCCGCCACCCTCACCGCTTGCCGCGTAGCCGCTGCCGATAATCGCCGAGACGATAATCTCGTTGAACGAGACGGGGATCCCGAAGAAAACCGCGGCCTGTGCGATGGCAAAGGAGGGGATGAGCGCCGCGATAGAGCGGCGCGGCCCCAGCGAGGAGTAGTCCTGACTGAGTGCCTTTATCATCCGTGGTGCGCCGGTCCAGGAGCCGATCAGGAGCCCGAGACCACCACCGAACAGGAGCGGGACCAGCGGAATACCCACCGAGTCAGTCAGTGGGAGCAGCGGGCCGAGCGCCAGCCCGACCTGGCTCCCGCCGGCCGAAAAGGCGACGAGGCCACCGAGAACGAGCAGGAAGTGGCGCTGGCCGCGGGCCTCGTCACCGAGCATGTCGTAGCCGAGTGCGAGCGCGACGAGGAGTCCGACAGCGAACGTGACGCCGACGTGGGTGAGAAGCCCGCCACCGAACTGCGAAACGGCCGCCTCAGCGAGCGAGAGTTGCTCGTCTGCTGGCCCGAAAAAGACGAACCGGATGTTCGCGAGCAGGAAGCCGACGACGCCAGCGAGGACGGGGACGAACAGTAGTTCCGGCATCCGCTCGTTCCGGAGCAGACGTGCGGTTCCATATGCGATGCCACCGCCGACGAACGGCGTGGCAATCCAGAGTGTCCCGATTTGCTGGTACTTCGCCCACGCGGGGTCACCGCCCAGCGCCAGTCCGACACCGATGACCGCGCCAGTAACTGTAAACGCAGTCGCAATCGGGTAGCCGGCAAAGACACCGAGAGCAACGAGCAGCGCAGCGGTTGTCAGCCCGACAATCGCGGCGGGGGGCGTCAACGTCTGGTTCAACACGAGCGAGTTACCCACCGCCTCGGTGACGTTAGCACCCTGGAGCACGGCACCGAGCAGGCCCAGAATCCCGACAAAAAACCCGGCCCGCATGACAGAGATAGCGTTCGCACCGACCGCGGGTGCGAAGGGTGTCGACCCCGAGGAGCCAGCACCGATTGCCCACGCCATGAACAGACTCGCAGCGCCAGCGACGAGGAGTGTCGCGAGCGTCCCTCCGGTGACCATTACGCCGGCGTACAGGAGGGAACGGTAAGAGCCTGCCGGGTGCGAACAGTCCAGCAGGGCATGGTTTCACTCGGGATTAGAAGTGGTTTTGGCGTCGGCAGTCTGGTCGGGTTCGGGAGCCTCGACACCTTCGACGGCCTCGACGACCTCGGTCTCTTTTTCCGTGTCGACGTGCCAGCGGTCGAGGTCCTCCTCGAAGTCCGCGAGTTTGTTCGAGACGCGAATACTCAGGTCGTCGTCGTTGATAGCGACCTCGAAGACGTAGTCGGGGCCATCGCCGCGGCCGATCCGCTGGAGGTTGGCGCTGACGAGTTCGTTATCGAAGTAGTAGGGGGCAATTTGTGTCATCACGTTACGGTAGACAGCACCCTCAACGGCGCGGAGTGCCTTCCGGCCGGCCGAGTCGGCCGCGCGAGCGACGTGGTCCAGGCTGTCGCCCCACTTGTCGACGGCCTCGTCGGGTTCGTCGAGGTTCTCGTAGGATTCGGCGAGTTTCTCGCCGGCGGTCTGGAGGTCCTCGTCGGGGTCGACGCCTTCCTGTTCGCCCTTCCCTTCCTCGACACTCGCCTTGTCTGCGGTCTTCTCGCTGACGTCCTCGTGGATACGCTCGTGGCTCTTTGGTCGCCACTCGTCGAACTCGTCGAGTGCGTCCGAATCGACGGTGACATCTTCGTCCTCGCCGATCTCTCGGAGTGCGCTAACGATGCGCTCGCCGTGTTCGACAGCATCGACCCAGTCGCCGCGGACTTTGAAGCCAGAGACGCTCTCTTCGAATTCAGCCATGAGTAAGTAGTGCGGGACGAGTGGCGGTCTGGTTGACACCCGAATCCATCGATTGCTCCGCTGTAGGGAGTCGATGTCAATAAGTGTGCCGCCCAAGCGGTGAGATATCACTGCTAGCACGTCACAGCTTCGAGTGCCCACGATTTCGGCCTCGTCAGCAGCCACAGGTCGCCAACGAGATGTGCCGTTTGTGCTACTTACACACTAGATTACTATCGGGTATCTGCCGCTTTCGCTACTATTAATTGTTCGTCTATTGAGATGCGTAGTATGCGACGCCGGACGTATTTGACTGCAAGCCTCGCGGCTGCGGCAGGATTGGCAGGGTGCGAGGACTTGATCGACGAGGGCTTAGAGACCGAGGAGGGGCCCGACAGCGAAAGAACACAGACCGAACAGGGGCCTGACGACGGAAGTGGGGAGAGCGACCCGCGCCTCGAAATCGCAGAGCAGTTTCTCCTCGCGGTTGCTACCAGAGATGGCGACGCAGCGACGGAGAGACTCCATCCGGAGTCGCCGCTCAGTGCGGTCGATTTCGACGACGAGGCCGCCACCGATATCGAGGATGCGTTGGTCAGCGAAAGCGAGGTCCTCGAAGAGGGCGAGGACAGCGCGACGGTTCGTATCGTCTTGCGGTTACTCATCGACGGAAGCGAGGAGACAGAAGAGGTCGGGCTCGAACTGCGGCAGTCGGACGGAGCGTGGACAGTCTGGGATTTCGCACCGGTACAGGACCGCAGTCCCCCCAACGCGCCCCAGGTGTCGTTCGGGGTTGAGTACAACAGCGACGACGGGACACTGGTGATAACACACGAGGCCGGCGACGCGGTCACCGCGAGCAACCTGTCGGTGTACGGGGACGGCATCGCACAGACGGGAACCTGGGAAGAACTTGGCGGGTCGACCAGCGGGACCAGCGGTGGCGAGCCGACGGTCGCTGCCGGCGACCGCGTCACCGTCGACGTCTCCGCCGAGTACTCAGTGCGGGTGGTCTGGGAGTCCGGCCAGGACTCCGCGACGCTGGTCAGCGAAACCGGGAGCGCAGACGAGGAAACGGCGGGCGTCCGTATTGGTGTGCTGGTGAACCTCTCCGGTTCGCTCTCGGAAGACGGAGCACAGGTGGCGAGTGGCTTTCTGTCCGGGCTGGCGTACAAAGATGGGGCGACTCCTCCCGAATGGAAGGGGGCAGGCGAGTACGAACTGACGGTGGGCGAACAGCCCGTGAGCGTCCTGGTGCGCGACGCAGAGACCAACCCAAACCGGACGGCGTCGGTCGCGAGCGAACTCACCACCAGCGAAGACGTCGACGTGTTGTTCGGCGGCGGGACTGCTGCGGGTGCGTTACCAGTGAGCCGAATCGCCGAACAACAGCAAGTACCGTACCTGGCGTGTCCGGTGGCGACGACCGAACTCACCGGCGAGTCGTGCAACGAGTTCGTCTTCCGGACGACGGCGACATCGGCGATGATGGCACGGACGGGGGCACGGTATATCGTCGAGGAGACGGATATCGACCGGGTCGCACTCGTCGCCAACGACTTCGCCATGGGTCAGGAGTGGATCGAGAACTACCAGCAGACGCTGGCGGCCGGGAACGTCGACGTGGTCTTCGAGGAGTTCGTCCCGCTGGGCAACAACAGCTGGGGGAGGGTGCTCGAAAACGTAGAGAGCGCGGGCGCAGACGCCATCGTCGGTGGGTTCATCCCCAACTCGCAGGCGTCGTTCCTCCAGGCGTTTCTGGCGGCCGACCCCGACGTACAGTTCCTCAGTCACTTCTGGACGGCGGCGGGACTCAGGGGCCCGGGATCGGTCCTCGAAGACGCGCTCGGCTCGAACTTCACCGCACGGGACGTGCGCGAGGCGAACGTCGGTCCGTTCGTCACGCGCTATCACTGGAACCAGTTCGACAACCCGGTCAACGACTGGTTCGTCGACGCCCACACCAGCATCTACGGGACGGTTCCCGACACGTTCGCCAGCAGTGCCTTCACCGCCGCCTCGGCGCTCGTGCAGGCCGCCAGAGAGCAGAGAGGGTGGACGAGCGACGCGGTCGTCGACGGACTGGGCGGGATGACCGTCGAGGATACCCCCAAAGGTCGCGGCGGCTACAGCTTCCAGGAGTTCAACAACCAGGCGCGCTCGGACCTGACCGTCGCGCCGGTGGTCCCGACCGACCGCGGCGACTGGCAGGTCCCAGTCCAGCCAGGCACCCCGCTGTTCCGCGTGGCCGGGTCGGAGGCCACACTCCCGCAATCAGCAGTCAACTGTACCCTCCGCTGACGCGCTTCGGTATCGAGACGCCAAAGCCCTGAGCTATTTGGGCCGACCGGCCGAGTGTCCGGTATGGCAATCGAAGCGCACGAGGACGCGTCAGTCGTCACACACGCGTTAGCACAGCACACGCTAACCGAACTGCGCAGCGTGCAGACACGACAGACCCAGTTTCGCAAGGGACTGGTCAAACTCGGTCGCATCTGTGGATACGAAATCGCCGATGCCCGACTGAACACCGAATCGGTACCGGTCGAGACACCGCTGACCGAAACCCGCGGGGAGCGCATCACGAATCTCGACGACGTGGTCGTCGTGAACGTCCTCCGTGCGGCGACGCCGTTCGTCGAGGGGCTGCTGAAGGCGTTTCCCGAAGCCCGCCAGGGCGTCATCTCGGCCAGTCGCGACGAGGACGCCGGAATGGACGACGGCGAGTTTCCCATCGAAGTACAGTACGTCAAGTTACCCGAGATTCGACCGGAGGATACGGTCGTCGTCGCGGACCCGATGCTCGCCACCGGAAGCACGATGGTCGCGGTGCTGGAGGAGCTGACCGACGGCGCACCGACGCCGGAGAACCTCTTCGTGCTCTCTGCGGTCAGCGCACCACAGGGTCTGGCCCGAGTGAGCGAGGCGTGCCCCGAAGCGGAACTACTAACCGTCAGCGTAGACGAGTCCCTCGACGAACGCGGCTTCATCGTCCCCGGCCTGGGCGACGCCGGCGACCGGGCCTTCGGCACGGAGTGAGAGTGTCCGGGCGTCCATCCCGCTACGGAGCTTTTCGACGTTCGTTGAACCCCTTTGCTTCGACTGGAAATTCGATAGACAGCGGCAGGATTTAATCTGCACTGGAAGTCGTGTGCCGTGCTGACACGGCCCTGTTTCGAGTTACTTGCTAGTCAGTTGTCGAATTCTCCAGCGAGCGTCGCGCGGCCACTGGTCGCGCTGCGGATGCGGTCGCGGAGGCCGGCGGCGCTGGCTTCGGGCGCGCGAACGTCGAAGCGAACGTCCGCCTCGTAGGTGGCCTCGAACTCGCAGTCTGCGGATTCGAGGATGCCCCGAACCGAGCCCGAATCGTCGTACTCGACGGTGACCGAGAACTGTTCGTGGGGCACCTCCTCGACGATGCCGGCGTCGTCGAGAGCGTCTTTGACGCCTCGTGAATACGCACGGGCGAGACCGCCGACGCCCAGCTTCGTCCCGCCGTAGTAGCGGGTGACGACAGCGACGACGTTCTCCACGTCTTCCTGCTGGAGGACGTTCAGCGCGGGTTTGCCGGCCGACCCGCTGGGTTCGTCGGCGTCGCTTGCCCACTCCCGGAGCGGTTGGGCGCGGACGCGATACGCGGGGACGTTGTGGGTCGCGTCGGCGTACTCCTCGCCAATAGCGTCGATGAACTCCTCTGCATCGTCGACGGAGTGAGCGGGCGCGACGTGGCCGATGAACTCTGAACCCGAGATTTCGAAGCGGGCTTGCCCACGTCCGGCGACGGTCCGGAAGGCGTCTGTCACGGTCGGGCGTTCGAAGTCGGTGAATTTGTGGGTTTCGTCACTTCCGACACGTTCATTTTTTCGCTCACTTGCGGCCGCCCCACACGCGTTTCTCGGGTATTCGAATCTCCATCGGACCCGTGACGCGAATCTGACAGGAGAGTCGGGGATAGCCAAAGCGGTCGGCGAGGTCGTCGTGCCAGTGTTCGGGCGCGGGTTCGTCGTCGAGAATCCGGACGCCACAGGTCGCACAGAGGCCGCGGCCGCCGCAGTTGAGACGCCGGCCGGCGGTGCTGTGTGGCGAGATATCGGCCGCGCGGAGGGCGTCGCGGAGCACAGTTCCCGTCTCGACAGCGAGTGCGTCGGTCGCGTCACCGTGGTGGACGACCACTCTGACGGTGTCGGTCACTCTAATTCGATGCGGTGGACGAAGTCCATCGCCTTGATGTCGTTGAGGAGGTCGCCCGGCAGCGGGTCGTCGGTGATAACGTACAGCCGCGGTTCGTCGGTGAACTCCGGATCCTCGCTGATTGTCTGGCGAATCGAGATGCCGCGGTCGGCAATCGCCCCGGTGACGGTCGCGACGATACCCGGTTCCTCGGCGTCCCGGACCGCCACTGTGAGCACGGTCAAATCTAGCACCGGCGCGAGGTCCATCAGACTTGGAATCGCAGAGATGTTCTGGAAGATAGGGCGGAGTTCATCGTCATCGAGAATGGCGTCAGTCGTGGCGTCGACGACCCGGCGGTCGACATCGACTTCACGGGCAATGCCTGTGTTGGGTATCTCGATACCGCCGGAGACGACCCGGCCCTCGTCGTTGACGGAGAAGCCCCGTTCGAGCAGCAGGCGAATCACCCGCTGTTGGCTGGGCGAATCCGAGAACTTCTCCATGATTTCGGCGAACATCTACAGTTCGCCCTTGGTGCTTGGCGCGTCCGCGCGGCGTTCGTCGATGCGCGTCGCGTCGTCGAGTGCCCGCGCCAGTCCCTTGAACAGCGCCTCGATTTCGTGGTGGGCGTTCTCGCCGGTGACGCTGGCATGGAGTGTCAGTCCCGCGTTGGTCGACAGCGAGCGCAGGAAGTGCCGTGCCATGTAGCTGGTCATCCCGCCGACCGACTCCTGAGAGAATTCTCCCTCGAAGGCGAAGTACGGGCGGCCGGAGATGTCCACGACGATTTCGGCAGCGGCCTCGTCCATGGGAACTGTGCGGTCGGCAAAGCGGGAGATGCCGCGCTTGTCGCCCAGTGCCTCGTCGAGCGCGTCGCCGATGGTGATGCCAACGTCCTCGACGGTGTGGTGGTCGTCGATGTCCAGGTCGCCGTCACACTGGACCGTGAGGTCGAACAGGCCGTGTGTGGCGAACGAATCGAGCATGTGGTCGAAAAAGCCGATGCCAGTGTCGACGGTGGTGTCACCGTCGCCGTCGAGGTCGAGCGTGACCTCGATGTCAGTCTCGGCCGTCTCGCGCGTGACTGCGGCGGTCCGGTCGGTCATACCCACACTCTTGCGGCCCGCGTATTTGGGGGTTGTGCTGAGCCCGCGTTCGGGCCCGAGTTGCCGTCTGACGGCCGCGTGACGCCCGTCTGCTGGGAATATATATCGGATAGTCACACACTCACTCGCGTATGCAGAACAAAATCGAGGCAGTCGCCGTGATGGTCATCCTGACCGGCTTCCTGCTGTTCAACACGGCAGAGACCGCGCTGGTCGGCGCGCTCCTGGTCGCCGGCGGTGCCTACGCGCTCATCCTGCCGCAGTTCATCGAGCCACAGGGACCGGCGACGCGGTAGCCGCTCCCGTCAGGTCTCGTCGACCGCACGCTGGGCCTCCGCGAGCGTGAACTGGCCCTCGTAGAGCGCGCTCCCGACGACGACAGCCGCCGCACCAGCCCCCTTCAGTGCCCGGATATCCTCGATAGTCGCCACGCCGCCGCTGGCGACGACCGGAATGTCGACCGCCTCGACGATGCGACGGACCGGCTCGGTCCGGACGCCCTCCAGTTGGCCTTCGACATCAACGTCAGTGAACAAGATTGCGCCTGCACCCAACTCCTCGTAGCGCGCGGCGGCCTCGGCAGGGTCTAATCCTGTGCCCTCGGTCCACCCCGAGACGACGACTTCGCCATCTTTCGCGTCGAGGCTGACCATCACCGTTCCGGGGTACTCCTCGCTGATGTCAGCGACGATGTCGGGATTCTCGACGGCCGCCGTCCCGAGGATGACGCGGTCCAGTCCCCGAGAGAGAAGACTGGTCGCATCCTCGGCAGTCCGAATGCCGCCACCGAGTTGGGTCTCCACGTCGACCGCCTCATCGGACTGCGTCCGATTGCTCGTGGCGCTTCGCTCCAGAGCATCGTGGATGGCGTCGATGGCGTCGGCGTTGGCCCGCTCTCCTTCGAAGGCGCCATCGAGGTCGACGAGGTGGAGTGTCTTGGCGCCGGCCTCGACCCACCGCTGGGCGGCCTCGACGGGGTCGCCGTAGGTCTTTTCGGTGCCGCGCTCGCCACCGACCAGCTGAACCACCTGCCCGTCCTGCATGTCGACTGCAGGGATGACCTCGAACTCGGGGAACATACGAGAGCATGGCGTGACGCGGTAGAAAGAGTGTTGATTCGCCCTGTGACTGCACCGAACGTGTTACCCCAGTAATAATCGGCTTTATATACGGCCGCCGGGTGAAACTGCTGTATGACGGACTACGCAGACCGGTTCGGCCAGGGCGGCCTGAACCACCTCGTTGACGCGGACGCTCTCCTCGCGGAGTGTGACATCGACGCCGAAGAAATCGAGTGGCGAAAGGAATTCATCGGCTTCGACGACGAAGACGCACGGCGGCTTGCCGGACTGGCGGACCTCTTCGAGGGACATGCAGACAACATCGCCGAGGACTTCTACGAGAACCTGACCAGCCACGAGCAGACCACGGAGGTCATCGGCCGCTCTGAGAAGGCCGTCGACCAGCTCAAAGAGACTCAGCGGGCGTATCTGGTCACCCTCGCCAGCGGCGAGTACGACCGGGAGTACTTCCGGAACCGGGCGCGAATCGGAAAGATCCACGACCTGCTGGAGATGCCGATGAAACACTACATCGGCCAGTACGGCGTCTACTACGACCTCATCTTCGAGCTGCTGTCCGAGCGCGTCGAGGAGAACGTCGTCGACGCCATCGCCGAGAAGGCGGGTGTCGCCGCGGACGGTGGTGCCGCTGCACAGCAACGCGAGAGTCTTACCATCGACCGCGGGGACCTCGAATCGGTTGTCCAGCAGGAACTCGACGACGGCTTTCGGGACGTGCTGGCGATTCTGCGCATCATCAACCTCGACATGCAGGTGGTCGCTGACACCTACATTCACTCCTACAGCCAGGAACTCGAAGCAGCCGTCGAGGAACGGCGACGGCTCATGGCAGAAGTCGAGGGTGATATCGAGGAACCGATTGCAGAACTCAACGACTCTGCGAGTCGGGTCGCACGAAGCGCCGAGCAGATTTCCGGGCTGGCCGACGAGCAGACCGACCGCATTCGCGAAGTCACCGGAGAGGTGTCGAACATGAGCGCCACCGTCGAGGAGATTGCTTCTACCGCCGACGAAGTCGAGGCCACCAGCAAGGAGGCCGAACGGCTCGCGGAGGACGGGCAGGAGTCGGCCGATGCCGCCGTTGAGGCAATCGACGGGGTCGGTGAGGCCGTCGAGAACGTGGCCGGCGACGTCGACAGTCTCCAGGCGCGCGTGGGCGAAATCGACGAGGTCGTCGAAGTCATCAACGACATCGCCGAGCAGACCAACATGCTGGCACTCAACGCCTCAATCGAAGCGGCACGGGCCGGCGAAGCAGGCGATGGCTTCGCCGTCGTCGCCGACGAGGTGAAATCACTGGCCGAAGAGTCACAGGACCACGCCGGCGACATCGAACGCATGGTCGGCCAGATCCAGGACGAGACCGAAGAGACGGTGACGAACCTGGCGACTGCAACCGACCGGGTGACTGAGGGTATCGACCGCGTCGAAGCAGCGATGGAGAGTCTGGCCGACATCGTTCAGGCAGTCAGGGAGACGAGACAGGGCATCGAAGAGGTGGCAGCCGCCACCGACGACCAGGCGGTCAGTTCCGAACAGGTCGCGAGTATGCTCGACGAACTGGTCGAACAGGCCGAAGAAGTCGCCGAGGAGGTCCAGTCGGTCGCCGCCGCCAACGAAGAGCAAAAAGCCAAGATTCAGGAGGTAGATGCGACTGTCGGACGGTTGACCGAACAGTGAGCGTCCCACGCGACGCGGTCACCGGGGCGCCGCCAGCTATATTGTCCCCTCTGTAGACGTGCGTGACATGGAAGACGAGGCCTGGCGCTCGGTGACTGTCGTCGAAAACAAGCAGGGCGAGCCGCACGTCCTCCAGCAGCGAGTCAAAGTGTACACCCAGGGACGCGACGAAGAGTCGGCAGGCTACACGAAACCGGAGATGAAACACCGACTGGTTCCGATGAAAGACGTCGTCGAACTGTAGGTGTTGGGTCGAGCCCACGGGCTGGGAAACCATCACGATTGTATCAGCAGATACTCTCGGAACAGCAAAGTCTAACCGGGAGGGGACAGAACACCCGTGTGATGCCAACCGTAGAGTACCTAAATTACGAAGTCGTGGACGACCAAGACTGGGACCTGTACGCAGACGACCTCTTCGAGCAAGCGGCCGACGCCGACCTCGGTGACGAAGATTACGGCGAGCTGGACGTCAACGAAGGCGAGTACATCCTCGAGGCCGCCGAGGCCCAGGGATACGACTGGCCCTTCTCGTGTCGCGCAGGCGCTTGCGCGAACTGTGCAGCCATCGTGCTCGAAGGCGAGATCGACATGGACATGCAGCAGATTCTCTCCGACGAGGAAGTCGAAGAGAAGAACGTCCGCCTGACCTGCATCGGGTCACCCGCCGGCGACACGGTCAAGATCGTCTACAACGCAAAGCACCTCGACTACCTGCAGAACCGCGTCATCT
>JAZKTK010000114.1:0-9120 GCA_036625595.1 Haloarculaceae archaeon | reverse complement strand
GCGAACGGTCCGCCCGTAGCTTTCCAGAAGATTCGTACTGTCTCTTGAATTATCATTTCGGCGTGCTTTTCCTGCGTTCGTGGCGCATCCTACCGTCACATTCGACAGTACTGTTTGCCCCCGAAACCGGGTCTGCAAAAGCGCGGTGGTAGTCACTCGCCGCTCGCCTGTTCGGCTAGCGTTTCGGCTTCTTCGAGGACGATTTGTTCGACGCCACGGCGCGCACCGGCAGTGTCCTCCGGCAGACAGAATACGGGGACGCCATCGACGATACCGGCCGTCGCTCGCGTGCGGATGACCGCGGTTCCGTCGAAATCGTGTGAGAGCACACGATACAGTTCCCCAAAACCTGGGAGCTTCTTGTCGAACAGCGGTTCGACGGCATCGACCGTTTCGTCGTCGGGTGAAATGCCCGTTCCGCCGACGGTCACAATCGCCGAGACATCCTTCCGGCGCGCGAGTGCACTCACCGTACTCTGGACACTATCGTAATTCGGCCCGATGAGTTCCCGTGTCGAGACGGCGTCGCCGGCGTGCTCAATAGCGTCGACGATGGCTTGGCCGGTCGCGTCCTCCTCGATGGTCCGGTCGTTGGCAGCCGTTACCACCGCGTAGGGGAGCGTCTCCGCACCGAAATCCGTCGTTTCGTCCCCGGCCTCTACATCTGCTGGCTCAGCCGCCTCCGTCGCGGTCGTCTCTTCGTCTGCCGCTGATTCTTCGACTGTGTCGGCCGCTTCAGTGTCTTCTTCGTCGCTGTCTTCAGTCTCTTCGTTGTTCCCGTACCCCCGACTCGTATCCCGTGACTGGAAATCGACCATACGCGGATTTCAGAACTCGTGGCCAAAAAGCCCGCCCCCGACGTATGCTGAATATTCGTCGACTGTCGATGAACCGGCAGACGGACGTGGTACCGCCAGCGTTTTTCTATGGCGTGTTGACTATCTATCTATGAAAGCAGTCCAATTTGCAGAACACGGCCGCAGAGACGTTCTCGAATACGACGACTTCGACGACCCGGAAATCGACCGCGACGAAGTACTCATCGACGTCAAAGCGGGCGCGTTGAACCACCTCGACGTCTTCACGCGGATGGGTCTCGGTGCGCTTCAGCGTCTCGACCTCGAGATGCCCCACATTCCTGGCAGCGACGCCGCGGGCGTCGTCGAGGAGGTCGGCGAAGATGTCGAACGACTCGAACCCGGTGACCGCGTCGCGGTCTCTGCGGGACTGGCGTGTGGCCACTGTGAGTTCTGTCGGGACGGCGACCCGACTATCTGTGAAGAGTTCCAGATTATCGGCGAACACGTCCGCGGCGTTCACAGTGAACTGGCAGCGGTACCTGCGGAGAATCTCGTCCCCGTGCCCGAGGGTGTCGACTGGGAGATTGCGGCCGCTGCGCCGCTCGTCTTCCAGACGGCCTGGCGGATGCTCGTCACGCGTGCGGACCTCCAGCCCGGCGAATCAATCCTCGTTCTCGGTGCCAGTGGCGGTGTCGGTCACGCTGCCGTCCAGATTGCTGACTACATCGGTGCCGAGGTTTACGCCACGGCGAGCACCGACGAGAAACTGGAGTACGCCGCGGACATCGGCGCGGACCACACCATCAACTACGACGAGAACGACTTCGCTGAGGCTATCGACGAGGCGACCGACGACCGCGGTGTCGACGTAGTCGTCGACCACATCGGCAAGGCGACGTGGCAGAACTCGCTGGACAGTCTCGCGAAGGGTGGCCGCGTCGTCACCTGCGGTGCGACGACCGGTGGCGACCCCGAGACGGACATCAACAACATCTTCTGGAATCAGTTGGAGATTTACGGCTCGACGATGGGCACGCCCGGCGAAGTCGATGACGTGCTCGAACTGGTCTGGGAGGGGGAGCTCGAACCCCGCATTCGGGAGACGCTGCCGATGAGCGAGGCCGACCGCGCCCACGAAATCATCGAGGAGCGCGAGGGCTTCGGAAAAGTCGTCGTCATCCCCGATAGCGAACTGTAGCGGGCATCTACCTGCGGGAATCGGTTCTCACCAGAACGACAGTGTTTTGCGACAGTGGCAGTGAAAGAGAGTAATGACAGGCGAACGGGTGACCGCCTCGGATGCACCCGGTGGCGGTGACGACGGCGAGGACAGCGACGACCGGTACGTCCACCAGCCCCGGTCCTCGCCACCGACGCAGGCCACGCCGACCGACAGCGACTTCGGCTGGCACGGCTGGCTGCTCGTCGGCGTCATCATCTTCGCCTTCCTCGTCGTTCCGATTGCACTGCTCTATCTCCCACAGGCCCAGTCGCTCGTCCGTTCGATTGGTCTATCGCTCCGGGACGCCTATCTCGTTTTGCCACTCGTCCCCGCCTTCCTGCTCGGTAGCGTCGCTGTCTGGGCCGCCATCCGTGCCCGCTCGTCGTGACGCGGTCGGCGCGAACGCCCGCCCGTATCGGCCGGCGAGTTGGTACTGGAATATTTAAGGACGTATCCCATTGTGGCGGGTGTTAGGCGATGGCACAGCTGTTCTATCTCCCGATTGTGCTGCTCGCAGCCGTCGTCGGGATGGGTGTGGGATTTTTCGCCTGGATTCAGGGGGACAAGCCGGGTGCACGACCGCTTACTGTCTTCGTCGTCGCAGCGAGTTTCTGGGCGGTTGCAGAGGGGATAACAATCGCCGCGGCGGGGCTGGGTGCGCTTCGATTCTGGACGCAGGTCGGGTTCACGTTCTCGACTATCGTCCCGATTGCCTGGCTGGTCGTCGTCCTCGAATACACCGGTCGCGAACGCTGGTTGAGCAATCGCAGGCTCGGTCTGCTGCTGATTGAACCTGCGGTATTCGTCTTTCTCGTCTGGACGAACACCGGGCACGGGCTCGTCTGGGCAGACGCCAGTCGGGCGTTTCTCGGGGAGTACAGTGCTCTCACACTCGATTTTGGTCTGGCCTTCTGGGGACATCAGGTCTACTCGTACCTGCTTGTCACCGCCGGTGCCTTCGTTCTGTTTCGGACGATTCTCGGCACGAACCGCCTCTATCGGAGCCAGAGCACTGCGCTGTTGCTCGCTATCGCTATCCCGATGGTCGGGAACGCGCTGTACATCTTCGAGTTGCTACCGGCTGGTATCGACCCGAGCGGCCTCGCGTACGTGCTAACGGGCGTTGTTCTGGCCAGCGCGATGTTTCGCACGCAACTGCTCCAGGTTGCCCCGGCGGTCCGCGAACTCGGTCGTGAAGAAGTGCTCACCGAACTCGACGACTGCATTTTCATTCTGGACGAGAACGACCGCGTCGTCGACACGAATCCGGCGGGCGAACGACTCCTTGACGCGTCGGAACTCGAGTATCTTGGGGAACCACTCCAGTCGGTGTTCCCGTCGCTGGCCGCTGCTCTCGATGCCGACCAGTCGCAGTTACGACTCGACACCGACGGTTCGATCCGGTACTACGACGTGCAGGTGTCGTCCCTTTCACGCGCCTACGGGACTCTCTCCGGTTGCCTGGTGAGTCTTCGCGAAGTGACTGAACAGCGCCGGCGCGAGCAACGTCTGGACGTGCTCAACCGTCTCCTCCGGCACAACATCCGCAACGAACTGAACGTCGTGCGGGGGAACGTTGACCTCGCACGCGACGCTGTCGAGGACGACCGTGCCAGCCGACGGCTCGGGACTGCCGTCGAGACGGTCGATACTGTCGTCGAACGCAGTGAGAAGGTCAGTCGACTCTCACGGCTGTTCGACACCGATACTGGTGGGACACTTGACCTCGCCGACCACCTGCCGTCTGACCTCGCAGCGACGCGCCGGGACTACCCCGACGCCGAGATTGTCCTCTCGCTGCCCGACCATCTCCCTGTCGAGGCCGGGCCGACGCTGACTGTCGCCTTCGAGGAACTCGTCGTCAACGCCATCGAACACAACGACAGCGAGACGCCCCGAGTCGATATCGCTGTCGACGAGGGGGTCAGCGACGATTCGACCGTCGTCGTGACTGTCGCCGACGACGGCCCGGGAATCGACGACCAGGAGTACCGCACGCTCGCGGAGGGACGGGAGACGCCACTGGAACATGCGAGCGGCGTCGGCCTGTGGCTGGCAAACTGGGTCGTCGAACACAACGGTGGATCGCTTTCATTTGGGTCGACAGCGGAAGGGACGACCGTGAGCGTTCGGTTGCCCCGGAGTAGCACGACTGGAGAACCTGGGGCGACAATGAATCATGAAACGGCGGTTCACCACCGCCGGAGTCAGTCACCACCGCAGGGCGGCAGTGACTCTGGATAGAATAGCGGGTCGTCGCTATTCGAAGTCCCGCCGCATCGCAATTTCGAACCAGGGACAGAGTCGGAGTTGGCGGTACCACTTGGGATTGTGATACAGTCGCTCGTAGGGGACCCACATCACGCCGCCGACCTCTTCGGGGTCGGGTTCGAGTCGCGTGTCCGACAGCGTCGCCTTCAGTACCGCACAGACTTCGTGCTCGACGCCTGCGTTCTCGTAGTAGCGTTTGTATTCGAAGCGGTCGGTCACCTGCAGGTCGTCGTACTGCTCGGGCGTGACGCCGAGTTCTTCCTCCAGTCGCTCGGTAGCGGCTTCGACCTGGGTCTGTCCCTCGACAGGATGGGAGGCGACGGTGCCGTCCCAGTGGGTGTCCCACAGCCGTTTGTCGTGGCTGCGCTGGGCGAGCAGGATGTGACCGCCTTCGTCGAACAGCAGTGTGGTGAAGGCACGGTGGCGGATGCCTTCGCCGGTGTGGGCATCCAGTCGGTTGACCAGTCCCTGTTCGTTGTCGTCGGCGTCGACGGCAATAACGTCCTGTCCCGCGTTCTCGTGGACTTCGTCGTCCGCGCTCATTATCTCTCTCAAAGGCGACCCTGTTCAAACCGGCTTCGATTGTCGGTGGTCACGCCGTGTTGGCTGGCCGTCTCACTCGTCCAAAATCACCCTCACTCGGAGATCCCTCGTACCGTGGCTCGATTAACTGAGCCATTCGCCGAGGATTATCCTCACTCGGCGAATCATTGATTTTTGACTCGGTACGCTACGCTCACCCGAGCCATTCGTCAAGAATTAGCCTCGTCTTCGTTGATTCTACTTCCTCCAACTCCCGAGCCTGCGTAATGAGGTCGTTCAGACTGGACGTATCGGCGGCGTCGATGACGAGCACAATATCCTCCTCGCCGGAGACGTGCCAGACGAAGTCGACCTCGTCCCAGTTAGCCAGTCGGTCGGTCAACCCGTCTGTCTTGGCGTTGACGTCGATACCAATTTCGACCATCGCCTTGACGTTGCCCGTCTGCGTGGAAATAGTAAACCGTTCGATGACACCGTCTTCGACCAACTGGTCGACGCGATTGCGAACCGTCCCCTCCGAGGTACCGATGCGGTCTGCAATCTCTGTGTAGGGTGTCCGCGCGTCCCGGCGCAACACGTCCAGTATCTGCCGGTCGAGGTCGTCCATCGAGATGTGACCCTTCGATGGGTCAGTACTTCAACGCTACGAATTTCGTAACTCATCTTCGAAAGCAACCCTTATCAACGGACATTTCGTACGCATCTCGTAATGACAGACGCCTACGTCGCCATCGAGGGTGAACGCATCATCGAGGCGCGCGCTCGTTCGCCAGGGACTGCGCGCGGTGAAATCGTCTTCACGACAGCCTACACCGGCTACGAGGAGAGTCTCACCGACCCCAGCTACGCCGAGCAGGTCCTGACCTTCTCCTATCCGCTCATCGGTAACTACGGCGTCCGAGAGGAGCGCTTCGAGTCCGACCACGTCCAGCCCAACGCCGTCGTCGCCCGTGAACTCACCGACGACGTGGCCGAGTGGCTCGAATCCGAAGGCGTGCCCGCTGTCGACCACCTCGACTCCCGCGACATCGTCACCGAAATCCGCGACGAGGGTGCGATGAAGTGTGGCATCGCGGCTGGTCCCGATGCCACCGAGGAAGACGCACTCGCCGAACTGCACGAGTGCAAGCACATGTCCGACCACGTTGATATCGGCAAGCAGGTTTCCGTCGACGAACACACTGTGGTCAACGAAGATGGCGACGGCAAGACAGTCGCACTTGTCGACTGTGGCGCGAAAGGCTCCATCACCTCGTCGCTCGTCGAGCGCGACGCCGTCGTCCACCAGTTGCCCTACGACGCGGGCGAGGACGACATCGAGGCAATCGACCCGGACCTCCTCTTTATATCGAACGGTCCCGGCGACCCCGAAAACTTCGAGCAGGCTGGCGAAATCGTCGAGGAGTACGTCGGTGAGGTGCCACTTGCGGGCATCTGTCTCGGACAGCAGGTCGTCGCCAATGCACTGGGCGGGCGCACCACGAAGATGGAGTTCGGTCATCGTGGCGTCAACCAGCCAGTCCGTGACCTTCGGACCGACCGTGTCGTGATGACGACCCAGAATCACGGGTACACGGTTGCAGACCCCGGTGACGAACTCGAAATCACGCAGGTCAACGTCAACGACGATACGCCAGAAGGACTGGAGAACGACGACCTCGGCATCATCACGCGTCAGTACCACCCCGAAGCGAATCCGGGACCAAACGACTCGCTGGATTTCTTCGACGACGTGCTGGCGCTGGCTGAGGAGTAAACGCGGCGATTCACGCTCCGAACAGAACTGCTGGGTTCCTGAACAGTCTATCTGGCATCGGTCGGCTATTCTCAGGATATGAAATATTGAGCGTATATTGAAATACCCGTACTGTGATGTGACGGTATGGCAACGACTGAAGGTAGTTCATCAGAAGGCGGGTCGACTGCAGGAACCGATTTTTCACAAGACATCTTCGACGGCAAAGAACTCCCCGAGGACGAGCTCTGGGACGTTCTCACGAACAACCTCCGGCAGGTGATGGAGTCGACTGGGGCGGCGATGCGGATTCTGGACCTGAATTTCAACGTCGTCGTCGAGAACGAGCGAATGCAAGAACTCGGCGGCATCGATGCTGAAGAGAGCGAACTCGTGAAGTGCTACGATCAGTTTTGCAACCCCGAAGTCTGTGGGACTGGAAACTGCACCCTGAAACAGATTGTCGATGAAGGACAAGACGAAATTCGCGTCGAAGTCGAGAAGGAGAGCTACGACGGTCGGGTAATCCCGACGGAACTCGTCGTTCGGCCCATTCACGACCGTGAGGGCGACGTGGTCGCTATCAGCGAGACGTTCCGCGATATCTCTGACCAGAAAGCTGCGACACAGAGTATCAAATCTGCAGTTGACGAACTGAAACGGTCAGCCACAGAGGTCGCAGAGAACTCCCAAACCATCAGCTCACAGGCGACCGACCAGCTCGAATCGGTCACTGAGGTTTCCGAGGAGGTGGCGTCACTCAGCGCAACCGTCGAGGAGATTGCGGCTACGGCAAACGAAGTCGAGACGATTAGCGAACGAGCACGGGAGGCGGCAGAGGCTGGCGAAGACGACGCTGACGAGACAATCGACATCATGGCTGACATCGAAACAGCCGCCGCGGACGTGACCGACGACATCCGCGAACTCAACGAGAGCATTCAGCAGATAGACGAACTCGTCGACGTCATCAACGACATCGCCGACCAGACAAACATGCTCGCGCTGAACGCCTCTATCGAGGCGGCTCGTGCTGGCGAGGCTGGCTCCGGGTTCGCCGTCGTCGCAGACGAAGTAAAATCCCTGGCAGAGGAGTCCCAACAGCGCGCGTCCGAAATCGAGGGGATTGTCGGCGACGTGCGCGAGAACACTGCCGAGACAGTCGAGAGTCTCGAAGAGACGAACGACGTGGTCCACGAGGGCGCAGAGAAAGTGCGGAGTTCCGGCGAGACGTTCAAAAACATCGCCGAAGTGGTCGAGAACGTCTCCGATGGCGTCGAGGAGGTGGCCGATGCCACCGACGACCAGGCGGCCAGCACCGAAGAGATAGCCAGCATGGTCGACCAGACCGCAGACGACTTCGAGCAAGTGGCTAACGAAGCAGAGTCCATCGCGGCCGCAAACGAAGAGCAGACTGCGAAGATTCAGGAAATCAGTGGCGAGGTCGACGAGATGAACGCACTCGACGTTCAGAGTGAACTCTAACCGGCGGCTGTTTTGATTCCCTCGCTGGCAGCTCCAGCGACGTACTTCAGGTTCCCATCGATGGGTGTCTCAGAAAAAATCACGGAGTGGCCGGGCCACTTCGACAGTGGACCGTTACTCTGCTTCGACGGCGACAGTGGCGTTGTCGGTCACGGCAGTACCGTTACTGAGGTACGGCCCGTCCGCTGTGCCGTTCGTCGCGACGAAGTCGTACGTGGTGTTCTCGTTCGTTTCCTGGTGGGGCATCGCGATGAGCGTCTGCAACTCGGTTAGTTGCGTCTGGTTGAAGTTCGCGCCAGACACGTTGAAGAGCGTGATGCTCTCGTTCTCGTAGGTGCCTGGTTCGAAGTACTCGGATGCTCCGATGACACTTCCAACGGCATCGCCGTCGAGGAGCGTGTCGTTGTGGATGGCAACGTAGCCTCCGTCGGGCAGCGTGAAGTTGGCGATAGTGACGGCCGTTCCGTTAGTCGCCTGACTCTCGAAGGACACTGCTGCTTCTTGGTCGACAGTAACGTTGTCACCTTCTCCGACGGTGACGTTGTCTTCCTCGCCGACAGTGACGTTGTCTTCTTCACCGTCGACGGCAGTCTCGTTCACAGTAACGTTTGCAGCGTCAGTCACGGCGCTCCCGTTACTGAGGTACGGCCCGTCCGCCGTGCCGTTGGTTGCGACGAAGTCGTAGGTGGTGTTCTCGTTCGTTTCTTCGTGGGGCATCGCAATGAGCGTCTGCGACCCATTCAGCTGCATCTCGGTGAAGTTCGCACCAGACACATTGAAGAGTGTGATACTCTCGTTCTCGTAGGTGCCTGGTTCGAAGTACTCGGATGCTCCGATGACACTTCCAACGGCATCGCCGTCAAGAAGCGAGTCGTTGTGGATTGCAACGTAGCCACCCTCAGGTAGCGTGAAATTGGTGACGTTGACGACTGTTCCATCGGACGTTTGATTTTCGAACGTCACCGACGCTACTTCCTCACCGACAGTAACGTTGTCACCTTCTCCGGCGGTAACGTTGTCACCTTCTCCGGCGGTAACGTTGTCACCTTCTCCGGCGGTAACGT
>JAZKTK010000113.1:0-9153 GCA_036625595.1 Haloarculaceae archaeon | reverse complement strand
CGGATGGCTTGGTTCTGGATGGCCGAGTAGAGGTCGTTGTCGATGCTGGCCGTGGTCACGGACTTGTCGAAGTCGCCGTCCTCCCATCCGTCGATACAGAATTGCTTGGTGTCACGGTAGAGGCGAGAGGCGTGTTGCCACTCTTTTTTCCGTGAGAGGGATGGGTTGTGGAACTTCGCGGTGACAGTCACCGTGACCATTACATTTGTAATTAGATGGGCTGTATTAAGTATCTGCTAGAATATCAGGCCATGCTATCGTCGGTGGTTCGTAAAAAATAGTGTCGAATTCATCCTGACCCTAGAGTGGTATGCGTCACTGTTGAATATTGGCGGCAGCACTCGTTTCTGGCCGGTGAACCGGACGTGTGATCCTGTTTTGTGGGAATAAGCGCCTCGAAGGTGTCCTCAAAACGAGCATGCAGAAGTTACAGTGACCACTCAAGGGTCAGGCATTCTCCTTGAATCTCTGTAAGAGTAGATTCGAGACCGTCAGTCGATTCGTTGATCAACGTTCGCTGCCGGCGCTTCAGCAATTCTGCCGTTGGATGCGCCGTCTGCACGGCGTCGATAACGCGGCGAACGTCGACACTCGGTGAGAGTCGCAAGGAGAGCGTGAGTTCACCGTCGTCGAGAATTGCCCGGTTGATATACCCACCAACAGAAGCCACAGCCGACAGCACCGGCGGTTCGGACAGTCGAAGTTCGAAGTTGCCCTCGACGCCCTCGCCGTGGGTGGTCACCGACTCCCAGTGTGGAACCACGTCGACGAGACGCTGCAGACTCTCCATTCCCTCAGCTGTCGCGGTACCGTAGATGAGATACTCGTCGTCACGCACGGGGACTGCATGCGCAATTTCGACGCGGCCCAGGAGTGCGACGACGGCAACCAACAGTACGCCCATCAGCGCGGTCATCCGAAGCGTCGAAACAGCCATCTTCCCGAACGGTTGCCAGGGAACCCCGTTGAAAATTATCGGGAACATCTTCGCTCGCGCGGGTCACACGACCGCACTGACGCACACGTCTGGCGCCGTGGCCACCGTCAGAACGGCGCGTCCATGCCTCGCTCAGTTGGCAGTTCCTCACTGCTGTCGTCGGCCGTCACGTCCGCGTCAAACTCGCCAGTTTCTCTGAACGTCTCCTCTTGTTGCTGGAGTTTGCCGTTAATCGAAACTGAACTGTGGTGCATGTCGTCGACGCGAACCGAGACGAGGTCGAACTGGTGGCGGTCGCGTTCGCCGTTGAGTGCGCGGAAGGTTCCGATAGTGAGGGTGTCACTCTGCGGGCAAAACTCCGTGGTCGGCGTGAACTCCGCACGGAGTATCCCATCGTCCTCGGCGTCGACAGCGTATCGGTACCCCGCGTCGGGATGGCGCTGGTCAAGATTGAGTCGAGCGAGGTTGTAGCCGAAGGTCATGTCGTAGACCCCGCGCTCTTCGAACAGTCGACGAACGAACCGGTGGAACGCGGCGTGTTCGCGGTCCGCCAGTATCTCGTGGCCGGCGAGAAACGACCCCGGGTCGGGAACGTGCTCGGGGACGAACTCGTCGTAGGTATCGAAACTGCCGCTGTCGCCGCCGACGGAGAGGAACCCGGACATACGCTATGCTTGGGTCTCACGGCCACTACGCGTACCCCCGAACAGGTTCGGGAGAGGCGACACCACGACCGAGGCCGAGAGACCACACATGGTCGCGACAAGCCTCGATACCGAACGCAGATTCGACGACGGACAGTTCGTCGCAGAGACGATTCACCAGAGCGAACAGCAGAAAGTCGTCCTCGGCTACTTCGAACCCGGCCAGTTCATCCCGGTCCACGCTCCCGGCAGCGACGTCGCGATAACGGTCGTCTCCGGAACCGGTGTCGTCCGCGACGGAGACGACGAACACCGGGTCGAACCGGGGGACGTTGTCGCAGTGCCGGCGGGGACCGAACGCGGCGTCCGGGCAGACGGGGAGACCCAACTGGAGGCGACGCTCGTCACCGCTCCGCCACCGAGCGACGCCGAACACGAACCGGTTCGGCGCGGTCTCAAGCGCGGCGAATTCGACTCCGAGTGAGACTTAATCGGGGCGAACATATTCGGCAGAACTGGCTGGGTGGTGGGGAAGGTAGACAAACCCGTATGCCAGCAGAGACACTCGACCTGCGAGAAGTCCCACCACCCGAGCGCCATCCGAAGATTCACAACTCCTTTGCGGCGCTCGACAGCGGCGAGACACTCCAGATAATCAACGACCACGAGCCACGCCCGCTGTTCTACGAGATGAAAGCCGAAGTCGAAGACTTCGACGCCGAGAACTACACCGTCGATCAACGCGACGACGACGAATTCGTCGCCAACCTTCCCAAACAGTGATGCAGACAGCAACGCTCGCGGAGTTCGATGCCGACGGCCGCACGCCGGTCTTCGAGGACCCATACACGGTTCATCTCGGTCTGGAAGCCGGCGACAGCGTTCCGCCCCACACCCATCCCGGGCAGTCGATTCTCTTCGCAGTACAGGAGGGGAAACTCGAACTGACGGTCGACGAAGAGACGGCAACGCTCGCTGGCGGAGCGTGTGCCAACTTCGACGGCGACGCCGACATCGCAGTCGAGGCACTCGAAGACACTCGCGCGCTGGTCGTCTTTGCCGACCAGTAGCGTTACTCTTCGCCGAACAGCGCTATCGCCTCGGCTGCCGACTCCCGGTTTGTCTCTCTCGACTGCACGGCTTCGAGATGTGACTCCGGCACTGCGAGTAACGCCTCGGTGAGCCGCCGCGCCAGGTCACGGACGACTTCCGCTTCGCGCTCGGTCAGGTCACGCCGCGCGCACAGACGGTCCAGCGCGCGTGCCTGTTCGGTTTGCCGAATGCGGTCTCCTCGTTCCCGGATGCGGGCGGTCGCATCTTCGACGTCCAGTTCCGACTCGTCGTCGACGCTCATCGCTTCCATATTGCGGTCACCACCACGTCTTCGGTCTTGGCGGTTTCGTACTCGTACTCCCTGTCGTCGAGTTTCGGATAGAGATGCTGGGGCGCACGGTCGTTCAACTGGACCAGTACGACATCGTCGGCCAGTTCTGCCAGCGTCTCCAGCGTATTCTTCAGCGGCTTGGGCGGCCCCAGATTCCGAACGTCGAGTTGCTCAGTCGACGCGTCGGCCGGTACGCCCAACTCTTCTCGGACGAGTGTCTCTGTCTCAGTTGCTGGCATACCTGTCCCTTTGAGCTACTCGCGGCCAACAGTTATCCCGAACCTGTTCGGAACAGAGACTGCGCTGTTCAGTTACGCTGTTCCTGAAAATGCTCGGTCAGGGATTTGGACTCGATGCAAACGCTCGCTTCGCTCGCGTTTCCGTAGTTCAAATCCCATTCTCTGCACTGTTCACTCACTTCGTTCGTGAAAATGCTCGGTCAGGGATTTGAACCCTGGTCCTCGGCTGTCTTCCGAACAGTCGCGCTGACTTGCTCGCCGAAAGGCCAAGATGATTGGCCGGACTACACCAACCGAGCGCATTTGGGAGTGTGACCCTGGCAGTAATAAAGCCTGTCTTTCGGAACGTCCGTTGTTACGCGCTGTCATGTGATTCGCCCCCGTATTGAGGGTGAGCGACGCTACTCGTATCGACTAGAAAAAATCGAGATTCGTAGTATCGACCTTACTTCCCTTCGAATTCTGGGTCTTCGTCGGACTGCATCTTGGAGACGCCTTCGAGGAAGTCCTCGGTTCCGATAACGTGACCGAAGGCCTGGGCTTCGACTTCGAGACCGGCGTCGGTGTCGTCGCGACCGGCGAGGAACGCCTTCTTGGTGTATTCCTGGGCCAGCGGCGGGCCAGCAGCGAGGTCCTCGGCGAGACCGAGTGCCTCCTCCTCGAGTTCGTCGTTCCCGACGACTTCGTTGACGAAGCCGTAGTCGGCCATCGTCTCGGCGTCGTAGTGGTCACAGGTGAAGATGACCTCTTTCGCGCGACTCTCGCCGATGAGGTGTTTGAGTCGCTGCGTGCCACCCCAGCCGGGAAGGATACCGAGGTCGTGTTCTGGCTGACCGAACGTCGACCGTTCCGTGGCGACACGGAGATCAGCACAGGTGGCCAGTTCCATGCCACCGCCGAGGGTGTAGCCGTCGATACCGGCGACGACGGGCATCGGGAGTTCCTCCAGTTTGCCCCACGTCTGCTGTCCTTTTCGGCCGAGTTTGATGGCGTCAACTGGGTTGGCGCTACCGGCCATACCGACGGCGTCGGCACCGGCGCAGAACGCACGGTCGCCCTCACCAGTCACGAGGACGGCACGCACGTCGTCGTCATCCTCGAGCAGGTCGAGTGCGGCGGCGAAATCGTCGAGCAATTCCGGCGTGACCGTGTTCATCTGCTGCGGTCGGTCAAGCACAATCTGACCGACATTCTCGGACGGGTACTCGACGCGAATCGTATCGAAGCTCACGTCGCCGTCGTCGTCGCCGCCACCGTAGAAGCCAC
This sequence comes from Haloarculaceae archaeon, assembly GCA_036625595.1. Classification (GTDB taxonomy): domain Archaea; phylum Halobacteriota; class Halobacteria; order Halobacteriales; family Haloarculaceae; genus Salinibaculum. The sequence continues at coordinate 4,683 of JAZKTK010000113.1, read as the reverse complement.
CATCCTCGGCGGCTGCCTGGAGCCCCTCGCTGGGCTCGTAGCGGGCGTGGCCCGTCTCGTCGTGGGCCTCTTCGAGCGTCTCGACAAGCGAGTCCAGACCGGCTTTGTCGGCCAGTTTGGCAGGACCGTCAGGGAAGCCGCCACCGAGTTTGACTGCCTCGTCGATGTCCTCGACGGGGGCGACATCTTTCTGGAGGAGTTTGCCGACTTCGTTGGCCATGATGGCCGTCAGTCGAGCCTCAACGTCCTCGCGGCCGGCGTCCATCGGGATATCGACGCCGCCGTTGTCGTAGTCGTAGAATCCCTTGTCGGTCTTCTTGCCGAGTTCTTCGTCGTCGACCTTCCGCTGGAGAAGCGGGCTGGGTTCGTAGGCGTCACCCAGCGTTTCGTGCATGTAGTCGAGGACGTGCAGGGTCACGTCGTTGCCGACCTGGTCGCCGAGTTCGAACGCACCCATCGGGAGGTTGATGTCGTACTTCGTGGTGGAGTCGACTTCCTCGATAGTCGCGAAGTCACTCTCGACGAGCCAGCAAGCCTCGTTCATCAGGGGAACGAGGATGCGGTTGACGATGAATCCCGGTTCGTCCTTGCGGACGTGGACAGGCGTCTTGTCCATCGACTCGGCGAGTTCCGCGATGAGGTCAGTCGTCTCCTGGGCAGTGTGTTCCCCGTTGATGACCTCGACGAGGTCCATCTGGACTGGCGGGTTGAAAAAGTGCATCCCGCAGAACTGCTCGGGTCGGTCCGTGACTTCCGAGAGTTCCGTGATGGAGAGACTGGAGGTGTTAGAGGCGAAGATGGTGCGGTCCGGGGCGGCCGCGTCGAGTTCCTGATAGACATCCTTCTTGATGTCCATGTTCTCGATAATTGCCTCTATGACCACGTCAGCATCGTCGACTGCCTCCTCCATGTCGACGACCGGTGTGACACTCCCGATGGCAGCGTCGCGTTGCTCTTCACTGATGATGTCTTTCTCGGCGAGTTTGTTCAGGCTCCACTCTATCTGGTCGTAGCCGTCCTGGACAATTTCCTCCTCAATGTCCCGGAGGCGAACGTCGTATCCCGCGAGTGCAGCGACCTCTGCGATACCGTGGCCCATGGTGCCAGCGCCAAGCACCGTGATGGTTTCTATGTCATCGAGTTCCATGATTCGTATTGCTGGTTGCGCGCCCAGGTTTTGAACGTTTTCTTTCCGACAGAGACAACGCTACGTCCGTTTATCAGCCTCGGAAAACACTAACTGCGGTTGGTGAGTGCTATCACGTATGGACTACGGACTGACCGACGAACAACAGCAAATCCGAGACGAAGTTCGCCGCTTTGCCGAAAACGAAATTGCACCTGTCGCAACAGAGTACGACAGAAAAGAGAAGTACCCCCACGAGGTGATGGATGAAGCAGCCAAGATGGGACTGACGGGGGCGAACATCCCCGTCGAGTACGGCGGTGCGGGCTACTCGACGCTGGAGATGGCGCTCATCATCGAGGAGTTGTTTGCTGTCGACCCCGGCATCGGGCTGGACATCACAGCAGCCTCCTTCGGTGCGGAGGCGCTCATCGGCTTCGGGACGGAAGAACAGAAGGAGAAGTATCTGGAACCGGTCACACGCGGCGACGCCGTGATGGGAGCGGCAATCAGCGAACCCGATGTCGGCTCGGACGTGTCTTCGGTGTCGACACGCGCCGAGAAAGACGGCGACGAGTGGGTTATCAACGGCAACAAGATGTGGATTACCAACGGGTCAGTGGGCGATTACTTCGTCGTCCTGGTCCAGACTGACCCCGAGGCCCAGGGTCGGTACAACGGCTTCTCACAGATTCTCGTCGAATCGGACCGCGACGGATTCACCGCCGAGAAGATTACCGGCAAGATGGGGATTCGCGCGTCAGATACGGCCGAATTACTCTTCGACGACGTGCGCGTGCCCGAAGAAAATCTGGTCGGGAACCGCGGGGGCGGCTTCCTGCAGTTGATGCAGTTTTTCGACGAGACCAGAACGGCAGTCGCCGCGCAAGGGGTCGGCATCGCCAAGGGAGCCACCGAGCGCGCGCTCGAGTACGCACAGGAGCGCGAGCAGTTCGGGCAGTCTATCTCGGAGTTCCAGGCCATCCAGCACAAGCTCGCGGACATGCACACGAAAACGGAAGCGGCCCGCCAGCTGACCTACAAATCCGCCTGGAGCGTCGACAACTCCGAGGATCAGTTGACGATGCTGGCCTCGATGGCCAAGGAGTACGCCTCCCGCGTGGCCGTCGACACAGCTGACGAGGCGGTCCAGATTCACGGCGGTGCGGGCTACGTCAACGACTTCGACGTGGAGCGACTCTACCGCGACGCCAAAATCACCCAGATTTACGAGGGGACCACCGAAATCCAGAAGAACATCATCGCCCGCGAACTGCTCGGAAAAGGGATGTTCTAAGCCGGTAACCTATCTCTCTCGGCAAACCGATTCTCAAAAGTGAGACGGACAGACGGACGCTAATACGCATACTACAGGCAACCAGGGGTAGCGTGTTCTCAATTAATATAGAGCGACCCAAAGTGTTATTATGTATTTATCGTTAACTAAATGACAATGTCTGAGTTGTCCGTGGATGCGATTCGCGTCCTCCACGTCGACGACGACCCGGATTTTACCGACGTGACCGCTACCTTTCTCGAAAACGCGGACGACCGCTTTGCCGTCGAGACTGCGACGAGTGCAACCGAAGGACTAGAGCATCTCTCTTGTGATATCGACTGTGTCGTGAGCGATTACGACATGCCTGGACGGGACGGCATCGAGTTTCTCGAAGCCGTCCGGGACCAGTACCCTGACCTGCCGTTCATTCTATTTACTGGCAAAGGGAGCGAAGAGGTCGCCAGCGAGGCCATCTCAGCCGGCGTCACTGACTACCTGCAAAAGCAGACTGGAACCGACCAGTACCGGCTACTGGCCAACCGGATTGCAAACAGTGCCGGCAGCTATCGGTCCCGACAGCGACTCAGGGAACGCAGAGCCGACCTCGAAATGTCACACGAACGGATTTCATTCGCGCTCGAGACGACTGATTCGTACATTTACGAGGTTGACCTCGAAACGGGGACCGCAACCCGCTACGGCGCGTTCGAACGACTCTTCGGTTTGGAATCCTGTGACGTTCAGACTGCAGAAGCATTCTACGACCGAGCGGTTCATCCGGACGACCGAGAGCGAGTCGAAGAGATTGAAGACCTCGATACGCTCTGTGACCTCACGGAATCAATCGAATACGAGTACCGGACTCACCCCGACAATGGCGATGTCCGCTGGCTGGGTTCCGAAGCGTACATTCAAACTGGCCCCGACGGAGAGCCACAGACACTCGTCGGACTTGCGACGGACATCACCGAGCGCAAGCAGCGACAGCGAGAACTCAACCGTTATGAAACAATCGTCGAAAACAGCGAAGACGGTATCTACGTCTTCGACGACGAGGCACGGTTCAGCTTTGTCAACCAGCGGGTCGTCGACGTATCGGGAATCCCAAAAAGCGCCTGGATGGGCGAGCACGTCTCGATTCTGACTGCGCTCGATACCCTCAGCGAGGAGGAGGTCTCGGCCGTCGAGAAGGGCATCGAGACGATACTACAGGGGAACGAAGCCGCGGTCCGAGTCGAACTAACGCCCGACGTGCCACACGACCTCGACATTCTCGAACTCCGACTGGCGTCGTTCCAGACCAGCGACGGAAGCCGACGCGTCATCGGCTACTCCAGAGATATTACCGACCTCAAATCCAGGGAGTGGAAGCTCAAACAGCTCCAGCATCAGACGCGCTCGCTGATGACGACCCGGACGCTGGAAGAGACGGCACAGGTCGCAGTCGATGCCGCACGGGAGGTACTTGACGCCGAGTTGAGCGGGTTCCATCGACTAACGGACGACGGACAGCGACTTGAACTCGTAACGGACACAGACACGATGACGGAAGTGTTCGAAACGATTCCGGAGTACGACCGAACTGTCGAGTCAGACACTGTCGGGAACGTTGTCTGGGACGCGTTCGAGTCAGGTGAGATTCGAGTCATCGACGATACGAACGAAAGCGAGCGATTAGCCGGGAACACGCCGTCCGGTAGCGCAATCATTTATCCAATCGAGGGGCAGGGCGTGTTCATCGTCTCGGCCACCGAGGTGAATGCCTTCGACGAGGCGGACAAGAGCCTCACTGAAATCCTCTCGGCAACGCTCACCACGGCGCTCCAGCGGGTCAACAGGGAGACGCTCTTGCGCGAGCGCGAGCAGAAACTCGCCCGCCAGAACGAGCGTCTCGACGAGTTCGCCAGCATCGTCAGCCACGACCTCCGGAATCCGCTGAGCGTCGCACAGGGCAGACTCGAACTGGTTCGAGACGAATGCAGCAGCGAGCAGTTAGCGGCCATCGAGAAAGCCCACGAGCGGATGGACACGTTAATCGAGGACATGCTCGCACTCGCTCGGGAGGAAGCAACCGTCACGGACATGCAAGCAATTGGACTCGACGAGGTTGTCAGCCAGTCGTGGAACACCGTCGAAACGGGCGAGGCGACGCTCACTATCGAGACGGAGTCCACGATTCGGGCAGACGAGAATCGCCTCCAACGCCTGCTAGAGAACGTGATTCGGAACAGTGTGGAACATGGTTCCACGAGCAGCCAGACACAGTCTGACGACAGTG
>JAZKTK010000112.1:0-9160 GCA_036625595.1 Haloarculaceae archaeon | reverse complement strand
GCCGCGAGCAGCGGCGAAGCGACACGCGACGAGGACGACACGGACGACAGTGGGGGTATCGACGCGGGCGTCGCGGGGAGAATGGACATCCAGGAGGAACTCGAAGCGCAGGAAATCGACCGTGAAAACGCCCTGTTCGTCGCATTTGGAGTTTTGCTGGCACTCGCATTTTTTGCGGGGTATCTAAACTTGCTGCCCTGAGTCGGGAAGCGAAGTATTCACTACGCGTGATTGCAAACGTCTACGTATGAGCGACAACGACGCGAGTGTCTCGCGCCGTCGATTCATGCAGGCAGCGGCCGGGACGGCGACTGCCGCTGCGGCAACGGGGACCGCAACCGCACAGGAAACGACCACCGAGGGCGGCAACGAAACCACCGGGACCGAAGACGGTGGCGGCGGTGGTGGTGGTGGCGGCGGCGAACCGGACCTCGGTGGCTTCCTCGACGACGCGAACAACTTCGACGGGAACGTTGTCGATAAGACCGGGCAGGACGAAGTGACGGTCAACGTCGGTGCAGGGAGTTCCGGACTGGCCTTCGGTCCCGCGGCGGTCCACGTCGACAACGGCGCGACGGTCGTCTGGGAGTGGACCGGCGAGGGTGGTGCGCACAACGTCGTCGAACAGGGTGACGAGGTGTTCAACTCCGGGTCACCGAAGACATCGGGTACCTACGAGTACACGTTCGAAGAGGACGGCATCTACAACTACGTCTGTGTCCCCCACGAAGCCAGCGGGATGCTCGGTGTCGTCGTAGTCGGGACTGACTATCCGACAGTCGAAACCGGAGGAGAAGATGCAGGGCCCAGTGACCTCCCCAGTAGTGCGAAGACACTCGGTGTCGCCACCATGCTGGTGATGGTCGCGACGCTCGGGATGGCCTACTTCTTCATGAAGTACGGCGGCGATTACGGGGACTTCGAAGAGTAGCGACACCTTCCCCAGTCGCGAAGGACAATACTCGCTGGAATCGTACCGCCCCCAAGCCATTGGTCTACGTTTCGTATGAGAAAACAGTACACATATATGACGTGCTCAAAAATGAGAAGTTGGTATGAAACCGACACGAAGGCAGTTTTTGGCGACGGGTGCAGTCGTAGGTGCGGGAGCACTTGCAGGGTGTGACCAGATTCCGTTCATCGGTGGGGACGGCGGTATCGGGCAGTTCACGAACTGGGTGCCCGAAGCGGGCGAAATCGAGCCAAACAGCGAGACGGTCAACTTCAACGCGACGAGTCCGACACAGATTCACAGCAACAGGACCAATCTCCGCCCCAGTACGTACCAGCGGGAGCAGCGAACCTATCGGACGGGTGTTCAGTGGCAGTCGCTCAGCATGTCCCTGTCCATGGAAGGCGGGGCAGTGTACAAAGGGTCGTACAACGCCGACGACGTGGCGAGTGAACTGACGAGTCCGAACGGTTCGGGGGACGATGGGGAGTTTTCCAAGGAGGACTCGGAAGGGAACTACGACATTTTCATTCCCAGTAGCGCAAATGGCCCGGAAGAGGCCAGCGAGGCGTGGGCAGTCAGCGGCAACGCGATAATCTCGGCCCGGCCGACCGGCAGCGAGTTCCAGGACAACTTCAGTTCCGCAGTCGCGAACGCGAAGGCGATAATCACCGTCGGCGAGAACGGAGAGAATCGCGCAGTCGACGATAGCGACGACTTCAACGCGCTTGCAAACGAGCTTAGCGGGACGATTGCGTCGGGACGTACCCGCAGAGAAGAGGTCGGCAGCGACAGGGAGTCCATCGCACAGGGCGAGTTCGAAGGGATGGTCGCCTCGGGTGCGTCAATCAGTATCAACGGGAGCAACTCGAATATCAAGCAGGTGTTCGTCTTCGACAACGAGAGCGACGTGAGCACTGACGACCTCGAAGAGTACGTCGAGCGCAACGACACCGGCGGCGGTATCCTCTCGTACGCACGAGATATCAACGTCAACCAGAACGGAAACGCCGGTATCGTCAACGCGACCGTCGACACCTACGACATCGGCCGATAGACGCGAGTCGCCACCCTACAGCGAATCAGGCGTCGTATGAACATCGAGGGAAACGTCGCGGGGGGCCCCCTCGAGGTCAGCGACGATTCGTTCGACGATGCGCTCTGCTTCTGCGGTGACTTTCGGTTTGATGCGGTCGACGAGCCAGTCGAACGAGACCATCTTGGGCAACCCAAGCGCACCCTGGTCGGCAGAATCCGGTGCGAACTCGGCGTAGAGACGCACGCGCGTCGCTGGCGTGTCCGGGTCCGGGGCCGATTCGGGTTCAGGAACGACCGCCCAGTGCCCGCGTGCATCGATATCCTTGACGAGACGCCAGTCGATTCGGTTCGGCGGGTCGACATCGGTCACTCGGGAGTTGGCCGTATACGAGAGTCGCCACCACGAAAACGTGATGTCGTACCGCGTCCCCGGCGAGCCATCGCCGTCCCGTCGGCGCACTTCCGTGAGGTGTTCGGAGTACCGAGCGTACCGCGGGAAATCCAGTAGGAACTCGTAAATCTCTTGCGGGGGCAGATAAACCACGGTGCTAACATCAACGGCGTCCACACGGTCACAATGGGCTGGACGTTCTAATGCCCATTCATTCTGGCAAGCCCACAGCGTACGGTGTGTCTGAATGAGACAGTTTTACAATACTTGCGGTCAGGGACTCTAAGGGATGCGACGGCGGGCAGTACTCCAGTCGCTTACGGCGGTGACCGCAGCAGCGACTGCCGGACTGGCGGGCTGTTCGACCGACGGCACCACCAGCACAACTCCGTGTGGAACACCGAGCGGTGACCTCCAGCGCGCACTCCCACGCGGGGACGGATACGACGACCCCAGCGTCGACACGAACAACAATGCCACAGAAGTTGGCGGAGCGACCGAACACGCCCTCGGCAGTTACATCACGGACGACGAGAACTTTCTGTTCGTCATCAGCGAGTTCGAATCCGACGACGACGCGATAGCAGCAGCCAGCACCGAACAGAACTGGGCGGGTTTTGGCTACAACGCCACTGGCTACATCGTCGTCGACCAGTACGCCTACGTCGCGATGGGACCAAACGAGTCCAGCGTGGTCGACCTCATGGCAGCGGCCGGTCCCCTGAACGACGACTGCGTCAGCGAGAAAATCGTGTTTCTCGACCTTGTTGAAACTGTTGAGTAGTGACAATCATCGGCAGTTCTGCTGGCTTCAACGCCTGCATCGATTTCCAATCAGCGATGACGTCCACATTCATGACCGCGAGAGCAACCCTGAATTACCGGCGTCTTTATTAGCGACAGTGCAGAATATCATGACTAGAGCCAACAATGAACAAGAACGTGGGAGGATACGACAGACTGGGGCGGTTCGTTATAGGGGCAGTCCTTGTCCTCGTGGGAATAGTCGGCTACGCCGGGCAGTTGCGCGTCGCCGTGGGGCCAGTCCCACAAGCATTCATGGCGCTGCTACTCGTGCTGATTGGGGTAGTCCTCTTGGTAACGGGGTATACCCAAAAGTGTCCGATTAATAGTATTATAGGGATGAATACGTTCAAGCAACGGAGTCGATAACGCTCGGTCGGTGGTCCTCGCACTCGAATCTTATTTCAGACTCGTCAACAAGAGGGCCAACAGACTCTATTTGCTACCCACACTCACCTCGCTGGCGACGAAACGGTACAGAGACAGTGAGGCGAAACCCACCCGAACGAATCAGAGAAGTCAAGTGAGGCCGCTGAGATTACTGTAGTGACCAATTTACTGACTGTATAGGACACATACGTCGGTGATATGTGATAGAATAGTTTAAGTCACGGAGGAGACACGTAGTGCGTGGAAACATATGGAACGGCGTGACGTACTCAAATCGGCATCGGCGCTTGCGGCAGCATCGACAGTGGGAATGGCAGGCTGTAGCGGTATTCTGGGCGGCGGCTGTGATACACCCGGTGATAACCTGGAAGACTCGTTTCCGGAGAGCGACGACTACTCGCGGCAAGGTGAGGTGTCGACGGGTAACGGTGAAGGCCAGGACAACGTCGAGCGGACGGCGACGGGATTCTACACCGACTCGAACGACGAGGGGTACATTTTCGCCATCAGCGAGTTTAGCTCCGAAGATGCGGCCGCAGACGAGGCTGACAACGCGAGCGAGGCCGGGACGGGAGATTTCAACGACGGTGCGTTCGGGTACATCCAGACCGGGGCGTACATTTTCGTCGGCGGCGGTCCCGACGAAGACTCCGTGACCGCGTTCATGAAGGCATCGCCGACGCTGAGCGACGGCTGTGTCGACGACAACATCGAATTCCTCTAACGATCGCGGATCTTCTCTTTCAGTTCTGGCGCCGAGTTCCGACTATCGGGTTCGTGTAGCGACCTGCGCCTCGGTCAGGTCCCGGACAGCAGTATGCTTATCACTCCGAGAGCACATCTCTCGGCAGAGTCCATGCAACGGCGTGACGTGCTCAGGTCGGCGACGGCCATCGTGGCTGCCTCGACGGCAGGGCTGGCAGGCTGTAGCGGCGGGAACGAGAGAGAGCGGTCGACACCCACACCAGTGGACCCGGGTGATACGTCCGCCTGTCGGCCACCGAGTGGGTCGCTCACGGCAGCGCTCCCCCAGAGTGACAGCTACGACAGAGTCGGAGACGTAACGACGACCGATGGGAGTCACGACGACGGCGTCGAGCGCACGGCGTACACACTCTACCGCGGGCCAGACGGCGAGGAGTACTACAGTAGCGTCACGGAGTTCAGTTCGGCCGCAGCAGCCGACGAGGGGACGGAACGGCAGCGCGCGCAGGGCGGTCACGACAACGGGACGCTCGGTCTCGTGCAGTTCGACCAGTACGTCTACTTCGCGGCGGGACCCGACCAGGAGGTAGTCCGGGACCTCCTCGTCCAGTCGTCGCTGAGCGAGGAGTGTCTCGCGGGGACGTTCAGGGTGTTGACGGGGACGGCGACGCCCGAACCGGTGTGACTCGGAATCCGTCAGATTCTGGTCGGTCGGTGTGAACAGACGGGTATGGAGACACGAGATGTCTGTATCGTCGGAGCCGGACCAGCAGGATTGACTGCCGGAATTTTCACCGCGCGTGCGGGCCTCGACACGCTGGTACTGGACGGCGGCGACCCGATTCTCGAACGGAACGCACACCTCGAGAACGTCCCCGGCTTTCCGGCCGGTGTCAACGCACGCCGCTTTCTGGAGTTGACCCGCGAACAGGCCGAGCGCAACGACTGCCCCATCCGCGAGGGACGCGTCGAGCGCGTCAGCATCGCAGACGACGGCCGCTTCGACGTCCACGTCGACGGCGCAGACGAGCGACTGACTGCAGACTACGTCATCTGTACCTCCTGGGCCGATACGGAGTACCTGGCTGACATCGACGTGGGATTGGTCCAGCGCGGGAGCAAGACGTACGTCGACGTCGACGAACACGGCGAGAGCGACGCGGACGGGCTGTACGCCGCTGGCCGCATCGCGGAGAAACACCACCAGACTATCGTCGCGGCCGGCGACGGTGCCAGCGTCGCGCTGACGGTCATCGACGAATCGGAAGTCCCCTTCTATCACGACTGGGTCGCACCGGACGGATACTTCACCGGCCGGGACCGCGACGTGCCGCCGGGCTGTGAGGAGATTACCGACGAGGAACGCGAACGACGCGAACAGGAAGCCCGCGAAGTGATGCAGTCGCATTTCAGCGAGCCACATCCGGAGGAGCCGACCCAGCACCCGAGCGTCGAGGAGTGAGCCCACCCGCATTTATGTCCGCGGGCCACGGGAGTGCACGTATGCTGGCAGGAGTGAACGTCGCGCTGGGCGTGACTGGGTCGATTGCCGCTGTGAAGACGGTCGAACTCGCCCACGAGCTACGCCGGGAGGGGGCCACGGTCCGGGCAGTGACGACATCGGCCGCCGAGAGCATCATCCATCCGTGGGCGCTGGAGTACGCCACCGATAACCCCGTCGTCACCGAGATTACAGGCAGTATCGAGCACGTCGAACTCTGTGGCCGCGACGGGTGGGCCGACGCCCTCCTGATTGCGCCGGCGACGGCCAACACCGTCGGGAAGATGGCCGCCGCCATCGACGACACGCCGGTGACCACGACGGCGACAACGGCACTCGGTGCGGACATACCCACCGTCGTCGTGCCGGCGATGCACGAACCGATGTACGACCATCCCGGCGTGCTCGACGCGCTCGACCAACTGGAATCCTGGGGCGTCGACTTCGTCGACCCGCGCATCGAGGAGGGCAAGGCCAAGATTGCCGCCGAGCGCGACATCGTGACCGAACTCGCGCGGGCGACGACCGAGGACTCTCTGGCCGGCGAGCACGTCGTCGTCACCAGCGGCGCGACGACCGAATCCATCGACCCCATCCGCACGCTCTCGAATCGCGCATCCGGGCGCACCGGCCGGGCGGTCGCCCGGTCTTGTTACGTTCGCGGTGCGGACGTGACCGTCGTCCACGACGGTCCGGACGTCACGTGGGCGACCGTCGAGCAGGTCGAGAGCGCCGCGGAGATGCTCGCCGCGGTCCAGACCCACGCCGACGACGCCGACGCGCTGGTCTCGGCGGCGGCCATCTCCGATTACACCGTCGAACAGAGCCCCGAGAAGATACGTTCGGGCCAGGACAGCCTCACGCTCGAACTGGAGCCGACGCCGAAGCTCATCGATACGGTCCGCGACGAGCACCCCGACCTCCCTATCGTCGGATTCAAAGCCGAAACCGGAGGAGACGAGACGGAGATTGTCGAGCGAGCACGCGACATCCTCGACCGGGTGGGGCTGGCCTTCGTCGTCGCCAACCGCGCGAGCGTGATGGGCGCAGACGAAACAGAAGCCGTCATCGTCCGACCAGAGCGCACCGAACGCGTCGTCGGGACGAAGACACACCTCGGCGGAGAGGTTGCAGACGAACTCGCGGCGGAGCTTTCCTGATACTGTCGAGAGCGTCAGAGAGAGCGGCGGTCAACACAGAGTACCTTTTTACCGGTCGGGCGAGCGCCACGCGCTCACCGCTCCCGGCAAAAACAGGGGCAAAAAAGGCCGGACTCGCTTCGCTCGTCCGGTGAATCGCGTGAACGACCGGGTCCTTCGGACCGCTCGTTCGCGCGAATGCTCACGTCCAATCAGACAGGAAGAAGCTGAGGGTGTCTGAGCGAGTTTAGGTACTACTCGCTCACTCTCGCGCTGTGTTAGCCTCAGACCTAACACTTACACCGTTAGGGTTCATACTAACAGATAGCGATGGGCGACGACGTCACGGTCGTGCGAGATGAGAAGGTCGCCTACGATGATGGGGCCGTGGCCCGTGTGCGCGTGCTGTCGGTGCCAGAGTCTGAGCAGTTCCCGATGGGCATCAAGGACGCCTTTCACTACGGGGAAGCAGGGGCAGAACACCCCACCATCCGGTTCGACAACCACCACGGGCCGCACGACCTTCACATCGGCGGGGCGACCTTCGACATCGAGTATCCCGGGTTGGAATCGCTATACGAGGTGTGGCGGGCTGCGCTCCCGCCCGAGAAACGAGCTGACTGGTAGTCGACGTCATCCACAGGAGAAACTCACCATGACCCGCACCCTACACGTCTACATCGGCACCGCACCCGATCGCTCCGATCTCTCCGAGACCCTGGCCGCGCTTGACGCTGGCGAGGACGTTGAGCCCGAGCCCTCACGGCTCGTCGTTGAGAGTCTGGAAACGTTTGGCCGCATCTTCCGGCAGACGAATCTGGAACTACTGGAGGCTATCGCCGAGCACGAGCCCGAGAGCATTCGGGCATTGGCCCGACTCGTGGATCGCCACCCACCAGAGGTTACCGAGAACGTCCGTGAACTGGCTGACTACGGGCTGATCCGACTGGAGGACAACGGACAGGCGAAGAAGCCGCGACTGTGGTACGACGATATCGAGATCTCTGGTGACGTTCCGCTTCGGGATATTGGTGGCGGTGGTGACGATGTTACTGCTATGCCGTGAACAGGCGTAACGACTTCTCAAGCAAGTCGTGAAGTGCTCAATACAGACCATCTTTTTCCCGTTCGGGTGAGCGCTTCGCGCTCACCGCTCACGGCAAAAACATGGGTGAAAAAGGCCGGACTCGCTTCGATCGTCCGGTGAACCGGCGGCTTCGCCGCCGGATGCTGGTGGTCATTCCGCACACTTACTGAACAGTTGTTTCGCGGTGGACCATTCGAAAACAGCACCGTGTGAAGAGTTGCATGACACCCTCTGATACTGTCGACTGTACGCTCCTGAAGCATGTCGGTACCTCGGAGTGACGACTGTCTCTCCAGAAGGATGCCCAACAGCATGGGCGACCGATAGCAGAGGTTACTCACGGCGAGTAAACAGCACCTACTGACGCCACGATCAGTGTAACATATCGAGTGGCAAAGTGCCGCAAGACGGCACGATGCAGCCGTTCCAGTATCATTCGTCGATATAACGCCAGCATTTATATAGCGCCACAGCTTCTGAATAAAGTGAAGCGCAGCTGCCGGCGCGGTTGGGTGGTAGGATTCACCTACGGAGGCACGGGTGACCCTGCGACGGCCGAGACGGCAGGCGCACGAAACAGGCAAATTATGGAACTGAAACAGCTCTTCAACGACGACGACGCAGTCAGCCCGGTCATCGGCGTCATTCTGATGGTCGCCATTACCGTGATTCTGGCGGCCGTCATCGCGACGTTCGTGCTGGGTCTCGGCGAACAGGTTAGTGACACCGCTCCGCAGGCGAGTTTTAATTTTGACTACGATGGGTCTGACACCACAAAAGATGATTTTGGCAGTAGTTACACAAACCATGACGGCAATCTCACCGTGACACATTCGGGTGGTGCAACCATCAACGCAGAGCAACTGAGTATAAGAGGGTCGTCGGAACACACCGACGGCGTGTCTTGGGACGAGGCTGACCAATACGGAGAAGGCAGTGAGATCTCATCGGGCGACTCTGTGACGATAGCAGTGGATGATGGCGATAGTATCAAAATCACCTGGCAGAACGAGCAGGGAACTGACTCTGCGACGCTACGAAACTACGAAGTATCCGAATAACGGTTTAGCCGTCATTTTCTATCTGCACGACTTGACAATAGATCATTAAAAATGAAGAACAGGCAATAGCGCCGCCCGTAGGCTAACCACCA
>JAZKTK010000015.1:0-35879 GCA_036625595.1 Haloarculaceae archaeon | reverse complement strand
TCACGTTACGACGGTCACGAAGCTCCGCAGCCGAGAACTCCTCGTCCGCGAGTTGTTCCCGGAACTCATCGAGCGAACTGACGTCGTACTCCGTAGCCAGCTCTTCTTGTTCGTCCTTCAGTTCCGTGAGCTGGCTCTCCAGTTCGTCACGCGAATGTGCTTCGATCAGGTCAGTCACTTCGTCGAAGAGCATCCGCACGGGATTCAGATCGTAGGCTTTCGACCCGTCGACGGTCGTTTCCGTGACCCAGTCGTCACTCTCCAGTCGCTTTAGTTCATCGTCGGCTGTCGCGCGCGAGACGTCTGCCCGGTCTGCGATCTCCTGCACCGGCGTCGGTTCGTCCAGCAGTTCCACGACGTGCCGGACGCGCTCGCGCCCGCTCATACTATTTGTCCACGACCCCGAGTTCGGTTCAACCATTTGTGTTGATTCTTGCGTCCGCTAGGTCAAATAATTTGGCACAACTCAAATATTCAAATGGTGCCTGCCTGTCCTCCGGAGGAAAACTGTTCAGATGCTGGGAGGTGGCAGTTCTACTACGAACAATACGGCGAGCAGCAGAAATGGTGTCCAAGCGGATTTGAACGAGGCAAGAATGGCACAGCGAAGCGAGCAGTTCTGAGCGTAGTTCACAACCGGGCGGCGACATTCTCTCGTCACACGATGCGCTGGTTCGCATCTGGTATTTCGATATAACCGAACACAGCCACGACTGTCCGTATCGCCAAGAATCGAACCGCGGTTAGTGGTCGTATGACCTCCCAATTGTGGGAAAATTTAAACAAATACCTCGCAGTTAGTGTATCGTAGCATGGATGAATCTACTCCGGGTGCGGGAGGGGATGATGTCCAGACATCCCCCGGCGGAAATAGCGAAGACGCTACGACAGCATACAAAGGGGTGATCGAGCAAGCGGCAGAAGGGGACCTCAGCCAGCGGATGGACCCTGACAGAGCTACTGGCGAAACTGCGGAGTTGGCCGTCGCGTTCAATCAGCTCATGGATAACTTCGAAGCAACTGTCCACGAGGCCAAAGGAGCGACAGAACGTGCCGTTTCGGATAGCGGTTCAGTCGTAACCCGTGCCGAAGAGCTCGAAGAAACGTTCATCAACGTCACCGAAAGACTGGACGAAATCTCGAAGGGTGGTGAACAACAGATACACAATCTCGATGCTGTACTCGAAAGAACCAACGGCCTCAGGACTGCTGTTGAGGAGAGCGACGAAGCTATCGATGATATCGCAGAAACCGCTCGCGAGGCAAGCAAAGCAGGCCAAAGTGGCCGTCAAGCGACGGAGCGAGCAGTAATGGCGATGGCAGAGATGGAACGGACGACCAAAGAGACCACCAGCCAAATCACGCAACTGGAAACTGAAGTCGAGGCAATCGAGGAGGTAATCACCCTCATCACAGAGATTGCTGACAAGACGAATATGCTTGCGCTGAATGCTTCGATCGAAGCCGCTCGTGCGAGCGAGAGCGGTGAGGGATTCAGCGTTGTGGCAGAGGAAATCAAAGCCCTGTCCGAAGAGACCAAAGAAGCCACCGCAGAGATCGAAGCCTCGCTTGCTCGGCTCCGGGAGACGACACGCGAAACGACCAGCAACGCCAGATCAGTCAACGAAACAGTTGCAGAGGGAACCAGAACTGTCGAAGATGCAATCAGTGCGCTCGAACGAATTACCGCTCACGTAGAGGACATAGATAGCGAACTGCAACACGTTTCTACTATCATCGAAGAACAGACCGAAGCGGTTGACGAGACAGTTGCGATCGTCGACGTCGTCAGGGATATCGGTGGGGGAAATCAAAACCGGGTCGAGCAAGCACAGTCTCTCGGGAACGACCAGCGAGAAATAGCCCAAAACGTCACTAGTCGGGCGGCGGAACTTTCGAGAGAGCTGTCGGATTTATCGACAGTGTTGAACGGTTGGGAGACGAACCGATCCTATAGGCCCTCTACTCCGAAGCAACCGCAAAAAAAGTAGGCTGATGGCTCTTGCACGAAACTGTCAGCCGGTTCGTCGCCAATCTGGGACCGATTTCATAGCTAACCCAGGCCTCGTTTTGCCGCCGGTTAACGAGAGTGCCAGCCATCCTTTAGTTGAATTTCGACAAATTACTGAGAACGGGACACAGTCTTGCGCTCGACGTGACGACCAGAAGCTCCGGTGTCTCACCCGGGGTCACGATATTCGGCCGCTCATCGAGCATCGGGAGTTTATCCCACTTCACACGGCGTGGAATGCACGGCTGGACAGCGACCTCTCCCGTCGACGATGCATGGCCGAGACAGTCAACGCGGCGATCAAACAGAAATTCGGGGCATTCGTGCGGTCGTATCGTTGGTGGAAGCAGCTTTGCGAACCCGTTGTCAACTGCGTCGTTCATAATCTGGAGCGAAGCCTCGCTATTTCACACGAGGGTGGTGAATATTCGCAATTCTGAGAGGACCGGACTGCTGAATACAGGTGAGCGATGTAACGCTGGAAATAACCTAATGTCCACAGCTGTCAATAGTCCCGTGCAAGATACAGAGCATACATCTTGCAGATGGATTCGTTCACACGGGTGCATTTCGGGTTGCCTGTTCAGTGATTGTATGCATCGATGAGAGAGTGTTATGTTCGGAACTACTCTTCCAGAGTCCACATTCAAGTCCCTCTCTCACGACCAAGGACTGTTGCCGCCAGTGTGGCCGATTCCATCGCCCCTGGGGAGGTCTTCAGCGCACTCTTTCTCTGGCATTCCATTTGTCTCTCCCCGGATATCGTTTCCACAGACATGTCGCTGCGCGTCTCGTGTCTCGTTGTCAAAAGCAATCGCCAGATTCCCGAAATCATGGATTTCGTTGCCATAGATTTCGTTGTCCGTTGAGATTCTGTCGACGACCTCTTCATCGAAGCCGAATTCCGGATACAACTCATCCGAACCGGGCTTGTAGACCTCAATTCCGTTCCCCTCACCGCCAGCTAATCGATTCCAGCGGAACGTACAGTTGTGTCCACGCACGTGGATGGACTGAATACTGAACGGCTCGGTGTTTCGAGACCCGCCTGCGTCCGTGCAGTACTCTATCGTGATGTTTTCAGTCCCATCTTTGCAGTCAACGATCTCGGAGTGGTGATACCCCTCACTGTTGTCAATGTGGTGGACGTGGATGTTTCGTGTCCGATCGTATTCGTCCCAGAAATAGCCATCAGCCCCATCTGCATACGTCTGTAGTGGCGACCCGAGATACAAAATCTCGCCCTGATGACTTTGTTTGTCACCGTGTAGATACTCGACGCCAGCTGGTCCGATCATCTTGAATGGACCAAACTCGCAGTCTTTGGCCCGGATTACGTTGATCAACTGCGTTTGCGAGTTCCCGATCCCGTGGGGTGCGACCGTCACGTCTTCCACGTACTCCGATGACTCCGGCCGGGGAGAGACTTTCAACAGTCGCTTCACATAGGACTCTGGTTGGTCCGGCGCATCAGGCGTGTGGAGGCCAGTGATTGTGATCCCTGTCAAGCGGTAGTGTGAATGTTGGATGACCAGGGGATTCCAATGCTTTTCATCGACTTCCTTTGACGGCCTGAGAACTGCCTCTTTGGGGCCGGTTATTGTAATCGGATTGTCCGGCTCACCGGGCTTGATTGTCGCCATTTTTCCCGTGTACTCTCCGGGTTGCAGGTGAATGGTGTCTCCTGGTCCGACCTCAACGAGCGCCTGCTGAACTGTTGCCATCGGTTCGTCTTCTGTACCCGGATTCCCATCATCACCGTTGGGAGATAGGTAGATGACGTCTGTTGCCTGCTCTGTTGGCGTCTCTTGCTCGGTCTCCTCGGAGGGTGTCGAGGTTTGGTCTGGGTTGACAGAGGTGGTGGGCTGCTCTGTCGCCTGATCGACTCCGTCTGGGGTGGCAGTGGAAGGTTGGGACTCATCTTCAGTTGTACTGGTACATCCAGCGAGAACACCAATACCGCCAACGGCTGCGAGCAGCCGACGGCGAGAGATACATCTGTCAACCATAACTGCCGACTGACACCATGGACACATGAGACTATTGGAGAAGCATTGGTACGACGTGGCAATCTCGCTATCACCAATCACTGGTAAATATGCGCTGTCTATCCAGCACGGCTGCTGAAACCTATCACAATTTTGAGGGCCCAACAAAACCTTTGAACCGGAATCCGGTTGAAATCCCCGTCGAACTCTCGAAACTCCTCCTCGTGTACTGTCGACCTTCGGTCTGTACTATAGTAGCCACTGAAAGCCATTGCACACACGACCGCACGAGTGCGGTGCGGTCGGTATGTAAATCGTCTCAGTTGTTACTATAGTGGCGCTCTGACACAAACGGTGACTGCATGGTCAAGGTTCGTGTCGTGTCTTTCACTGCAGGGTGTCCTCACGCGGGGTCACAGTCACGTTCGATAACCGGTATCTCGTAGGTGTCTTCGAACTTGCCGTCGAGCGGACTCGGCTGGTACAACTGGTAGAGCGTTATCTGTTCGACTCGGCCGTCGTGTTCGGTGTTGGCCCGTTCACAGGCCCAACTGGCATAGCGCTCGGCGATAACGCCGGAGGTGTTCTCACCCCCGGAGCGGCTGACAGACTGCATGAACTTGCGGTGTCGGAAGGTCTCGTATTCCTGTGACGCGTCTGGTGGGCGGTCGAA
Organism: Haloarculaceae archaeon; assembly: GCA_036625595.1. Lineage (GTDB taxonomy): Archaea > Halobacteriota > Halobacteria > Halobacteriales > Haloarculaceae > Salinibaculum. Next base: position 31,207 of record JAZKTK010000015.1, on the reverse strand, counting down.
ATCTACCCCGCCGCCGTCGAGTGCATCGACAGTCGACCCGTTTGCAAGCGTCCCCTGGACGACGTACCAGCTGTACCCTTCGGCGGGGTCAGGTGCGTACAATCCCCAGCTTTGCTGGTCGAGGTGGCTGTAGTCGATACCATCCGGAACCTCATAGTCGGTGACATCGGCCGCGGCAAACAGGAGCATCCAGACGAGGACGGCAACGCCTGCGATGGTCAACAGCGACCGTGCGTACGATGCGGTGTAGGATGCGGCGAACTCGTTGCCACGCTCGCGCACTTTCTCGAGGAGTCGCTGCTCTATCGGGGGACGTCCGAGGGGGCCAAGCGATGCCGCGGTCGGTCGCCGCTCTGCCCACCGGGCCGGCACCTGTCGTGCCAGCGCATCCCAGAACGGCGCTGTGAGAAACGGTAGCACCGACGCGATGAGGACGAGTGGGAACAGGCCAACAGCCATCGTCACGACCATCCCCGCGAACACAGACATGTACGCCACCGCGGCGAGTGCTCGCACTCGCCCGACTGTCGACAGGAGAAACACGGCCGAACCGGCGAGCAGTATCACCCAGGTGTAGTTGAGCACCGTCAGGAGAGCGGGATAGTCGACGAGAATGTTACCGAGATAGATCGTCATAACATCGTTTTTCATCGCGATTTCGAGCGCATCACCCGCGTACCAGTTCTCGCCGCGATGTTTCAAAATCGCGTTCGACGTGAAGACGACAATCGGCTGGACCAGCACGGCGGCGGTCCCGAAACTGGTGACGCTGGAACGGGCCGACCCGCGACGCAGCGCGTCGACTGACCACCGTTCGCCCAGCGGTGCCACGAGCGAGACAAACAGCAGGACACGAAGCAGACGGTCACCGCCGTTGAGCACGGCTGGGTTCCGTCCGTGCAACGAGAACAGCAACACGAGTGACACAGCGCCGACGAGTCGCGTCCGGTAGCCCAGTATCAGCGCGACGGCGAACAGCCCCGCGACGACAAACAGCAACTGCTGGACCCACAGTGCACCGGACAGCGCGTGGATAGAGAGGCCGTTGTACCTGGTGTAGGTCGCTTCGTATGCCGCAACCGGGTAGACGCCAGCGTCGGTGTAGAACAGCTCGATGTAGCCGGCACGATGAACGAGGTCGACGAGAAGGATGAGCCCGAGTGCGATTCGGAGCGCGGCGAGTGCGCGGGTATCGACGGCGAACCGCGAGCGAATCCGCTTCCAGACCGGGTCGAGTCGGTCACGGAACTGACTGTAACCAGCGGCGACCGTCTGACGGCTGATTTGCTCTGTTTGTCGAGTCATTTGTAGAGGGCGGCCAAGCGGATGCAGAGTCGTATTCCGCTATCTACTGAGTATTTTATGGTATCTGTGTCTCTCAGATACGTTTGGGGGACACGTTCGGATTCCCCGTATCAGCTACCAATAACTTCATTCGTTGGTTTGCGCGCTGTCCCGCTGTGATGAATTGCCTCGTGAGTGTTAGACGTGATGTAATTCTGCGAAGGGGGTCGATAGTGACTTGGCTGCCATCCTCGTCGCTCGACTCCGGACAACGAAGCGTTCTCTTTGCTCTCTATAATTATATAGAGAGAAACGTAGTACGTCGGTATGAACGTCTTCAGCTACGACCTGGCGGCGGGTGATATCGACCCCGCGCCAGCACTGGACGCACGGAAGTTCGTCGTCGATGACAACGTCGGCGAGGCCGTGCACATCCATTATCGCAACGTTCGCTTCGAGTTCTCGGTGGAGGACTTCCGACGGTTCGCCGAAGAGTGTGAATCTGCCATGGAGGTGCTCGACGATGGGAATCGTTGAACGGGAGTTGGCCGAGTTCGAACTCTCCGACGGGACCGAGTATCGAATCGAACTGAACCGAAACGGGCGGATTCATCTCCACGTCGATACTGTCCGGCTGGACCTTACTATCGACGAACTCGAACAGTTCACTCGGGTGGTGTCTGCGGCGAGAGACCGACTCGAAGAGACGAAAGGCCTCGAACGATGAGCTATCGCGAACTGTTCGACCGCCTCAACGAGCGGGAGATTGCCTATGTTGTCCCTCGGAAGTACGACAATCTGCCGGACGCGACCGTCGACGATGACGGTGACCTCGACATCGTCTTCCACCCCGAGCAGTTCCAGACGGGGGTCGACATCTGTGAGTCTCTGGGATTCTCCTCCAAAGGGGCCGACAGTGGCGACAGAGTCGAACTAATCCGGATGGCCGTCCGCAATCCGGAAACGACAGTCAACCGACTCGCCAGCGCTCCGGTCGAGGTTGCCCGTATGGCTGTCACCGGCGAGCGACCGAGTGTCGGGAATCCGAGACACCGGAACGTGAAGCGATACCGGAACGGAGCGATGGTCGACCTCCGCGATGGCCTCGCCTACAGTTCGCCGATGGATGGGACTCGGATTCCCGTCGATCCATCCGTGACTCGGAGACTGCTCGCTCGGCGGCGCCAACAGGGATGTTATTACGTCCCGGAACCGGCAGACGAACTCGCACACATCGTCCCACACTGTGTCTTCGACAAAGGCGGCGAGTTCTCACAGTACTACGTCGACCGGTGTCGTTCGCTGTTCGATATCGTTCGTTCCGACCCCGAACGGCGCGAGCGATTCGAGGAGTTGCTTGAGGAAATCTTCTTCGAGGCTGCTGAGCTCGTCTCCGAGCTTGTCGCCGAGGAACGGTACTCGGAGCTCCGTACAGCACTCTGGCAGTTCTCGGAGTACTGAGCGCCCTGGCCCGGCAGAGCCGGTACCGAGACGACCGCAACAACCACCGAGTAGTGACTGTGTACTTATCCCCCCGGTGGTCCGATTCCTCTAGCCATGGCAACTGGGGGAGCGTCGCCGTCCACCGTGCTCCGGACCGCGAGGAACGTGTACCAGACGGACGGAGTGGGGGAACTGCTTCGGACCGGCCTCGAGTACGCGATTAGCCGCCCTCGCGTCCATCCGCGAGTTCACTGGTGGCTCGCGAGCGCCTACTACCGGCGGCGGTGTGTGAACGACGTTGCCGGCTACGACCCACCTGTCGACCCGTTTCGGCTCGAGTGGGTCTCCCCGGACAGCATCCGTCGTCACACCCGACGTGAGTATCCGCCGTACCGTGGTCGCCTGGACCTGTTCGGGGCGGTCCAGTCGGGTGACTGGGACGTGCGGGAGACGCCACCGGTCGATTCTACCTACGATGGGCCACCGGCGTCTCTCTTCGTCGATGAGACGTTCGAGGACTCCGTGCTGTATCGTTCGTTCGCGGCTCACTTCGAGGACGGTGTCCCCTGGGAGGAAACCGAGTTGGTCAGGGAGGCACTCCGACTCGTCTCCGAACCAACTCCGGAACGCGTCTGGCACGAATGTGAGACGGAGGCCGAGGTCCGACGCCGGTGTCGGCTGCTCGACGACCTCTTCGAGTCGGTCGAACGCGAGGGATATCACAGCCAGCGGCAGCGACTCGGGCGCGACCCAAGCGTCGGATTCCGTCACTGTCTCCGCCACGAAATCACCGTCGACATCGGCCGGAACGGCGAACTCCTCCTGGTCTGCGGGAAACATCGACTGGCTCTCGCGAAGTTGCTCGACCTCGAGCGCGTGCCGGTCGTCTTTCTGGTCCGCCACGAGTCGTGGATGGACCGCCGGGCAACGCTGGCCAGACAGGGGCAGCGACTGGACCACCCGGACGTTCCAGCACGTGCTGGGACTCACTCCTGAACGTCGAGCAGGTCAGCGTGGTACCGCAGCTCCGGCGAGATCGCGTCGACTCCATTCTCGGCCACGCGCCGCCGGGTTTGCTGCCATTGCTGGTGGCGAACGACCGGCTGAACAGTGACGCTATCGAGGCCGAGCAGTTTCGCGAGTGCCAGGCGGTGTCGCCCGTCGACGAAGCGGAACGACCCGTCACGGGCGATGTGAACCGCGATATCGCTCTCGTACCGTTTGAACTCCCCCTGACGGAGCCGTTCGGCCGTCGGCTCGCCGGTCAGTTCGGCCTGTGACCGATACCCCTCAGAGGAGAGCCGTTCGTACAGGTCGTCGACCGACTTGCAGCGCTGTTTCAGTTCTGCCTCTGTCCAGCTCCCGTGCCATCCTCGCTTGCCGCGCCAGAGCCGTGCGAGCCCGTTCCGGTACAGTTCGGTTTCCTCCCAGTCTTTCCCTTCCACGTAGCGTTGACGGAGTGTTCTGAACGTCGGCGTCGCATCGAATCGCATCAACGGCTCGTCCCAGCTACCGTCTCGGACCTCGCCGAGGTTCCCCCACTTGTCGAATCGGCCCGTCGAGAGCCACTCGATAGCTGCGGGGTCGACCTCCAGAGTCCGGAACGGCTCGACGCTCGCAGACCCTCCCGGTGCTCGCCGTCGTGCGCGGTAGTAGTAATACTGACCGTGCGGCGTAACTCCGACGCGCTGAGCGACGGCAAACGCCGTCGAAACTGCCCCGTTCCGCCGAAGTGAACGGAGCCCTGACTGGAACCGTTCTACCAGTCGTCTCGTCATTCACCCGCCGTTCGGTTCGCTCTCGTATAAGTAGGCGTCGCCGAACCCCCGGCTGAACCGTCGGTATCGATTGCCGTGATGCCAGCGTGTGGCCAATGCTGACTGTGCTACGAAATATAGTAACAACTGAAACGATTTACACACCGACCGCACCGCCCTCGTGCGGTCGTGTGTGCAATGGCTTTCAGTGGCTACTATAGCTCAGCGTGGTCGACGAACCACAACACAGCATTTGTAACGTGTCACACGTCAGTTTCCATAGGAATACACGAGGCAACGATGTAATAAATAGGTCGCATCTGAGTACCGAATTCAGGGCTGCAATCGGTGAATACTGCTTTCTATCTTACCCTATTCAAATTGTAGATGTACTGAAGTGTGGCACACGGAGAACCTGTACGTATGAATCTATCAAGACGACAATTACTCGAAACGGCTGCTGTGGTAAGTCTCGAACTCGGAATCAGTACTGACGGTGGTACGGTCGGCCACCGTGATTCTGGACCGCAGGCCCAACTTGCTGACCGAGAGGGAGCGGGCTGGTACAACTCGGTCGTTCGGACGGCAGATGATGGCTTCCTCCTCAGTGGTGCGAGAGTAACGAATTTCCCAGGTGCCGGCGGCGGGACGTCTCCGATAGCGATCGGGGAGATACAAAAGCGAACCGACAGCGGTGAGCAGGTCTGGTCACGAACGTATACGCCGCCGCCGTTACGAGATGCCGGCGAGGTCATCCCTGACAAGGTCGGTCAGTTTTACTTCGCGTTGCCCGACAGCGGGGACGGGCATCTCCAGGTCGGGGGGTATTTTGACGGCGGCCCGGTTTCGTTACAGAGCTGGCTGGTCAAGACCGACGCACAGGGCACCAGTCAGTGGGAACAGTGGGATATCAGTGCCGAGACTGACTCGTTTGTGAACGAATTTCGGGACGGTGTGGTCGCGACCGACCGAGACGGCTATCTCCTCGCTGGCCGTGCTCTCGGTGGGTCAGCCTACGACGACCGAACCGGTGAGGGGTGGGTAGTCGCTCTCGATACCGACGGAACCGTACTGTGGAACCGGATGTACAATCCCCGCGGCGAGGGCTACGACGACTGGGGTGACGACCCCGAACACGACGAGTTCTACGCCGTCACTGAGACCGGCCGTGGAACCTACCTGCTCGCGGGTGAAACACTCGGGACCGACGACTCGTCGTCTGCCGGCTGGCTCGTCGAAATCACGCCCGATGGCGACGTCCAGTGGGACCGAACGTACAGTCTCGGAACCGACGACCTGCAGTTCGTCGACGTGGAACCAACTGCCGACGGGTACGTCCTCGCCGCGATTCTGGGTGAAGCGAGCCCGCCAATCGGCTGGGAAGACGCGCTGTTCGAGGAGGACAGACAGGGATATCTGTTCAGTGTCGATACAGAGGGGAGCGTCCAGTGGCGACGGGAAATCGACGTGCTCTGTCACACAGTTCGCCGAACAGAGAGCGGCTCACTTCTCGTTCTTGGACAGCGTGACGACCGCGCGGTCGCTGCACTCGTCAGTAGCGACGGCTCCCGGCTAGAGCGCGTCGTCGCGGAGCGTCCGGGGAACACTGCATTCTTCGATAGCATCGCTGTCGGTTCGCGGAGGGTTCTGGTGGGAAAGCGCTCGGCAGACGGGCTGTTCTTGACTGTCGGCGACGACACCAGCGGAGACGCACGGAACACCCTGACGGTCACCAAAGAGGGTGCCGAGGACGGCCGTGCTGCGTTTTTCGTCGCCTCGCAAGCCGGCGTCACCAGAGCAGCGGGCGGAGAGGGCGTCACCACGGGGACGGCAACCCTCGACTGGCTAGGGCCGGCGACCGGAACAGACACCCACTACGTGCAGGGAGAACCGGAGACGCTACTGGTGAAAGGCACGGCGACGGTCCGCTGGAACGGGTCAGTCGTCGACCCGGACGACATCGACACGAGCGGGCCGACCGTCGACCCCGACTCGCTCTCACAGACCTTTCGTGTCGAGAGCACCGGGACTGGAACGGGCTATTTCGCGGTGACGACCACGGGCGGGATTGCGCCAGTCGATGCCGAACCAGAGACCGATGGGTACACCGCCCTCGACTGGGTCGGGCCGGAACGCGGTGTCGATTCGTTTCGCTTCGACGGCGACATTACGACGTTTCTCTCGACAGAACACGTCCGCGTGTTCGTCAACGACACCGAGGTCGACCGCAACGAGGTAACTCTCGCGACCCGGTAGTACGCGCGCAATTTGCGCCGGTGGGCGCTCGTCGGAGCGAAATTGTTCACTGCGTCGCGTACAGTTTCGCGTACATGCCGTCGTCGTCGACGAGTTCGTCGTGTTCGCCTTGCTCGATGATGTGGCCGTCGTCGAGGGTGTAAATGCGGTCGGCACTTCGCACGGTCGAGAGTCGATGGGCAATCGCGATAATGGCGTAATCTCGGTCCATCTTCTCGATTTCGCGCTGCACGTCGGCCTCGATTCCCGTATCGAGGTCGCTCGTCGCCTCGTCGAGAACGAGGACGTCGGCATCTTTCAGCAGTGCACGAGCGAGTGCGATTCGCTGGCGCTGGCCGCCCGAGAGGCGGACGCCATCGTCACCGAGTTTCGTCTCGTACCCTTCGGGAAGGTCGTCCAGGAATTCCGTGACCTGTGCGATGTCACAGACCCGTTCAATCTCCTTCTGTGTCGCTTCTCGGTTCCCAATAGTGAGGTTGTACTCGACGGACTCGTTGAAAATAAAGGGGTCCTGACGAACGACGGCGACCCGGCCGCGCCACTCACCGGCGTCGAACTCGTCGATAGGGATACCGTCGGCAGTTATCTGCCCCTCGTCGGGTTCGTACATCCGTGCGAGCAGGGCCGCGACGGTCGACTTTCCGGCACCGGACTGTCCCACGAACGCGACGAACTCCTCGCCGTGTACCTCGAAGGAAACGTCCCGAAGGACGTCCTCGTCGTCGTAGGCAAAGGACACGTTCTCGAAGACGATTGGCGTCGGGTCTGCCGGCACGGGTCGAGAGCCGCCAGCCGGCTCCTCGTTCTGTTTCAGTTCTCTGATGAACTGCTGGGTCCGAACGAGGTGCGGGAGTCGCCCCTCGAACTTGTAGAAGCGATAGTTCATCGAACTGACCCGCGGACCGAGACGGAACATTGCGAAGAGAAACACGCCGAGGGCGCTGAGGCTCATCCCGGTAAACGTGACCGCACCGTAAATCATCACGAACACCATCACCGCGGTCAGCAGGTTGTAGAAGTTGTCAATCGCTGCTTCGTTACGGCCGAGGTGGACCGACGCTTCGGTGTACTGGTCGATGTGGTCCGAGAAGCCCGAAAACAGTTCGTCACCCATCCTGAACAGTTTCACGTCCCGGATGGCCTGTGTTCCGGCCTGCACGCTCTGTTGAATCTGCTCGTTGGCGTCGGCCACCTGGTCGCCGATAGCGTAGCCGGGTTCGAGGACGTTCCTGAAGACGTAGGTGAGCCCCCCGAGAAACACCGCTGCAAACAGCGTCAGCTCCCACGACAGATAGAGCGCGATTCCGAGATACATCAGCGACAACAGGAGTTGCTGGAAGAAATCAATGAAATCACGGATAACCTTGCCGGCGTACTCCGCCTGTGTGACGATTGCGTTCATCACGTCGTCCGACCCTTCCTTGTCGAAGTACGCGACCTGAGCGTCGAGTGCGTGGCTGAACGCCTCGGTCTGGAGGTGCCGAACGTAGTATGTCTTCAGCGCAACCTGTAGCCACGAAATCGTGAAACTCGCGGTAAACCGTGCAATCATAACGAGTGTGACGCCGGCGACGAGCGCCCCGATAGTGAAGGGAACGCCGAGAACGTCGTAGAGCTGGACGAACACCAGCGCGTATCCGCTGGCGGTCTCGGTGGGGTTGCCTGCGGACTGTGCGACTTCGATAATCGGCACAATAAAACTAATCCCGATACCTTCGAGCACCGCCGCGAAGAAGCTGAAGAAGATAATAAACGCCGTCAGAGCCGGACGGTACGCCGCAACGCGGTATAGTCCCTGGAGTTTTTCCCGACGGGAGATGTCAGACTCCTGCATTCGACCCGAAGCATGGAAACCTGCTGGTATTGTTTTACACTCCGTAACCGTCGCGTGATTCCGGAGACGGGACGCCGATAGGAGGGGAACGCACGCGATTTCGCAGTAGGACCTCCATTACTATTCTCTCGACTGGCGATGGACTGTCGTACTCTCAGTCGTATCGATGTCATCCGACAAGCTCCCGTCCGTTTCCATCGTCGTTCCCGTCTACAACGACCCCGATGGGCTTCGAGCGACTGTCCGCTCGCTCGTCGAGCAGACCTATCCAGCGGAACGGTACGAAATCGTCGTCGTCGACAACGACTCCACCGATTCCACGCTCGACGTGGCCCGGTCGGCTGCCACTGCGCACCCCGACCTCGTCAGCGTCGAGCGCGAGACCGACGTACAGGGCTCCTATGCTGCGCGGAATACGGGTATCGAGGCGAGCGATGGTGAGATACTCGCCTTCGTCGATGCGGATGTCGTTGCCGACGCCGACTGGCTCGAAACGGCAGTCGCGTCGATGGATGCCCACGATGCGTCGTATGCGGGCTGTCGCGTCGACATTGTCTGCTCGGAACGGACGTGTGCCGGCCTGTACGACGCCCAGATGGGGTTCCCGGTCGAGCGCTACGTCACGGCAAACGACTTTGCGCCGACCTGTGCGCTGTTGGTCGCCAGGGATGTCGTCCGCGATGTCGGCCCGTTCGACGAGCAACTCGTCTCGGGCGGCGACGTCGAGTTTGGCCAGCGGGTCGCCGAGTCGGGCTGGACGCTTCAGTACGTGCCAGCGGCCCGTGTCGTCCATCCTGCCCGATCGTCGCTCCGTTCGCTGCTCGGCAAGCACCTCCGCGTCGGCCGTGGCATTACGCAACGATGGCGGCGATATCCGGACCGCTACGACGACTCGCTCTCGTCGTATCTATGGGGTGTGCTTCCGACCCACCCGCTTCGCTTTCCAGAGACCTTCGATTCCGAGTGGGACCGGATTTCCCGTTCACAACAGTTCGGGACGTACGCCGTCAGCTGTCTCGTCCGTCTCGCCAGGACGGCCGGTCGCGCACTCGAACGTGCCGAAACCGGATTGTCCAACCCCTAGCGTCAGTCGAACGCTCGCTTGAGTCGGACACCCGTTCTGTACGTATAGCGGCCGCCCAGCGCCAGCGCCAGATAGGCGTACGCCGTCTTGAGTCTGGGGTCGGTCTTGATTGCCTTCGCTGCGAACCGGCGGGCGTCCCGATAATACCCGTTTACGAGCGCCGAACTGGCAATGCTCAGCGAGAGCCGAGCCTTGAACCGCTGTTCGAGACCGTATTCGGCGGCGAGTTCGCTGTACTTTTCGAGAAATAGCGGATAGGTAACGTCTCGCTTTGGCTCAAACAGGTCGCTAATCTGGCTGTACCCGCCGACCTGTCTGATGACGAGCGGTCGCTGGATTGAGGCGAACTCGCAGTGACACGAGAGTCGGACGAGCCACTCCCGGTCCTGCCAGGTGGGAAGGCGCTCGTCCGGTAGTCCGGCCTCCTCGACGACCCACCGTTTGACTGCGAGCGTGGAAAACGACCCTCCGACACCGCCCGCGAGTAAATCCGGCGTCGCAGTCCGTCCGATATCTGGAACCCGGGTCGTCGTCTCCTGATTGCCATCGACGAACTGCTGGCCGACCACGACGACACCGACTTCCGGCTCTCGGTCGCGAAATGTCGAAACCTGCGTAGCGAGCTTCTCCGGAACCCACCTGTCGTCGTCGTCCAGAAAGGCGAGTATCTCCCCGTTGGCAGCCTCGATGCCGGTGTTTCGCGCAGCGTTCGCTCCCTGATTGGTGTCGTGACGAAGATAGCGCCACCGGAGGTCCGACGATGCGGCCTCTGCGACGACCGATTTCATCGGCGTCGGTGACGCGTCGTCGACGACGAGCAGTTCGACGTTCGAGTACTGCTGTGCAGAGACACTTTCGACTGCGTCGGTGAGTTTCTCAGGCCGGTCGTACGTCGGCAGTACCACACTCACCAGTGGCGTTTCTTTCTCCCCCTCGGGTTCCTCGTCGACTTCCGTGGGGTTCATCACGCGTATGTTTGTCTATCACGTGTTTAGTATGGCTCTGTTACCCACTGTTATAGAGCGGCTCACCTGCCTGATACAGTCGTGCAGGTTCAGTATATGACACATACTGTTCACTCTCTACCCACGTGAATTCGTTAGTTGCTTCTGGACTCGTGAGCGCAGCGAGTCGAATTTCACGTGGCGAAAAAAACAGCGAGGTGGCGTCCGGCGGAGAGTCCGGACGGGCGAGACGTCGCTCAGAAAATCACTGCTGAGCGGTCATACAGGTCCTGTGGACGATTTCGTTGTCCGCATTCGGCCCTCGCCGCTGTCCCAGGACGATAGGGTCGCCACAGGCTGCACAGCGGAGTCTGCCATCTTCGTCGCTCGTGTCACTGCTGTCAACGCTGCCGGTTCTCTCGGTACTGTCGCTTTCGCTACTCTCCCCGGCACTGTCGTCTTCGCGAGGTGTCTCTATGTTTATTTCTTCGGTTAGCTCATGCTCCTCGGCCGTCGCGCTGTATCCGAGTGCACCTGCACCGAGGCCTGCCAGCACTCCAGTCGCTCGTTTTCCGTTCCGGAACGAGCGAATCGCGACCACTGCAAGGGCGACGGCGAGAACTATGCGGGCGAGTCGGCCGCGGCTGTTTTCGGTTTCGGCCATAGTTCTCAGTGGGACTGTACACTCTTGTAGTTCATCCATCCTTTCGATGCGGAGAAGGCGTGACCGATGCGTGCCTGGTCGTGTCTCCGCTACGATTCCCGGTCGGGTTCCGACAGGGAACGATTAATTACCGGCGGCCACGACTGCGCAGTAACGAATGGCAGGCTACGTGTGTGCGGTCGCCGGGGGCAACGGTGGTGTTGGCAAAACGACGACGGCCATCAACCTCTCTGCCGTATTGGCAGCCGACGGGTACGACGTTGCAGTCGTCGACGCCGACCTCGGGATGCCCAACGTCAGCGAGATGCTCGGGGTCGACCACGAGCAGAGCCTTCACGACATTCTCGCTGGACGGGCAACTGTCAGTGAGACGCTGACCGACGCACCGGGTGGGATGACCATTATCCCCGGCGAACCGGCGCTGGAAGCGTACGCCGAAGCGAACCCACAGAAGCTCCGGACGGTCATCAAGACGCTCCGGCGTGCCTACGACGTCGTCGTCGTCGACACTGCGGCGGGATTGCGTCAGGAAAACACCGTTCCGCTGGCGTTGGCCGACGGTGTCTTGCTGTTGACGACGCCGGATTACGTCTCCCTGACCGACACCACGAAGACGGGTCAGTTGGCCACTCGCGTCGACAGCGACATTCTCGGGGCACTCATCGTTCGGGTGACCGAGGAGACGGATAGCAGCGACATCGAGGCAGCCTTCGACTTTCCGGTGCTGGGAGCGGTTCCGGCAGCGTTCGACGTGGCGGGTGACGAACCGCTGGTGGTGACGGCACCGGACAGCGACGCTGCCGATGCGTACAGACAGCTGACCGCCCAGCTAGAACGGGTGTTCTTCCAGGGCGTGTCAGCGTCAGATTTGAACCCGGTGACTGGTGGCCTGTTCGAATAGATGCGTCCCGGGAGCACGTCGGGAGCGTTACTGGTTGTCGACCTGTTTGACCAGCGGCGCAACGGTTTCGTCGTCGGCCAGTTCGTCGAGGACAGTCTCGATGTCGACGGCGAGCGTGTAGGCTGGCCGGCCTTTGCCGACGGGTGATTTCTCGCGCTGATTTGCCATTTCGACCAGTTTCTCGTCTTCGAGACGGTTCAGCGCGCGACTGACCTCGGCTTCAGAAATCTTGCCGAGGGTGTCGGCGTCGACAGCATCGAGGCCGTCGGCGTTGGCTCGGATGACCTGTCCGGTGTGGGCGGGCGTCTCGCCGTTCTGTGAGAGCTGGGTGACGGTGAGGAGAACGACCCGACTGGACAGCGACAGCGAAGTGATGGCGTCTGACATATACAGCTGAACGAATTCCGTAAATAAAAGCCCCGCTATTTGTTGTCTCACACCCTCTAGAGCGTCCCAATCGACTGGAAACTCCGGCGATGTGGGTACGGCGTAGTGGGTAATCCACGCGAGTAGTCGCCTCTTACGTCCGAATTGTTCGATATTTACAAAGAAACACTACTTTCGCAAGGATTATTACGGCGCCCCGCCATTGACGAAGGGAAATGGCGAAAGGTAAGGTTGATTTCTTCAACGACACTGGCGGTTACGGTTTCATCGAGACTGAGGATGCGGACGAAGACGTGTTCTTCCACATGGAAGACGTCGGCGGACCGGACCTCGAAGAGGGACAGGAAGTCGAATTCGACATCGAACAGGCAGACAAAGGTCCGCGGGCGACGAACGTTACCCGGCTGTAAGCGACGGCAGTCATCGCGGATAGACAGTTGACTTCTTTCATTCTTTGCGTTCGGTGAGTGGTGACACTCGCACTCTCTTGCAGTTCCCGTGAGCGCGGTAGAGGCGTTGCTGGCGATGCGTCAATAGGAGATGCCGCCGGCGGTACTGTCATTCTCGCCGAGCGGGTCCGAAATGGTGTCGTCGCCGACGCCAATCTTCATACTCATCCCCGACAGGTCGTCTGACCCGTGAAACTGACAGTACGCGTCGTAGACGCCGTCTTGCTCGAAGGTGTGTGTTGTCTCGTCGTCGGCGGCGACTTCCGTATTCTTGCGCCAGTTGTCTGACCCGCTGGTCACCGTGTGAGCACTGCTGTCCTCGTTCGTCCAGGTGACCGTCGCGCCCGTATCGACGTGGATATTCCGCGGGTCGAACTGGTTTTCTGTCATCGTCACACTCGTTGTCTGTTCGATAGACACGTTCGACCCGCTGTCGCCGTTGCTGTTACAGCCTGCAACCCCTATCGCGAGCCCCGCACTGACCGCGCCAATGAGTGTCCGTCGTGTGAATTTCACGGTTACCCTCCGAGTAGAGACCTGTCTGGCATCACAAAAGAGATTTTCCGAATTTGGTCCAAAATTCGTCCAGAAATCTACCGGGTGGCGTTGACGGTCATCGCCGCCAGCGCGAGGAACTCCAGGCCACACAGGAGCATCAAACTGACCTGTACGGTGGTCGTGGTGGCGATGTACCACCCGATGACATCCGACTGGACGAGATAGACGTACAGCCAGAGCAGGTTTTCGAGAAACAGAAAGCCAGCAAAGACGAGCAACACGAGCGTGTGGCGGGCTCCGTAGTCGAGGTAGTTGCGGAGCCAGATTCCGCCGATGACCACGAGGAGAGCGGTGTTTCCGACGGCGGCAAGCCGGGCGAGGCTCAGCCAGAGACTCATCAGCGGATGCTTTCGACTCGGGGCTCATAGCTGCTGTCCAAATTTCGTCCACAATCGACGTGACTGTCACCTGGTCACTACGAACGTCGACTGGTCCTCAGTCGTCTGTCTCGACGACAGCGAGGACTTCCTCTAGCGTCTCTCGGTGTGCATCAAGTCGGTCCGTGTATCGGTAGATGGCGCCGTAGCCGTCACCGGTCCGCTTGACGAGGTTGTTCTCCAGCAGGATATCGAGGTGATGCCGAACCGTCGTGTAGTCGAGGTCGAGTTCTTCGGCGAGCTGGTTCGCGTTGCGCGGGCGTTCGTCGATAGCTCGGAGAAGCGCCACTCTGGTCGGGCCACCGCGTGAACTGGCCAGCAGATACCAGAGCGTATCCTCCATACGCGCTGCCTTCTCGGGAGGGGCTGAAAAACCCCAGTACGGTTACTGGGGGTCGGCTTTCGGCAATTCGATGTGGAACACCGCTCCTCTCGGTTCGTTGTCGGTCACCCAGACCTCGCCACCGTACTGTTCGACGAACGTGTGAACGAGATAGAGGCCGAGACCCGTGCCGGGGCTGTCTATCCCGCGCTCTCCTTTCCCGAAAATTGCCTCTTTCTGGCTGTCTGGGACACCAGGACCGTTGTCTGCGACGCTGACGACGACGCTGTCGGCCGTCTCCTCGGTCGTGATTGTCACCTCGGTGTCGGCTACGTCGCTGTGCTGGACGGCGTTGGTGAGAATATTTCGGAACACCGACGAGAGCATCTCGTCACCGGTCACGCGCACGTCGGGAATGGTTCCCGCAACGGTGAACTCGGCGGCGTCGTGACCGGCGTCGGCGTCCTCCACCTCAGCGATGAGCACGTCTGAGAGTGTGAACGCCTGTGATTCGACCGTACCGTCGTCAAGCATCGTCTCCATCAGCTCCCTGACCGTCTTCGTCAGCTCGACGGCGTGTTCACCGTGTTCGGTAATGCTCTCGAGATGCTCGTTGCCATCTTTCTCGACGTGTTCGGCGAGCAACTCCGCGTGGCTGAGAACGACGGTCATGTCGTTGCGGATGTCGTGGCGGACGACGCGATTGAGTACTTCGAGCTGTTCGTTCTGTCGTTCGAGTCGCTCGCGGTTTCGCTCGCGTTCGGTGACGTCGTGAATAATCGAGAACAGGACGCGCTGTTCGCCGGTGTGGACCGGTGAGGAGTCGACTTCGACCTGGCGAATCTCTCCGTCGGCAAGTTCGTGTGGGAAAATAAACCGATTTTCATCGCCGTCATCGGCGGCTTCCCGGCGGTGTGCGATTTCCTCGTCGTCGAGCTGGTTAATCTCCTGAATCCGTAGCGTGGTCAGTGTCTCGCGGTCGTAGCCGTAGAACTCCACTGCGGCGTCGTTGGCACGCTCGATGGTACCGGTGTCCGGGTCGATGAGTAGCATCGCTGCGTTGTGGCCCTCGAACAGCCGTCGGAATCGCTGTTCGCGCAGGCGGAGTTTCCGGGCCTGTTCGCGGCGCTCGGTGATGTCTTGGATGATACCGTCGTAGTACACGTCGCCGTCGGTTTCGTGGCGGATGGCGGTCACGGCAGCCCAGAACGGCTCACCGTCCAGTGTCTCGAGTCGGAGCGTTTCCTCGACGATGCGCCCCTCTTGTTCGAGTTTCCGGGTGAGGAGCTCCCGCTGGCTCGGCGTCCGGTAGAGTTCTGCGACGCGGGTGTCGAGCAACGCCGCTTCGGAGTCCGCATCGAACATTTCGAGCATGGCCGGATTGACTTCCTCGAACTCGCCGGCCAGCCCGGGCGTGTTCCGATAGACGCCCACGGGGACGTTGTCGATGAGTTGCTGGTACCGTTCGAGTTGCTGTGCACGCTGTTTGCGCTCGGTGATGTCCTGCTGAATCGCGACGAAGTTGACGACCTCGCCGTCGTCGACGATGGGGGCGATTGTCTGTTCGGCGTAGTATCGCTCGCCGTCGGCCCGTTCGTTCTCGATTTGCTCGTCCCACACGTTCCCGTCCAGAACCGTTTCCCACAGCCGCTCGTAGTAACTATCGTCGTGGTCGCCGGTACTGAAGACAGCGGGCGTCTCCCCGAGTATTGCTTCGGTATCGTAGCCAGTCACGCGCTCGAACGCCGGGTTGACGTACTCGATTGTGCCGTCGGTATCGGTGATGTAGACGGCGTGACCGGCCTGTTCGACCGCCCGTTCGAAGGTCCGCAGTCGTCGAGTTCGCTCCTTCCGACGGCTGATGTCGCGGGCGACGCTGAGGATGGCTGGTTCGTCACCGTAGGTAATTCGACGGGCGTTGATTTCGACCGGAATCTCCTCGCCGTCGGCAGTCATCTGGACACTCTCGAAGACGAGTGTCTCGTTTGCCTCGATTCTCTGGATGCGCTCGCTGACTCGCCTGGCCTGGTCTGGTGGAGCGATGTCGACCGGTCCCATCGAGAGCAGTTCGGCCCGCGTGTAGCCAAGACGTTCTGATGCGACGCGGTTGGCGTCAACGAAGTTACCGTCGGTGTCGACGACGAGAACGGCGTCGTTCATGCCGTCGAGCAGTTCCTGCAGTTCGCCGTCGGTTCTGACGGCACCTGCTGCGGTTCGGTCGTCTGTCGCGTGCTTGCGGGCGGTGACGAGCATCCGTCCGTCCTCGTCCGGCACACTACGCATCGAACACCGGAGCGTGACGTTGGGCTCATCTGGCCGCTCGACGCGCCAATCAAAGGTGACCCGGTCGTCGCGCGCACGCGATACCAGCGCCCCGATTGACGCCCGAGGTGTCCAGTCTACCGGCGAGAGCGAGCGCGGACTCGTTCCCAGGAGCCCCTCCCTGGACCGGCCACACAGTGTGGCACACCGGCTGTTTGCGGCCACAATCCTGCCCTCGTCGACATCGAGCAGGGCTGCCGCATCCGGACACACCTCGAAAACCCCCTCCGTATCGAGGCTCGTGTTCATACAATGAGCGCACGCGTTCGTCCGTACATTAACCTGGGGCTGCGTTCTCTATTGCTGAGAAGACCTGACAGATTCGTGACCCACGTCACTCGACGAGTGGGGCACTGGCACGGTAGACAATTTGCATCGGGAGCCCCTTCGCGTCGGTCGGTGGATCGAGCGGCAGTGAGTAGCGCTCGCCGGGACCAGGGCGGGCTGTGTAGGCGAGCACTGTCGCATCGAGGACGTCGTCGACGGTAACCTCGGCGTCGCCGGCTGCTTCGGCGGCGGACTGAACCGCGGCGGGAGCGTCGGCGTCGAAGGTGGCCAGCGTTCGCATCCGTTCGGCGTAGCCGCCGGCTTTGCGTTTGGAGTGCTGGAGCGGTTCGCCGGCGAGTGCGCGAAAGCAGACTTCGGGATGGGACTCGACGAACGTCTCGCGCGCCTCGGGAACGTTTCTGAGCAGGTCGTCGACTTCGGCGATGCTCTGGCTGATGTTGAACGCCTGCTTCGAGAGGCTGCGGCCGGACTTTCGCTCGTTGACACGCTTTGCGGCCTTGTAGCCGTGGCGTCGCGTCGCCTCCCTGACCGGCGGCGTGAACACCGACCGACTGCGCGGGCCGAGTACCTCCCTGGCGAGGGTGTCACATGCGCGGCCGTCCTCGCCTTCCTCGATGAGTCCGATGGGGATGTCGACGAACACGCGGTCGGCCACCTCCTCGTAGCGGTGCCAGAGTTCGCCGATTTCGTCGAAGACGGCAGCGTGGTCGAACCCGGTCCGGTCGAACGCCACAGCGAACCACGACCCCGAACTCCAGTCGACACCCAGCGACAGCGACTGCGATTCGGCCATGTACAACGCTTTGGCCCTGAAACCAAAAACCCTCGCGCCGGTTGCGAGCGGTGGCCACGCCGCTTGCGCCCCGGTTCACTCGTCGCCGACGAAGACAGTCTTAAGCCGCGACCCACAGGTCGGACAGCACAGCGTCTGCCAACTGTCGCTGTCAAGGTCGCCGTAGGTTTCCGTTCGCGTCGCCGCCGCCCGCGAAACGTCCGTTTCGCAGGTGTCACAGTGCAGGGTGCCGTCGCTCATCGACGAAGATATGCAGTCGATTGGCTAAAATCCAGCCCTGCGTTTTTGCTGGCCGGACTCCAACCGTCCCATATGCAGGCTGTCGTTCCGGCTGCCGGCGAGGGGACTCGACTCCGTCCGCTCACTGCCGAGCAGCCGAAGGGACTGGTCGAAGTTGCCGGAAAGCCACTGCTGACGCACGTGTTCGAGTCCCTCGCCGACCTCGGCGTCAACTCTCTCGTGGTCGTCGTCGGCTATCGCGGCGCGGATATCCGTTCGTACTACGGCAGTTCCTTCGAGGGTATTCCGCTGGCGTACGCGACACAGAGCGAGCGGCTCGGCCTCGCGCACGCCGTGTTGCAGGCAGCGCCGCACATCGAGGGAGATTTTCTGCTGATGAACGGCGACAACGTCTTCGATGCGGACCTCTCACCGGTCGTCGAACGCCATCGAACAACCGACGCCGACGCGACGACGCTCGTCGAGCGAGTGTCCCACGAGCGCGCACGGGCAGGCGGCGTCTTCGACATCGAGGACGGCGAGGTGGTCGGACTGGTCGAGAAACCGGCCGAGCCACCGTCACAGCTGATTCCGCGCGGCGTCTACGCGTTCTCGCCGGCACTTTTCCCGGCCTGTCGACTCGTGACACCGGGTCACACCGGCGAGTACGAACTCAGCGACGCCGTCGACCTCCTGATTCAGGCTGGCCGGCGTGTCGAAACGGTCGAGTTCGAGGGGTGGTGCTGTAACGTCAACACGCCGGCCGACCGCGAACGGGTCGCCGCTCACTTCGAGTCGCCGTAGCTACCACGCCGCTCAGACTGTGGGTACCAGCGTTTCTGGTGGCCCGCCGGGCAGTTCGTCCCGGTCGTGGTCACCCTCGAAATCGAGGTCCGGGCCGGCCGCGATGATGCGCGACGGCGTCACGTCGGGGTGGGTCGTGTAGTAGTGTTCCTTGATGTGACTCATGTTCACCGTCTCGGCAACACCCGTCGTCTGATACAGGTCTCGAAGGTACGGCCAGAGGTTGTCGTACTCGTGGATGTGCTGCTTGTTGCACATGAAGTGAGTGTGATACACCTGGTCGAACCGAACCAGCGTCGTGAACATGCAGATGTCCGCCTCCGTCAGGCGGTCGCCTGCCAGGTAACGCTGGTCGGCCAGCACCTCGTCCCAGTGGTCGAGCGAATCGAACAGTTCGTCGACGGCGCGGTCGTAGGCTTCCTGGCTCTTGGCGAATCCAGCCCGGTAGACGCCGTTGTTGATGGGGTCGTAGATGTCCTCGATAACCCGGTCGACTTCTTCCTGGTGGCCCGCCGGATAGAGGTCCACGTCTCGGGACGCGACGTCACCGAACTCGGTGTCGAGCATCCGCAGAATCTCCCTGGACTCGTTGTTGACGATTGTTTCTTCCTGCTTATCCCAGAGGACAGGAACGGTCACGCGACCGGTCATTTCCGGGTCGGCTTCAGTGTAGACTTCACGGAGGTACTCGCTGCCGTTGACCGTGTCGGGCGTACACCCCGCTTTGTCGGGGGAGAACTGCCAGCCGTCGTCGGCGCGGAACGGGTCGACGATATCCACGGAGATAGCCTCTTGCAGTCCTTTCAGCGCCCGGACCAGCAGCGTACGGTGTGCCCACGGGCACGCATACGAGACGTAGAGGTGGTACCGGCCGGCCTCCGGCTGGAAGCGGGCGTCGGGGTCGTCCTCGACGAAGTCACGGAACGAGGTCTCCTGGCGGTCGAACTCGCCGTCCTCGTTCGTCGATTCGTACGCGTCTGTTCGCCACTCGCCGTCGACGAGCATATTCATACCCGAAAACAGGGCCGCGAGAGAGTTAAACTCGGCGAGCAGTTACATCGGTGTTACCGACAGACGTGAGCCCGACGGTATCGGCGTGTTCCTCACCTCGACGCTTATCAGTGAAGGCCCGACCAGCTTTGCCTGATGACGCCCCACTCGGACCGTGGCCTCTCCTCGGTCGCCGGAACAGTCACACTCGTCGCGCTCGTTGTGGTGCTGGCGACAGGCGTCCTGGCTGCCGGGATGGCGATGGCGTCGCTCGACGACCCGCCGCCTGTTGCAACTACTGAGGCAGCGACCACCACGGCGGCGTGTGGTGGCTGTGGGCCGGACGACCAGGTCGTCCGGTTGTACCACCGGAACGGCGACCCGCTGCCGATGGCGGACGTGGCACTCGCCGTCTCCGTGCCAGGCCGCGAGCCGGCACGTCTGGTCGACCTGCCGCTTTCGACGAACTGCCTCCGGGACAGCCACGTCGAGGGGCCGGACCTCTTCGACGGCCGGTGTGGCCGCGTCGGCGGATCGCTGACTTCGGTCGGGGCGGATTCTGATGGGGTCTGGCGTGCCGGTGAGGCTGTCCACTTTCGACTCCAGAAGCGTGCGGTCCGACTCGCACCCGGCGACGAGGTGACCGTCAGCGTCGTTCACACGCCGTCCGGCAGCGTCATCGACGAGCGTGCGGTGAGAGTCCGGATGCGATGATAGCCGACTCACTGTGGCAGCGACCGCCTCATACTGCGACCAGTCTCAGGAATCAGCTGACCGGAGCCGAACGTCACCGTTCGTCGTCTCTGCGGTCAGCGTCGGGTTCGACCCGCCACGTATCTGTCCTTCCATGCGGCCGCGTCGAGAGACGGACGCAGTGTGTGGCACGTCTTCGACGCTGACCCGTCCATTCGACGTCGAGAGTTCGAACGCGGCAGAGATGTCCGGTCCGATTCGGACCGTCACCCCTCCGTTCGAGGACCTGCAGGTCACGTCGCCGTCCATCGCCAGCAGTTCGACGTCGACGGTCCCGTTGGAGGTGCGTGCACCGACTACCCCGGTGGCGCCGCGAATCCGAACGTTCCCATTCGAGCTGTCACAGTCGACGTAGCCGTCTACATCAGCCACCTCGACGTTGCCGTTGCTGGTCGTCGCGCTCACGTCCCCCGTCACGTCCGTGGCGGTGACGTTGCCGTTCGACGTTTCCAGTTGGTCGACGGTGACGGCCGTCGGCACGTCGATGGTGAGGTCGACGCTCCGCTGCTGGAAATTCGACCCGGAGCCAAAGGAGACTTCGACGACGAACCGCTCGCCTGTCGTCACGTCGACGCTGATTTGGTCCAGCGCAGACTCGGAGCTGGCTTGCTTCTCGCCGGCGACGGTGAGCTGGTCGCCGTCGGTGTTTCGAACGCTCACGTTTCCGTTCCGGTTACTGACGGTCAGAGTTGTCTCGTCACTCACATCGTAGCTGTTCTCGAACGATTCGGAGACGGTCGTCTCGAAGACGGCACCGAAACAGCCGGCTACCCCGGCGGTTGTGACTGTTCCGACGCCAGCGAGGAGGGTTCGGCGGCGCATAGTTGCAGGTGCTTGCGGTAGTGTCAAATTTGTATCGACATCGTCGTGTGGCTGTCGCCGTGGTTCAAAGGCTTTATCTACGCTGTCGGCTTCGTCTCCTCCAAGACCATGTCCGATAAGCCGGCCTCTATGTACCGGGACATCGACAAGCCCCCGTACACGCGACGCGAGTACATCACGGGTATTCCCGGTTCCAAGATTGCACAGCACAAGATGGGCGACAGGCACAAAGAACCCGAGGAGTACGACGTCCAGATTTCGCTGGTCGTCGAGGAGACGGTACAGCTCCGCCACGGCTCGCTGGAAGCCTCCCGTCTCTCAGCCAACCGCTATCTCATCCAGGAACTCGGCGAGAACAACTACTCGATGATTCTCCGGAAGTTCCCCCACCAGGTTCTGCGTGAGAACAAGCAGGCGACGGGTGCCGGTGCAGACCGTGTTTCCGACGGGATGCGTGCGGCATTCGGGAAGATTGTCGGCACTGCAGCCCGCATCAACGCCGGTGAGCGTCTGTTCACCGCCTACTGTGATGTCGACCAGGCAGAGGTCGTCAAGGAAGCCTACCGTCGCGCGTACAACAAGATTACGCCGCCGTGCCGTATCGTCGTCGAACGCGGCGAAGAGCAGCTCATCGCCTGAGCCTCCCGGCGCTTCCTTTTCACCGCTAGTCGGCACCTTCGGGTGCCAACTCTTTCCTCGTCCAGCCGACGGTACTGGAATCGACAGCGGCGAGGCTTCAAGAGGCGAGGCAGCGTCGCCTCCAGTCTCACCCTGTTCTGGTGCGTACACTCAAGTGAGTACATCACGTTGGTCGGTTCACATGTCCGAGGATACCATTCACGAGTCCGAAGAGCCGCGCACACGGAGAGGGATCGCGTCGTACCTGCGTCGAGTCGCCAGCCGACTCAGCCGCGGCGACCCCGTCCCGGTCGACGAGGAACAGACGGTGACGGTCACTCCGCCTGCCGAACCTGACTTCGAGGTCGACCTCGAACGGGCGGGCGGCGAAGTCACGCTCGAACTCGAACTGGCGTGGGAAGAGGACGAGGATGACATCGAAACTGACATCGTTGCGAGCAAGGCCACGTTCGAACTCTACGAGGACAACAGCGAGCAGTGGCGGTGGCGGCTCGTCCACGTCAACGGGAATATCATCGCCGACAGCAGCGAAGGCTACGCCTCCAAACAGAAGGCACAGCAGGGACTGGACAGCGTCAAGGCGAACGCGCCGGGTGCCTACGTCGTCGACACGTCCAAAGAGGACGACGCTGTCATCGACGAGGGGGGGAGCAACGCGACGTTCGAACTCTACGCCGACAAAGCCGCAAAGTGGCGGTGGCGGCTCGTCCACGACAACGGCGAGATTATCGCCGACGGCGGCCAGGGATACGCCTCGAAGCAGAAGGCAAAACAGGGTCTCCGGAGCGTCCAGAAGAACGCACGCGGCGCACCTGTCGAAGCAGAGTAGCAGCACTTTCGCGGGTCACTTTCTGTCGAGTGTTTTGTTGACCAGTCGTTCCTGGAGAAACCGACCAGATTTATTCCGTTCGCCCTCCTGTCGTCTGTATGCTCCGGTTGGCGGTTGCGACGAACAAGCAAACGTACGAGCGGATGCAGACTCCACTCGAAGCGCGCGATATCGACGCGGTGTACGTCCCGTCCTCAGAGCGGACGATACCACTCGACGAGGAACTCGGCGAGTTTGACGCCGGCTTCGTCTTTCCACCGCGACTCGCCGAGGGCGGCGTGGTCTCGGAACTGCTCGGGGTCGCGTGGGTCAACGACCGCGAGGCGATTCTGCGCTCCCGGCACAAGGGCGAAACGCTGGCGCGACTCTCGCGGGCGGGACTACCCACACCAGAGACAGTCGTCGTCTCGGACCCTGTCGATGAGTCGGAGCTGGTCGAGGCATTCGAGCGGTTCGACCCGCCGGTCGTCGTCAAACCAAACGCCGTCACGCGCGGCATCGGCGTGGCGAAGGCGACTGACCTCGACTCGTTTCTGGGCATCTGTGACTATCTCGACCTGGTTCACGACTACAAGGCGACCGGTGACAATTCCTTCCTCGTCCAGGAGTATCTCCCCGATGCCCGCGACTTCCGCGCGATGTGTATCGAGGGCGAGTACGTCGGCGCTGTCGAGCGTCGCCTGCCCGACACTGCGCTCGAAGCCGGCCAGTGGAAACACAACGTCCACCGCGGGGCCGAGGCGACGGGTGTGGAACTGCCTGCCGACCATCGGGAGTTCGTCGAACGGGCAGCAGCGGCGATGGATATCCCCTTCCTGGGTATCGACCTGCTCGTGACCGACGACCGGGTGGTGGTCAACGAGACGAACGCACGGCCGACTATCGACTCGGCGACGAAGTACGAAGACGGCTTTTACGACGACCTGGCCGGGTTGATACGGCAGACTGCAGACAGCAGGTAAGCGTCAACCGCCACCCTCTTCGAGTTCGGCGGCAATTCTGCTGACAATTTCGGGGTCGTAGGTCCAGAAGCCGGTGTACTCGCCGTCTCGTTCCCTGGCGACGAGTCCACAGGCCTGTGTCTGGTCGCCACCACCGTCGAACGCGAGCGCCCAGAACTGCTCGACGGTGGCCGCGTCGCTCCGGTGGTAAGTGATGCCCGCTATCTCGGGTGGGTCCCAGTCGGCTGTGCCGTAGACGTGAACGTCGAGTGCCGTCTCGCTGGCGAGGTGCCGGTACACGCTGACCTGACTCTCGAAGATGGAGAGCGACTGGAAACTCACGCGGAGTGTGCCGTGGCCGACGCGAAACGCGCGGTCCTCGATTTCGCGGCTCGCGCCCAGCAACTGTCGTCGGTCGAGCGAATCGAACACGGTGTCGTCAAGCAGGTCGAACAGTGCGCGATAGCCTGCCGAGACCTCTTTTCTGTCACCGGGTCTAACTATCGGCGGGGTCAGCAGTTCTTCGAAGTCGTCGAGAGAGAGCGACCCAACGACCTGGCCCGCATCGTGTATCGTGACAAACGGGTCCGGTCCGTGTGGTGGCAGTCGTTTCCGTTCGGTGGTGACACTGGAGCCACCGAAGCGGGAGGTGAGCGCGTCCTCCGCGTCGTCCGTATAGAGTGTAATACGCTTGCAGTGGTGCTGTGCGTCGTCGATGAGCCGATCGAGCATCACTCTCGACCGTTTTCAGCGGCGATGCTCCGTTCGAGCAGGTCGCGGACGCCGTCAGCCATTTCGCCGGTCGTCACAGTCCCGTCGTCCGGGTCGTACGTCACGAGGTTCGCGTCTTCGAGGGCAGGCAAGTGAGAGTGCCTGAGTGCGGTGAGCATCTGTTCGTACTCCGCCGTCGTCGCCATTCCACCTGATTCGGTTGCCTCCCACCCGACGAGCACCTCCGCAAGTTCCTCGACCGTTGCCTCGTCAGCGTCGAGCAAGTAGTAGAGGAGTCGCCGCCGCGGCCGCGCTGCGAGACTTCGATAGAGACGGTCGTCTGCCAGTCCGGCGACGGAACCTCCGGTGTGTTCGCTCCCCTCCCCTTTCTGATTCTCGCTCATGGAGAATTGTTAGTTTGTAATGTAGTTTGATAAACTTATCTGCTAGTTCTTTTGTCTGACCTATCTGGGAGGGTGACAGATAGTAGCCAGCAACAAAACGCAACCAGATGGTGTCGGAGGGCGACAACGACGTGCGAGTCAGTCGGCGATGAGTACCGTGTATTCAGAGGTCGATGCTGGTCGAGTCGTCGACCCGGTCGAAGGTCACTTCGAGAATGCCGTTGTTGTAGGTGGCGCTGGCAGAGCGCTCGTCGACGCGGCTGGGGAGGTCGATACGCTCCTGGTAGGTGCGCTCGGGCCCCTCGGCGTTGACGTGGAGCGTGGTGCCGTCGCACTTGAGGTTGATGTCCTCTTTGGTGACGCCGGGGAGGTCCGCGACGACCCGGACGGTGTCGTCAGTCTCGTGACTGTCGAAGTGAACGTCGCCGGTCTGGTGGCCAGCGTTGCCACCGCCGCTGTTGTGTTCGAGGTGGAACTCCGCGTTCGAGCCCATCATCTCGTTCATCATCCGCTCTATTTCCTCGAAGAACTCGTCGAAGGGGTCGTCGCGGTCGTCGCGTCTCATGGAAGGGGATAGGGGAATCACACTCAAAAGCTTTCGGCTCGGGTCGATAGCTGAGACCGGGATGCCCCAAGCGGGTCGTCTGGGGGCAGTAGGCGGTGGATACCCGCGGTAACATCGCGGACTACTAATAGCTGGTCGCCACACTCCTACGCAATGAGTTACAAGACCCTCGACGACCTCGCTGACGGCCAACAGGTCCTGATGCGAGTGGACTTGAACTCCCCAGTCGAGGAGGGGCGCGTCCAGGACAACCGCCGCTTCACGCGGCACGCCAAGACTGTTCGTGACCTCGTCGGCTCCGGCCACCGCGTCGCCCTGCTCGCCCACCAGGGTCGCCCAGGTCGAGACACGTTCGTCCCGCTGGAACAGCACGCGACGATTCTCGCCGAGTACGTCGACCAGCCAATCGAGTACGTCCCCGATACGTACGGCGACGAGGCGCTCGACGCCATCCGGGACCTGGAGGCTGGCGACGTGCTCATGCTGGAGAACGTCCGGATGACCGACGACGAACTCCCCGAAAAGGAACCCGAGGTCCACGCCGAGAGTGACCTCGTCCAGACACTCGCTCCGGAGTTCGACGCCTACATCGGCGACGGCTACTCCGTCGCACACCGCAAACACGCCTCAATCGTCGGGTTCCCGCTCGTAATGGATGCCTACGCCGGCCGCGTGATGGTCTCAGAGTACGAGGCCAACTCCTCGATTGCGAACAAGGAGTTCGACGGCGAGGTGACGATGGTCGCCGGCGGGAAGAAGGCGACCGACGTTATCGAGGTCATGACCGCACTGGAGGACAAGGTGGACAACTTCCTGCTGGGCGGTATCGCGGGTGAACTGTTCTTGCGTGCGGTGGGCTACGACGTGGGCCGGGATATCGGCGATATGGACCTCTACGACGAGCAGTTCGAGAAGAATCTGGAGAAGATTCAGCACATGATAGAGGCCCACCCGAGCGAACTCGTCTATCCGACGGACCTGGCCTACGAGAACGACGAGGGCGAGCGCGTCGAGGTCACCGTCTCAGATGTCAAAAACAAGGACCACGACTATCTGGACGTTGGCGCCGACACCACCTCCCGATACGCCGACATCGCTGCGAACTCCGCGGCTGTCTTCGTCAAGGGGGCACTCGGCGTCTTCGAGGACGAACGCTTCGCCCACGGGACGACGAACATTCTCGAAGCAATCGCTGCCTGCGACGGGTTCTCGGTAATCGGTGGCGGCGACACGTCCCGTGCCATCGAGATGTACGGGATGCGTGAGGAGGACTTCTCGCACGTCTCTATCGCTGGCGGGGCTTACATCCGCGCGCTGACCGGGAAGCCCCTCCCCGGCGTCGAAGTACTCAAACAGCAACAGGAAGCAGTCGTCGAAGAGGCCTAGACAGAATCGATTGTGGTCGCAGGGTTCGGGCGGAGGCTCGTCCGTACGGTCTCTGTTGCGGTCTGGATGGGGTCGAGACAGAGCAGTTCCTGTTCGTTCTGGTCGTTGAGCCTGAGAATCGAGGAGAGTACGTCTATCTCGACGGGATAGTACTGCCCCTCGTGAGGGAGCCAGAGCCGGTAGAAGCCGAGTTCGGCGTCAGGGAACCCGACGATACGAACGGTCTCACCCGCATACTCCAGCTCGTGGACGACCTCGAACGGCGAGTATTGCCCGGAGACGGCGTCTGCTATCTCTGCGTCGACCTGTGTGGCGGTCAGCGGCTCGAAGCGCTGGCCGACACGGATTCCGGCACTCTCTGGCTCCCCGTCGACAGACACTATGGGACTTGTCACTGCCTGACTGCGTCCTCCTGGTCCCTCCAGTGGCGTCCCGACAGTCCACGAGTCGACGTAGTCGAACGTGAACACAAACGGCGTGTCGGCGGCGTCGTAGCCCGTCGGCTGTCCTGTCAGGCGCGTGCAGTCGGGAGCAGGACTGTTATTCGGTGTCGTTCCGCTCCCGTCGTCTGCCGACGGCTCGCTGGTTGCCGTCGGTTCTCCTGTGTCCGTTGTCGGGCCACTCTCTCCATCAGGGTCCTCGCCGCCGCCGTCTGAGTCGCTACCCGAACAGCCGGCCAGCGCCGCGACCGTCGCACCTGTTCCGAGCAGAAATAGCCGCCGTGTCGTCTCGCTCCGTTGCATGCGACTCTGTCGCTGGCTGCTAACTTATAGATATCTAATAACGAATTTCTATGCAGACGATTGTCTCCAGTCGAACACCGGCCGATTGTCGGTCAGATACTCGTATACACGTACTGTCGGTCTTCTGCCGCTGAACGGACGTTCTACCGCAGCGCAGCGGATTTTCCACGACAGTACAGACTACAGTACCCGTCGAAGCTCGTACAACGCAGGGTGCCAGAACATCAGCATCGTCGAGCAGCCATTCCACACCGCTGCCACTCTCGACAATTGATACGTTCATGAGCGTGTAGCACGTTCTGACTCGTATGAACGAAGAGACCGTACGGACGGTGTTGGCCGAGCACGTGGACTCGCCAATCGAGGTCGGGAGCTACCGCGGTATCGACGGCGTCTGGGTGAAGATACGACTCGACCCGCGCATCGAGAATACGATGCGTCCAACCTCGCTGTCGCTCTCCGGCCCGATGGTCGACGAAATGAAAGTCCGGTTCGTCGCGACGACCGCGGGGAAAGACACAGTCATGGATGCGCTCGCCAGCATCGAGGAACTGACACCGGCCGACGGTGAGGTCTCCGCGGAGAACCACGAACTCTCCGAAGTCGACGAACTGTGGCCCCACATTTACTACGAGAAACTCCCGCTCTCGGAAGCCGCCAAATGCCTCGGAATTATCGAGGACGAACCACTGCCGACGTACGAAGAACGCGAGGGGTTCGACCTGTGACGCTCACCCGTCTGTTTTGACAGCGCGCTCAGTCGTCGGCCGTCGCTTCGGGTGCGACGCGACTCGGCGCCAGTCCCTCGTCGAGGCCCATCGCCTCGTTAGTGGTCTCGATGCTCTCTTGCTGGTCGGCGTCGCCCAGCACGGCGCGGATGGCGTCGACGTTCTCGGGCACTACGTCCGACTCCTGATGGATAGCCTGGAACAGGTAGAGATCCGAGCCTTCCATCGAGACGGATTCTCCCCAGATGCAGTTCTCCCAGATGTCCGCACGCGGGCGGCCGGCGTCCTGTGCGAGCTCCTTGATAGCGCCGGCCCCGTCGAGACCGAGCCACTCGGGGATGACGAACGTTCGCGACTGGGATTCGAGCAGTTCCCGAACGTCGGCTGCGTCGGGTTCGGCGTCGAGCGTGACGTTGATGCTGTGCATGTGCATCAGCGTCGCGGGCACCTTCAGCCCGAGTGTGTCGATGTCGAGGTCGGGGAAGATGGTATTGACGTCCGGGCCGTGGTGAGAGGGTAGCGAGACGGGGTTCGGCAGGATGTCGTTGATAGGGCCGCGGCCGGACTGGGCGGGGTCGCCACCGCGGCGGACCAGCGTCGCGCGGACCTTCTCGATGCCGTACTCCTCTTCGAGGGGTGCGACGAGTCGCGAGAGACCGGTCGTGTTACAGGAGACGACGCGAACGAGGGTCTCGCCCTCGACGGTGTCGAAGTTCGACCGGGCGTTGAAACTCGCGTCGACGACATCGCCGTCCTCGCCGCCCTGGAGGAGCGCTGGCGTGTCGTACTCGGCGTACATCTCTGCGTTGTCGGCACCGATGCCCGACGGACAGGCGTCGACGACGATGTCGCTCTGTTCGACGAGTTCCTCGACGTCGCCGGCAACGTCGATGCCGGCTTCAGCGAAGAGATGCTTGCGCTCTGCGATGGCGGCGTAGAGGTCGAACCCCTTGTCGACGGCGCCCTGCGCCTCGAAGTTCGGGCGCGTCTTTGCGACGCCGACGACTTCCATGTCCGGTTGCTCGCGGACGGCGTCGGCCACGCGCTTTCCGATGGTACCGTACCCGTTGATACCTACCTGAATCATTGTCCGGAGGTTCGCCACTATTCTGTATAGGCGTTGTGATTGTCGAAATTGCCATCGCGAACGCGTTCCAAACCGTCAAACCGCACCCGGCCGAAGAGAGCGCATGAAAGTCGGCATCGTCTCCGATACGCACGACAATCTCGACATCGTACAGCGCGCAGTCGACCACTTCGAAGAGACCGCAGACGTGGTCGTCCACTGTGGCGACATCGTCGCTCCCTTCGCAGCCCGTCCCTTCGACAGCGACGAGTTCGACTTCTACGCAGTCCGCGGGAACAACGACGGCGAGTGGGGGCTGAAAGGCCTCGTCGACGAGTTCGGAATGTACCTCGGCGAGATGGGAGAACTCGTCCTCGACGAGACCCGCATCGCAGTCTATCACGGCACCAGCGAGGGCATCGTCGGCGCGCTCCTGGAGTCGGGCAGCTACGACTACGTGCTCCGTGGCCACACCCACGAGCAAGTCGAGGAGGACTACGACGGGACGATGCATATCAACCCCGGCGGTATCCCGACCGAACCCAGCGGCGGCGAGCCGCCGGCCGCGGTCGTGCTGGACACCGAAACCGGTTCGATAAGCTTCACCCCGTTGCAGTGAGC
This sequence comes from Haloarculaceae archaeon, assembly GCA_036625595.1. Taxonomy (GTDB): domain Archaea; phylum Halobacteriota; class Halobacteria; order Halobacteriales; family Haloarculaceae; genus Salinibaculum. Next base: position 1,323 of record JAZKTK010000015.1, on the reverse strand, counting down.
GGAGCTTACCCGACATAGCAGCCGGGTAACAAAGCCTGTCGACGTCGAACGAGCTCCTATGACCGACCTCGCTGTCCTCCAGTCGTTTTCCGGTGAGTTCCTCGAGTATGCAATCATCTTCGTCATCCTCGCTCTCCTCGCGGCACTCGCTGGCGCACGCGGGATTGCCGGTCTCAGTATGACCATCGCAAAGTGGCTGGTCATCATCTTCGTCGTCCTCGCCATCGCGTCGATCGTGCTCTGATACGGATTGCTGTCGCTGTTTGCCGGTTCGACCGCACGCTGTGGCGCGGTCGAGACCAAACTAATCGACAGCAATCCGTCTGCGGGCAGAAACTCCTATACCGTTACCGCCCAACCTCGCGGACATGAACAACTCCCTTCGCAAGCCGGCCGAAACTGCAATTGAGCAGTGCATGGGACTGCGCGCCAACGAGTCCTGTTGTATCGTCACCGACGACAAACGGAAGGCAATCGCCGAGGCGCTGTACGCTGTTGCCGGCGAAATCACCGACGACGTGGCGATGATTCGCTATCCGCCGGGCGACCAGCACGGCGAGGAACCACCCGCGCCAGTCGCTGCCGCGATGGCCGGCTCGGACGTGGTACTCGCGCCGACGACCAAGAGTCTGAGTCACACGAACGCACGCACGGACGCGAACGAGGCGGGGGCACGCGTCGCCACCCTCCCCGGCATCACCGACGGTGTCTTCCTGATGGGGATGGACGCCGACTACGAGCGCATCCGCGAGGAGTGTGGGAAGGTCCTGGCGCAGGTCGAGGACGCTGAGGAGATTCGGGTCACCTCACCCCAGGGGACCGATATCACGCTCTCTCCCGGCGACCGCGAGTGGCGGGAAGACACCGGCATCGTTCACGAACCCGGGCTGATGACCAATCTCCCGGCCGGTGAGGTGTTCGTCAGCCCCGAAACCGCAGACGGCACCGTCGTCGTCGACGGGACGATGATGCCACACGGACAGCTTGAAGACGGCCACGTCGTCGAGTTCACCGTCGAGGACGGGCAGGTCGTCGATATCGCCGACGAAGGACTCCGTGGTGAAGTCGAGGCCGCCGCCGAGGAGGTCGGTGACGCTGCGTACAACCTCGCGGAGTTGGGTATCGGGACGAACGTCGGCGTGCAGGACCTCGTGGGGTCGGTGTTGCTCGACGAGAAAGCGGGTGGGACTGTTCATATCGCTATTGGCGACGACCACGGCATCGGCGGCGACGTGCACGCACCGATTCACTCGGACGGGATTCTGACCGAACCGACCGTGTATGCGGATGGCGAGGAAGTGGAACTCCCCCAGGAGTAGCTGA
>JAZKTK010000014.1:0-35946 GCA_036625595.1 Haloarculaceae archaeon | reverse complement strand
CCCAGGAGAACATCGAGGACATCCAGCAGTCCATCGACGGCTCCGACATGGTCTTTGTCACGGCCGGCCTCGGCGGCGGGACCGGGACCGGCGCGGCACCCGTCGTCGCGCAGGCCGCACAGGAAGCGGGGTCGCTGACCATTTCCATCGTCACGATTCCCTTTACTGCAGAGGGTGAGCGCCGGCGGGCCAACGCCGACGCCGGTCTCGAACGCCTTCGTGCCGTGAGCGACACCGTCATCGTCGTCCCGAACGACCGGCTGCTCGATTACGCGCCGTCGATGCCGCTGCAGGACGCCTTCAAAATCTGTGACCGCGTCCTGATGCGCTCGGTCAAGGGAATGACCGAACTGATTACCAAGCCTGGACTGGTCAACGTGGACTTTGCCGACGTTCGAACCATCATGGAGAACGGCGGCGTCGCGATGATCGGGCTCGGCGAGTCCGACTCGGAGAACAAGGCACAGGATTCGATTCGCTCGGCGCTTCGCTCGCCGCTGCTCGACGTGGAGTTCGACGGCGCGAACTCCGCGCTCGTCAACGTCGTCGGTGGGGCGGACATGAGCATCGAGGAGGCAGAAGGTGTCGTCGAGGAGATTTACGACCGCATCGACCCCGACGCACGCATCATCTGGGGTGCGAGCGTCAACCAGGAGTTCGAGGGCAAGATGGAGACGATGATTGTCGTCACCGGCGTCGAGAGTCCACAGATTTACGGCAAAAGCGAGGCAGAACGTGAGAAGGCGGCCCAGCAGCTCGGTGAGGATATCGACTACGTCGACTGACGACGCTGTTTTTCCGCGAAGACGTATCGATTCGAACGGCCCCACTCCACCAGTGTCGGAAGATAGAAAAGCACCGAGTGGCAAACCAGCCTCATGAACACGCCCACGGACCTCAGTTCGTACGTCCGCGTACTCAAACTCGCGAGTACGCCCTCCTGGGAGGAGTTTTCGCAGGTGGCCAAAATCGCGGGGGCTGGTATCGCGCTGGTCGGCCTTCTGGGATTCCTGATTTACACGGTCATGTTCTACATCCCAGGTGGTCCATGATGGACGAGGACGACTTCAACGGGAACTCGCCGAGCGACCCGCTCAGCGCCGGTCCCGGCGAGAGTCCACTCGACGCCGACCCCGAACCAGACGAGGACGACCTGCTGGACGCCGAACCTGCCGAGATGGACGACGACACGGCAGAGCCACAGGAAAAAGAGTACAACACGGGCATCTACGCCATCAAGACGACGGCGAGTCAGGAGCGGACCGTCGCGGACATGATTATGAACCGCGAAGAGCCGTCGATTCACGCCGCGCTCGCGCCGGACTCGCTGACCTCCTACGTGATGGTCGAGGCCGACGACCACAACGTCTTCGACCGCATCCTCGACGAGATTCCCCACGCCAACGGCGTCGTTCCCGGGGAATCCTCCATCTCAGAGGTCGAGCACTTCCTCTCCCCGAAACCGGACGTGGAAGGCATCGCCGAGGGGGACATCGTCGAACTCATCGCCGGCCCGTTCAAAGGCGAGAAGGCGCAGGTCCAGCGCATCGACGAGGGTAAAGACCAGGTCACTGTCGAGCTGTACGAGGCGACGGTTCCAATTCCCGTTACCGTGCGCGGTGACCAGATCCGGGTGCTGGACTCCGACGAACGCTGACGCGTTCGCCGCGCTCTCGGTTCCACCTTGTAGTCACTCGCGAGAATCGCAAGAAGCGGTAGTACCGCGACAGCCGACAGAAGCCCCTCAAGGATTTCGCCACCCCAAGAGTGGCGAATATCTGTCCGAAGGTACGTCCAACAGTCACATAGTGATTATTGCGAGTCTGTCCCGCCGGGTGAAGCGATATCCAATCGGTCAGAACTGGGGCAGCCGAGGTTCCGTGGCCGTGCCGAAACGTACCGCAATACTCACTATCAGTCGTCGGCAGCGGCAGCGAACGGCGTGTTGGGTTCCCGTGCCGGCCGAGACTCCTGTTCGTCCCGTAGCGACGCCGCAGTGTCGCTCATCTCACGGGCGACCGTCCGCTGCTGGTCGCTCAGTGACCGCGTCGATGCTTCGAGTCTGGCGACTGCACTCCCGAGGCTCGTCAGGTCGGTGCTCAGCCCGTCCATCGAATCGCCGAGCGTCGAGAACGCATCACCCAGGCCGCTGTCGTCAACTGCGGACGTGTCTTCCATACACGAATGGAGAGTCCACACAGAAATAGCGACAGTACCAAACTCGTTAGGAGAATCGGTCGTTGTCTCAGCGGTCGACGTAGGCTTCGGTGGCGAGGCGGTGGACGGTGTCGTGAATCTCGTCGACTTTCTCGGCCTGTTCCTCACTAGTGGCGGCAGCGGTCTGGACCTCGTCCGAGACCTCTTTTGCTCGGGTGACGACTTCGTCGAGCATACTCGCGATTTGCTCGGTGCTCGTCGCCTGGTCGTCGGTCGCGTCTGAAACCTGTTCGATGCCCTCGGCAGCCTCCTCGACGGCTTCGACGATATCCGCGAGTGCCGCAGTCGAATCTTCGACCTGTTCCAGACCGCGTTCGACCTGTTTGTTGGTCTTTTCGAGGTTCTCGACGGTGTCACGGGTGTCGGATTTGATGTGTGAGACCATCTGCTCGATTTCGCCGGCGCGCTGCTGTGACTCTTCGGCCAGCGATTTGACCTCGTCGGCGACGACGGCAAAGCCGGAGCCAGCCTCGCCTGCACGCGCAGCCTCGATGGAGGCGTTCAGCGCGAGCATGTTGGTCTGTTCTGCGATGTCGTCGATGACTTCGACGATTTCGTCGACCTCGTCGACACGCTGGCGGAGCGTCTCGACGTCCTCGGCGACATCGTTGGCAGAGTCAGCGACGTCCTGCATCACCGCCTGGGTCTGTTCTGCGGTTTCCTGAACCTCCGTGGCGGCATCGTCGGCGTTGTGGGCTGTCGATGCAACCTCGTCGCTGGTCGAGGCAATCTCCTCGATAGTCGCCGAGAGGTTAGCCACCTCGTCGCTGACGGTCCCGAGCGTCTCGGATTGCTCGTCGGCAAGTGTCGAGATATGCTGACTGGTGTCGGCGACCGACTCGACGGAGTCGTGGAGGTCACCGGTCTGGTCGGCCACGTCAGCAACGATACCGGAGAGGCGGTCTGCCATCTGGTTGAGCGAGTCGACCACTTCCAGCAGTTCGTCGTCGATGTGGTCTGTCTCCTCGACCGACGCACGAGCTTTCAGGTTTCCGGCCTCGATTTCCGCCATCGTGTCCTGCAGTTCGGAGACCATCGCCCGGAGCTGTTGTTGCTGGAGTGCGTCCTCGGTTCGGTCGTGGATCATCTCGACGACGCCAGCGAGGTCGCCATCCTCGTAAATAGGGGCGGCGCTGAATTCGATGTGGCGGTCCTTGCCGAGCGCGTCTTTCATCACGCTCTGGTCGGCGTACAGCGTGTAGTCGACATCCTCGACGCGTGGGACCCCGTACTCCTCGTCGGCGCTCTCGGGGGCTTCCAGTACCTTCTCGGCCAGTGTCATCGACCGGCGGCCGTCGTGATAGAAGGCCGGACCGATGACACCGTGTTCCTCCTGTAGTTGTCTCGCACCCTCCTCCGATTCGCCAGTAAGTTGCTGCAGCGAGCGGTTCCAGTTGGTGATTTCGCCGTCAGCGTTGACGACGAATATCGGGGTGTCAATGTGATTCAACAGAGCGTGGTAATCAAACGGTACCGCTGCTGGCCCATCCTGGGTCGACCTGGCGAGTGTGCCACCGTCAGCACGCGTCTGCCCATCTCCCGACTCGTCGGCCTCAGATGCCTTCTCAGCCGCCCCGTGAGTCGCGTTCGAAGAGTTGTCCTGTGTCATACCTCATACCACGATAGTAGACACTGATAAGTACCCAATCTAATTATTCAAAACAACCATATTACCGATAGTAAAGCCGATGCTACCCGGCCCCATCGAGACCGGTCGTGACTATCCGTTTCCTTCGATGCGGTCGACGACTTCGCGGATGTCGGCAGCGTCCTCGATGTCTTCTTTGACAGTCTCGCGCCGGCGGACATCGGCGGCACTCGCGTCGTAGGCGCGAACGTAGTCCGCGCGTGAGTGCTCGTCGAAGGCGTGCCGAATGGCGAAGTAGCCGTCAGGGACGACAGCGCCACAGACCTTGCACTCGATGCGGTCGTGTTCGGTCGCCTGGTGGACGATGAGGTCCTCGACCCGGTCGAACGTGGTGTCGTCGCCTTCGATGGCGCACTCCCAGCGTGCCATTTCTGTCGGATGGGAGACTCTCCGGCGATAAAAACGTTCCTCCCGGTGGCAATGGAAAGTCCTAACCGCAATAGCACCGAATCCGCCGGCAGTGACGACGACACACGTCGATATGCACGTGAAGATACTCGACGAACGGGTCGTCGAGCGTGCCAAGCGGCGCGACATCGACGTGCTCGTCTACGCCCCCCACTTCACGCGCTGGACGACGATTCGAGAGCGAGCTGAGCGATTCAGCGACGACGACCTGCTCGTGGTACCCGCACGGGAACTGTTTACCGGCGACTGGCGAAATCGCCGACACGTCCTCGCACTGGACCTACAGCGAGGGATTCCCGACTTCCTCACGCTCGATGGTGCGATGAACGAACTCGCCAAACAGGACGCCGTCGTCTGCGTCCCACACCCCGGCTTTCTCACCATCAGTCTCGAGCGCGAGCACATCCGGGAGTACCGCGAGCACGTCGACGCAATCGAAGTGTACAATCCAAAACATCTCGCCCGGGACAACCGTCGCGCTCGCTCGCTGGCTGTGGAGTTCGACCTCCCCGGCTTTGCGTCCTCGTACGCTCACCTGCAAGGGACGATTGGCGAGTGCTGGACCGCCTTCGACTGTGATATCGACGCCGCCGCGGACCTCCACGCCGCGCTCAGAGACGGGACACCACGAACGGCCACACACCGCGACGGACTCGACCATCTCAGGCGACGCGTACTCGAGATGGCACACATCGGCTACGAGAACACCTGGAAGAAACTCGACCGTGTGTATCTCTCCGGAACGGAACCGACCCACCCCAATCACGTCGCCTACGGCGGTGCCTTCGACGACAGCAGCGTCTACTAGATACCGAGTGCCTGTTGTGCCTCGACCACGACTGGCACCCCGTACGTCAGCAGCAGGAAGATACCCGCAATCTCGACGGCGGTGATGCTGAACATCATGAGGTCGGTGTACTTGCTGTCGACCGGAATCCCGAAGGGAACGTCGAACTCCTTGTCCCAGACGGGATAAAACAGCGCGATACCCCGCGTCGTCCCGAGTACGTCCAGGACGTAGTGCGTGAGGACGCCGAGCCAGACCCACTGGAGATTCCCGAAGTAGAACGGGTAGGCTGCGACGATAGCCAGCACTGGCAGGTTGTGGAGTGTCTTTCGGTGCCTGCCGAAGGCCGTGTCCACGTCGGGGAACAGCGCACCGAGGACCACGGGGACGAACACCTCCGCGATAGTAACGAACGTCTCGACGTCACCGGCCGGTTCGAGGACGTACCCCAGCCCGATTGCCAGCAACACGGCGTTGAGTACGTGCCCACGTTTGTTCATCGTCGGGTACGTCGACGGGGAGACTCACAAGCCTTGTTATATTCGGAGCAGGCGTAATACCCCGGCCTTCAGGCCGTGGATACGCGCCGTCACTCAATGACGCATTCCACCGATACCAACAGGCCCGGATATTCCACGCCAAACACGACTTTTAATACGTTCTAATTTATAACTGGTTATGAACACAGTACAATGCTGGAGACAACCCGAACTTACGTCGCCAAAATCACGAACCACAGTCAGGTTCGTGACGACCTCGACCAGTGCGGGTTCTCCGCATCCAAGCTGTGGAACGTCGGACGCTACTACATCAAACAACGGTGGGATGACGACGGCGAGATACCGGATGAAGCCGAACTGAAGTCGGAGTTGAAAAACCACGAACGCTACAGTGACCTGCATTCTCAGTCAAGTCAGCGAGTTCTCGAAGAACTTGCTGAGGCGTTCACCGGCTGGTACAACTCCGACGACGGCAACAACCCACCGGGCTACCGGAAACGTGGCGACCGACACCCACGCTCCACCGTGACGTGGAAACAAAAAGGCATCAAGCACGACGACAAGCACGGTCAACTTCGCCTCTCGAAAGGTTGGAATCTGAAAGACGGACGGTCGGACTTCATCCTCGCGGAGTACGAAACTCGACCTGACGTCGAAGTCGAGAACATCCAGCAGGTGCGTGGTGTCTGGAACGGCGACGAGTGGGAACTACACCTCGTCTGCAAGAAAGAAATTTCAGTCGAAGACGTACCCGGTGACAAGACGGCGGGTATCGACCTCGGTATCAGTAACTATCTGGCCATCGACTACGAGGATGGCTCCTCGGAGTTGTATCCGGGGAACACGCTGAAAGAGGACAAGCACTACTTCACTCGTGAGGAGTACCAGACCGAAGGTGAGAACGGCCCAAGCAAGCGTGGGCGGAAGGCTCGTCGGAAACTTTCCCGACGCAAAGACCACTTCCTCCACACCCTCAGCAAACACATCGTTGAACGGTGTATCGAAGAAGGTGTGGAGAAGATAGCAGTTGGCGATCTCAGCGACATCCGCGAAGACGACAACGGCGACTCGCGGAACTGGGGAGCGTCGGGGAACAAGAAACTCCACGGCTGGGAGTTCAACCGGCTCACGAACCTGCTCGAATACAAAGCCGAGAAACATGGTATCCTCGTTGACCGAGTGGACGAAGAAAACACGAGCAAGACGTGTTCGTGTTGCGGGCAGATTCGGGATAGCAACCGAGTGGAGCGCGGTCTATACGTCTGTTCGTCGTGCGAAACGACGATGAACGCAGACGTGAACGGTGCGGTGAATATTCGCAGAAAGATAACTCAGAGTCCCCCGATCGGGGATATGAGTAACGGCTGGTTGGCACAGCCCGGAGTCTTCCTGTTCGACCGCAAGAGCGGACGGTTCACACCGAGAGAACAGGGAGACTGCAAACCGTAATATCCCAACGCTTGGGATTCCTCCGCCTGAAGGCGGAGGAGGATGTCAATCGCCATCCTGCACGGCCGTCACGAGGTCCCGGAGCGCCTGTCTAGCTGCCTGCTCGCGCACCGCTGCTCTGTCGCCGTCGACGGCGTACCGTTCGACCGCTGCCTTCGAGTTCTCACTCCCCCAGGGTGCAGCCGACGCGACGGCCACGAACACCGTCCCGACGGGACGCTCGTCGGTTCCACCGCCAGGACCGGCAACCGCCGCCGTCGCCACACCGAAGTCCGTCCGCGCGCGGTCCCGCGCGGCCTGTGCCATCTCCCGAACCGTCGGGGCGCTGACTGCACCGTGTTCGTCCAGCGTCTCGCGGGAGACGGCCAACTCCTCACGGAGCGAGTCGTACGCGTACGTCACGTACGCGCGGTCGAAGTAGTCACTCGCACCCGGCGGCGCAGTGAGCAACGTCGCGACCAGTCCCCCCGTCGCCGCCTCCGCGACGGCGACTGTCACGTCGGCGTCACGGAGCGTGTCGGCGACGGTCGCTGCAATCGGGTCGTCGCTGTCGTCCCGAGCCATAGCTGACCCAACGGTCGAGCCCCCGAAAAGCGTACGGCTATCGACCGCCAGCCGAACGTTCAAGACCGAAGCCGCGACCAGCCACGGCCATGGACTGAACTCTGCCACGGCGCGTCCCGCGATTGCGTGACACATCGCGCCGTGACTGCCGTTCGTGTCACCTGTTTGCCCCCTGTGACCGCATCCAGCCGCCCATCGGAGACGGAAAAAGACAGGTAGAACGCGCCGCCACCGATAGGTATGGACTACGAGACGCCGCAGTTCTTCCGTGTCATCCAGTACGCGGCGGCCGCCGACCGCGACGTGGTCGACATGGTCAGCGGCAGTCCCGACTGGGACCCCCCTGAAGCGCTTCGTGAGGGACTGCGCGACTACGCCGACGCCGACCCCGCTGACTTCCAGTATCCTGCCAGCGTCGGCATCCGCGAGCTCCGCGAAGAACTCGCCCAGCGCCGCAGCGTCGACGTCGAGCAGATTATCGTCACCAACGGGACTGGCGAGGCCAACCACCTCGCGATGGCCGGCGGTCTCGACGCCATGCCCGGCAACGAGATTCTGCTCACCGACCCTGTCTATCCCTACTACGCCGGCCGCGCGAACTTCCTCGGTGCCGATACCAGACTCGTCCCCGTGGCCGAGGACGGGCACGCTGACGCGACTGCAATCGCTGACGCGGCCAGTGACGACACTGCAGTCATCGTCAGCAACACCCCGAACAATCCAATGGGCGTCACCTACAGCGCAGCGACCGTCGAGCGACTGGTCGAGATTGCCGAGGCAAACGACGCACTCCTCGTGAGCGACGAGGTGTACGACCACTTCGATTACGCCGGACGCTTCGAGTCGGCGCTGGCCGTCGACTCACCCCATCGAGTCGTCACCAACGCATTCTCGAAGTCGATGGCAATCACCGGCTGGCGGGTCGGATACGCCGTCTTCCCGCACCCCGACGGCCCCAACGGGAACCTGCTCGACGAAGCGCGTACGCGACACATGCTGACCAACGTCACTGGGTCCCGTCCCGTGCAGGCTGCTGTCCTGCACGCGCTCCGGGAGACCAGTCCCGACTACTACGAGGATGTGCGAACGCGCCTCCGCGAGCGCATCGACACCTTCACCGACGCACTCGATGCCGCCGGCGCGGAGTACACCGAACCAGAGGGTGCCTTCTACGTGATGGCCCGGTTCCCAGACTTCCCCGGTACCTTCGACAACATCGAACGCCTCGTGGACGAGGGTGGCGTCGCCGGGATGCCCGGCGAAGCCTTCGGTGAGGCACGCGCTGACTGGATTCGCTTCTCGCTGACGACCGACCGCGTCGAGACGGCCGCCGAGCGACTGGCAGCGTTTTTTACCTGAGTGCGTTAGCTCGGTCGAGCCACGTAGTATGGCGACGTTTCGACCAGACAGAGCGGAAAGGACCATTTCCCGACAATGGAGACGAGGTCGAACCCGGCACGCGAGAGTTCCTGCCGCTGGCGGACCGGGTTGGTAAAGTACGTCTCCAGGTCGCCAATCGATGTGCGCTCGAATTTGTACGGGTGAAAGAGACGACCGTCGTTTTTTCTCCGGAAGTATTTATCCCGCACGTAGCCGCGGTCACTCAGGAGCGCTGGGAGCGCGTACCACTGATTGTGTGAGGAGAAGACGAACGTACCGGAGGGTGAGAGGACACGTCGTATCTCCTGGAGTGCCTCCCGTCGTCGTGACATCGGTGAAAGATAATCCAGCCCGTTGAACGCGAATATGACGTATTTGTACGAATCAGAATCGAAGGGAAGGTCAGACACGTCGGACGAGACGAACTCGATATCCGGGTGCTCCGAGTTCGCCTGCATGAGCAACGGCTGGCTGATGTCGACCCCGGTGACATCGTACCCGCGCGCCGCCAGCGCGCTCGTTACCCGGCCAGCGCCGCATCCGATATCCAGTATTTGACTCTCGGTATCGGTAAAATAGGTCTCAATTGCGCGCTCTTCCGGTTCAAGAAGCCCCTGCCGTTTTATGCGCGTCTGGGTGAGAATCGACTCCTCGGTCCGAAACCGCTCGTAGTTATTGTCGCTCTGGGATTTGCGGGAACCGGGAAACATAGTCCCTGTTGGGCAACGCAGAAAATCGTTATACGGCGACTAAGTCCAGAGATTGTCCTGTCACTGTCAGCGACTGGCTGTTCAGAGTGGGACACTCATCGCAGTGAGTGTCCTGAACCTGCGAGCTAACATCCATGGGTTCAAATTGAAAGGGGACACAGTAGGTGTGAATGCCCGACTCCGACACCGTCGACTGGCAGGATTTCTTCGGCTTCGCCCAGCCGTACGACAACCAGGCCGACGCCGTCGAGTCGGCGATGCAGGTCGGGCGCGCGAACGGCTACCTCGCTATGGAGGGACCCTGCGGGACGGGCAAGACGATGGCCGCCCTGACTGCCGGTGCCACCCTGATTCGAGACGGGGAGTACGACCGCATTGTCGCCGTCACGCCAGTCAAGCAGCAACTCCAGCAGTTCATCGACGACTTGCGGACGATGAACGCCGGACTGGACGAACCCCTGACCGGCATCTCGCTGGTCGGCAAACGCGACCTCTGCCCATACGGCCGCGAGGGCGTCTTTCCCGACGACGTAAGCACGCACGACCGGTGTGAAGACCTTCGGGAGAACACCGCACGACTGGTCGAGAGTGACAACAGAAGCGACGACCGCGCGGTCGCCGGTGCCTCGGTCGGCGGCGAGAGCGAGGAAATCTGGTGGGACCCCCAGCTGGGGAGTGACCTCGCCAAACACGCCCGTCCCGACGGACCGGGCCAACAGACGTTCGAGGACGCACTCGAAACCGCGGGCACGACCAGCCCGTACCGCCGAAGCCAGCCCAGCGCCCCCGAATCCATGACGGACGGTGAGGACACGCCGCTGTACTGCCCGTTCGAGGCCGACTGGTTCGCCCGGAACAAGGGGTCGCCCGTCGACTTTGCCGTCGGCGAGAACCACGTCGTCACCGCCGACGACTACCTCCCGGCGGCGACCGAGCGGGGCACCTGTCCACACCGCGTGATGGGCGTGCTACTGGAGGAAGCAGACGTAGTCGTCGGTAACTACAACCACCTGTTCGACCCCGACTCGCGGCCGCTGCTGGAGTCGATTCTCGACGAGAATACGTTCGTGGTCGTCGACGAGGCCCACCGACTGGAAGAACGCGTCCGCGATTTACTCTCCAAACGAGTCGGCCGTGCGACACTCAAGCGGGCACGCAACGACTGCAACCAACTCCTGACGCGTGCCCGCCAGACCGCCGAGCACAAACAACAGGTCCGGGACTGTCTGGCCAGCCACGACGTGCCCCTCGATGCGGTCGAACGCGCGCGCGACTTTTACGACGCCACGCTCACCTGGCTGGACGAGCGCGTCGCCGACTACCTCACCGAGGAGTTCGGCCCGGAGTGGCGTGCCGGCAACACTGACATCCTCCCCGACCGGACGCTGGAAGTTCCGCTCCGGGACCCCGAAACAGTCGAGCAAGACGAGTTGACCGAGTGGGCCGAGCGAGAGGGATACACCGGCGACCTCTGGCGGAGCCTGCCGACGATTGGGCTGGCCGTCGAAGACGCCGTCGACGAGCTGGGACTGACCCGGACGCCCGTCTGTACCGCAGTCGGAGCAATCATGAGCCACTGGTGGGAGGCAGACCACGCCAGTTACTTGCGAGAAGTCGAACTCGAGTACTCGCCGGCCGACGAGCGCAGCGTCGAGCGACCCTGGCAGACGCAGTACACCGCCGGACTGGTCTGTTTCGAGTGTATGCCCGGCGACTCGTTGCGCGATGTGTTCGAGGGGCTCGGCGGAGGCGTCCTGATGAGCGCGACGCTGGAACCGCTGGACGTATTTTCGGAGGTCGCTGGACTGGAGTCGCTCCGGCGCGCGGACCGGCCAGTCGTCGAGCGAACGTACCAGCTCCCCTTCCCGGAAGCGAACCGAGCGAGCTGGACCGTCGACGCGACGCCGTTTACTGCGCACAACCGCGGCGACCCCGACGAGAACGGAGACCCAGAGACGTGGAACCGGACCCGCGACGAGTACGCGCACGTCCTCCGGACGCTGGCGCGCTCGCCGGGCAACGTCCTGATTGCGATGCCGAACTACCGCGAAGCGGGGTGGGCCGGCAACTACCTCGCCGACGTGGTCGAGAAACCGGTGCTGGTCGACGAGAGTTCGGCAAACGAGGAGACCGAACGGCTGAAACAGCAGTTCTTCCGGGGCGAGGGAAAGGTACTGGTGACGAGCACGCGCGGAACGCTAACGGAAGGGGTCGACTACGACGGTGAGAAACTCCACTGCTGTGCCGTCGTGGGGGTGCCCCTGGTCAATATCGGGTCGCCGCGCGTGCGGGCTGTCCGGCGCGCTTACGCCGACGCGTTCGGCGAGGACAACGCCTTCGAGTACGCGCTGACGGTGCCGGCGGTGCGGCGAGCGCGACAGGCCATCGGTCGGGTCATCCGCGGCGTCGACGAAGTGGGAGTGCGTGCGTTTGTCGGCCGGCGCTTTACCGCGGGTGCGCGCCACAGTGTCCACCCGTATCTCTCGCCGGGCGAACGCGAAGAATTCGTCAGATTGACCCCCGAATTCCTCCCTGGCCAACTTGAGTCGTTCTGGGACGAACACAATCGCCGATAGACGCCACTTACTGGCGGTAACTGCGCCAGGACATCACAAGGCCTATGCAACGTGAGACGACTCGTATAACCGATGCCGGTTTGTAACAACTGTGGCGGGTTCGTGACTGAACGCTATGTCCGAGTGTTCACTCCGGAGGGGTACGACGGACCGCGTGTCTGTCCGAACTGTGAAGATAAACTGAGAGATGGTGCCGACGTGCGCGAAGCGCGCTCCTCGCGGTCGTAGCCGTCGCCCGTTTCGACGGGTACACAATCCTCCACCGACTACCCGCGGGTATGGAACTCGAAGTCGAGACTGTCGAGGACGTTGACGACGCGGTCGTCCCCGATGGCATCGACGCGCCCGACTACGTACTCTACGGTGGGAAAGGTGGCGTCGGCAAAACGACGATGGCCGCTGCGACAGCGCTGGCGAGCGCCCGCGACGGCACGGCGACGCTGGTCGTCTCGACAGACCCCGCCCATTCCCTGTCAGACACCCTGGAGACAGATATCCCGTCAGACCCCGCACGCATCCGTGAGGATATCCCGCTCTTTGCGGCCGAAATCGACCCGGAGGAAGCACTCGAAGACGGCCCCTTCGGCGGCGGAGACGCCGGTGGCAATCCCCTCGCTGGACTGCTCGGTGAGGACGCCGCCAACCCGCTGGGCAGTTCGATGCCCGGCTCGGACGAGGCCGCCGCGATTCGACTCCTGCTGGAATACATGGACGACCCGCGGTTCGACCGCGTGGTCGTCGACACCGCCCCGACCGGCCACACCCTCCGCCTGCTCGAACTCCCGGAGATGCTCGACACGATGGTCGGCAAACTCCTGACGATGCGCGAGCGTCTCGGCGGGATGATGGACGGCATGGCCGGGCTGTTCGGGGACAGTGATGCCGACCCCGAGGAAGGTATCGACAGTCTCCGGGAGTTTTCCGACCGTATCGAGCAGTTTCGGTCGGTGCTCCGGGACCCCGCCCAGACGGACTTCCGGGTCGTGATGGTCCCTGAAGAGCTGTCGGTTCGGGAATCCGAGCGGCTGCTCGACAGACTGGAAGGCTTTGGCGTCCCCGTTGGCACCGTGGTGGTCAACCGCGTCATGCAGGACCCCGGCGAGGTGGCCGACGTGGGCGAGACCTTCGTTGCACCCAACCACACCGATTGTGAGTTCTGTGAGCGCCGCTGGCAGGTCCAGCGACAGGCTCTCGACCGCTCGCAGGACATCTTCCGGGGCCACGACGTGCGCCGCGTCCCGCTCTTTGCCGAGGAAGTCAGGGGCGAGCGCCTCCTGCGCGTGGTCGCGGCGTGTATCGAAGACTGAGACCGCGGCGTTAGCTAACTTTGCGGAGTATGCGATAGCCGAAATCGCGGAGCTTGTCCGGCAGGAAGCGACTGTAGAGCATGTACTGTGCGACTCTCCCGACCGGATAGCGAGCGGCAGGGTCGGAGACGCTGATGGCGTCGTGAATCGTCTCGGCGACCTGTTCGGGCGTGACAGCGATGGGAGCGCCACCGGCGACGAGCGAGCCGTCCTCGATGATGTCGTAGACCCACTGGTACTCAGAGCGGTACTCGGTGCCCTCGTCGAGTTCCCTGTCGACGCGGCCATCGAACTCGGTGTCGACAGGACCGGGTTCGACCAGGACCACGTCGACGCCGAATTCCTCGACTTCCGCACGCAGTGCATCGCTCATCGCTTCGAGTGCGAACTTCGACGCACTGTAAACGCCGCCACCGGGAGCGACGATGCGACCGGAGACGCTGGAGACGTTGACGATTGTTCCCTCGTCGACGGTGCGCATGTGTGGCAATACTGCTCGCGTCAGTCGGTGCGGACCGTAGACGTTCACGTCGAACTGGGCGTGCACGCGGTCGGTCGGGATATCCTCGACCGGGCCGTACTGGCCGTAGCCGGCGTTGTTGACCAGTACGTCGAGCGTTCGTTCTTCCTCGATAATCCGGTCGACCACGCGGTCGATGTCCTCGCCGCTGGTCACGTCGAGTTCGTCGGTTCGACAGCCCGCCTCGGCGAGGTCGGTCAGGTCGTCCTCGTCGCGGCTGGTCGCGTAGACGGTCCACCCGTCGTCGACGAGATACTGGGCGGTCGCGTGCCCGATACCCGAAGAACAGCCGGTGATGAGCGCCGTCTCGTCAGTCATGCCCGGGACGACGGCCGCCGGTCATATAATCCCCGGCGAAACCGCACGCTGACTACAACTGCTTTTTGACCTCGTCGGCGTAGCTATCGGCCAGTCGCGTCGGCTCCGGGAGTTTGTACCCACCACCGCACCGCTCGACGATGTCGACGGCCGTCTCGGCGCTCACTCGATGGCCGGGACTCACGTACAGCGGATTGATATACTGGTTCGGCGAGTCGTACTGCCGGCTCTGGAAGGCGTAGCCGATGACAGTCCCGTCGGGAGCGGTCACATCGCCGTCGGCTTCGATAGCGACGCGGGTTCCCTCGGGCAGCGGGTCGGCAAGCGATTGACGTGGCCGGCCACAGAGAAGGTTCTTGGCCACGCCGACGGCCGGACAGTCGACGGTCACGCCGATATGAGTCGCCAGTCCCGCCTCCCGGAAGTGAATGCGGCCGCTGCCGTCGACAACGAGCACGTCAGGGTCGCTGTCGAGTTCGGCCAGCGCCGACAGAATCGCACCGCCTTCCCGGAAACTGAGCAATCCCGGAATGTAGGGAATCTCGGTCGGTTCGACGGCGTGGACACGCTCGATTATCTCGTCACCGCGGGAGACCACCACGGCGCTGACGGCGTCGTCGCCGTCGAACGCCTGGTCGACGCCCGCGACGAGTGGTGGCTCGGAACGCTCGCCCAGTTGCGTCTGGCCGCTGTCGTGTGCGACACCGACGTTTTCGGGATCGAATCCCAGGTCGTCGGTAAAGATCGCAGCGTCGGCAATCTCCTCCTGGAGTCGTTCCATCGCCTCGCGGGACAGCGAGGGGTCGGGAACGAACTCCGGGCGGTGGATCTCCATCAGAACGGGCCGCGGCGACGGCCGCCGCCGCCACCGGGACCGCCCGGCCCACCCGGGCCGCCGCCAGCACCGAACTGGAGCTGGTTGGGCATCCGAATCCGGTCTTTGACCCGATAGCCGTAGGCCAGCCCGATGATCAGGCCGACGAGGTGAGCGACGTTGGCAACGTTCGACCCGGCGAGACTCGGTCCGAAGATACCGAGAACGCTAATACCGACGTAGCCGATGGTCAGCAGCCACAGCGGCACCGGGATGATGAAGTACAGATACACCCGAAGGCCAGGATTCAGAATCGTCAACACACCCATAATCGCCAGTCCAGCACCGCTGGCACCGACAACGCCACTCGGTACACCAGGGGTCTGTATCATGCTGATGAGGATCTGGCCCAGGCCCGCGAGTGCGCCACTCACCAGGAAGAGTACCGTGAACTGTTTCGAGCCGACGTAGTCCTCGACGAGCCGGCCGAAAAAGTAGATCACGATGCTGTTGATGGCGATGTGGCCGAAGCCGCCGTGGGAGAAAACCGACGTTATCCACGTCCAGACGTACTCAGGGTGGGCCGAAGAGAGCACGAAGATGGCCTCCCACGTCGGATCCCGCGAAAACACGATGGGGTTGAACGTTCCCGTCAGCAGATAGCCGACGACGTACTGCAACAGGAAGGTTACCCACATCGCACCGAGGAAGACGTACGTCATGTTGTTCCGGAAGTAGCCGACCCAGCTCCCGGGACCGGTGTTTACCCCCACCCGGTCGGCAATCCCGCCGGAACGGCCGTCCGACTCGACCGTCTTTTCGAAGCCACTGTCGAAGACGGCCTGATTGTCACCCCAGTTTTCCAGTCCCGGACAGTCGTGGGACTCGGGGAGTCTGTGTTCGGCACAGTACGTCCCCCCACAGTGCCGGCAGTGGTACGGCATGTTCTCTTCTTTGCCGCACACGTCACACGTCGACATTGATGGCTATAGGACCGGGGGCCGCAAAGGAATTGTGCTTGGTTACTCGCCGAACGCGGTGCGTGCCTGTTCGATAGCCGGGATAACGACCCAGAAGGTGAGTGCGCCGATGATACCGATCCAGAACAGCGCGTCTTTCATCAGGAGCGCGATCTGGATGTAGACGTCACCCGTCTCGGGGTTCGGCGCGGTGAGCTGCGTCCCCTCGAAACTCGGCGTGTTGAACGTCCCGGCGATGATCAGCCAGCCGAGCATGGACGTCACGAAGATACCGAATCCCTTGATGAATTCGTCAGCCATTATCTGAAGATTCGTCGGACTCGTCTTTAGACTTTCCCATTCCTTCGGTTCGAAAGCGCGTCGAAAAGGCGTACACCGCCGACCCGCCGACGAGAAGCCCGAGTCCGAGAATTGCCAGCACCGGGTCGATCTCCGAGACCTCCGCGGTCGCACGGTTGGTTGCGGTATCGAGCACCACGAACCCTGCGAGGACGAAGACGACCGCAAACAGCGTCGAAAAGACTGTCACTGCCTTGTACACCCGAAGCGGGACGACCACGTCGCGTGCGCCCTCGGCACGTGCGTCGGTCTCGTCTTCGGGCGTGTCGCTCATCTATTTCGGCGGCCGAAGCCGGTAGTACCGCCGGTTCAGGTCGAACATGTATCCTTCCCGCATCGACTTCAGCACCGCGTAGGTGATGGTCGTCGCGACGACGGGCGCGAGGAACGTCATGTCGAACAGGACGTTGCCGTCCATCGGGATGAGGTTCTTGACCGCGACCGCGGCGATGGTGAAGGCGAACACGAATCCGCCCATACCGACGGCCGCCCAGAACGGCTGTTCGACCGGTCGGCGCGCGCTCCCCTTGTTGAGGAACGGGACGATAGCGATGATGCCGACGACGACGATGTTCGCGACGACACCGTAGGTCCGGTCGGCCATCAGCTTCTGGCCGCCCAGCAGGCTGAGGTCCGGGTTGAGCGGCCCGAGTTTCAGCAGGCCAAAGGACCAGTAGAGATACCAGTCCGGCAGGATAATCGCCGGCGTCGTCCCGGAGTCGGCCGGGGCCGGCAGGTGCGGTGGAACCAGCGCCGCGAGCATGATAATCATGCCGACGAAGAAACTCGTCAGGGCGAGATTTCGAATCATCTCGTGGGGCCAGGCCGGGAACGCCAGCACGTCACGTTCGACGTAACTGGACTCCTGGCGCAGGTCCTGGTCCTCGCGGCGGGCCCGCTCGAAGTACTCGTAGGTCAGCCGGGAGAGCCCCTGGGTACGCTGCTTGCGCTCGCCCCAGGTTGGCGTCTCGTCGTCCGGCGGAACGATACCAGGGCCGCCACCGTCCGTGGCAGGCTCCTCGCCACCGTCAGAGCGGAGCTCTGACGAGGTCCCGTTCGCGTCGCTCTCGGGACCACCGTCGGTAGCGGCTTCGTTCTCGGGGGTGTCGTTGTTTTCGCTCATGGTATTAGTGTGGTTCTGCGATGCCCTGCATCCAGACGATGCCGATGTGGACTGCGATGAGCAGCGTCACGATGAACGGCAGGAAGAACACGTGCAGGATGTACATCCGCTGGAGTGTCGCCTGCGTGAGGGTGTAGCCACCGAACAGGAGTTGGGCGACGTACTCGCCGACCAGCGGCACGGAGAGGCTCATCTCGACGCCAATCTGGCCGGCCCAGAAGGACAGCTGACTCCAGGGCAACAGGTACCCGGTGTATCCGAAGACCATCGTCAACGAGATGAGCACGATGCCCAGAATCCAGTTGAGTTCACGCGGTTCCTTGTACGCGCCCGTGAAGTAGACACGGAGCATGTGGAGGAAGACCGCGGCAGTCATAATCTGAGCCGACCAGCGGTGGAGACTCCGCAGGAAAAAGCCCAGATTCAGGTCACCCATAATGAAGATGATAGAGTTGTACGCAACCGTCGGGTCGCCGTTGGCGGCAGCCGCTGCCGGCGCATAGTAAAAGCCAAGCAGTGCGCCAGTTATCGAGGCGACGACGTACGCTATCGTCGAGAACGACCCAAGTGCGTACAGCGGATACCAGTACCAGAACTTGTTGTCGAGGTTGTACTGTTCGGTGTGGCTCTTTGGCATCTGGAGGTTGACCTTGTAATAAAGGTCCTCCAGCAGTTCGAGGTAGTCGACGATGCGGAGTCGTTTGTCGACCCAGATGAGCACCGTCAGGTAGATCGATTCCACTGGTGTCAGGTCGCGCTCCTGCATCCAGCCGTCGTGGTCGTGTTCGTCTTTGCGTTCGAGACTCATTGTTTTAATCTGGGCGTGGCAGCGCCACGAACTGTTCTTTCACGGGACTGAACGGGTCGTAAATCGACTGGTGGCACTGACAGTAGACGGCGTCCTCGGCACCGGGATAATCGCTGGTCTTGAATCCAGGGACACAGCAAAAGTGCGTACACTTGTCCAGCCAGGCCATGAAGTCCTGGTCAGTTGCTGCGCCGATGTAGCTCTGGACATCACCGGGCAGTTCGCTGTATTTCCCTTCGCCGTTTGCCATCTTGCTCACTTCTGGGCTGCGGATAACCTGCACGGGCATCGCCCGGCCGCCTTCAGTGCTACGCCAGTTTGCCATGGCCGGCTTGCCGAGTCCGCTCTTGCCGATGCCGTTGCCCCACTCCTTGTAGTCACTGAAATTGTCGACCGTCAGGGGGTCACCCTGGGAGAGTTCGGACATCCATTCGTAGGTTCCATCGGGCTTTGCGAGGAACGCGTCGTCGGCGTCAGCGCCGGGTTGGGTCCCTTCGTACTGCTGGACGCCGCAGTACTGGAACCACGTCGAGGAGTAGGTCGTCCCGCCGACGTCCGTCTCGGCAAGGGTAACTGTCCGCCCCTGTTGCTGGACTTCTTCGGCTTCGGGAAACAGCCCCTGCAGCGTGCCGTCACTCCCGATCTCGACCGGGATGATGGGCATCCCGCGGGGTGCGGGGCCGTCGATGAGCGAGATGCCGACGAACTCGACTGTCCCACCACCGGCACCGGGGGCGGATGTCGCGAGATTGACGCTCGCACCAGCGCCCGCTGTCACACCGGCGAGTGTCGCACTGCCGACGACGCCTTTGATAAACCGTCGCCGACCACTTTCTTCCGGATATTTGTCTTCGTCAACTGGCATGGTTATCGTTTGTAGTATGGGTAAATCGCGCGTTTGATGGTGTCACCGAGACCGTCACCGAGACTCTCTCCGTCGACGTCCTCTTCGCGGATGTAGAGGTCCTCCCACTTGCGGCGGCGTTTCTTGACGATCATCACGTCCGGCAGGAACTCCTTGCGGTACAGCAGCAAAATAAAGGCGAGATTGATGAAGATGCCCGCAAGCAGGCCGCCGAGGAACATGTTCCCGAGGGCCGAGAACTGGCGGGGGTATCCCCAGCCACTGACCAGGCCGTACGTGAACAGCCCGACCATGATGATTTCGACAAGCGTCAGCATGACGATGCCGATGGCCGCTGCCGTACTCTCTCGTGGTGGCTCGTAGCGGTGAATGTCACCGTACGTGCTTCCTTCGGACGGCATCAGTTGTTCCCTCCTGCGGTGTTTGCGGATTCGCCGTACTTCAGCAGGAAGAACGTGAAGACCAACGACATCGAAATCGCGAGAATGACGGCGAATCCGACGTAGTGTTCACGGATGTTCGACCCCATGTGCGAGGGTTCGAGCGGCGTCGATGCATCGGCAGAGACGGTCGGGTAGTCAGTCCCGACGACGACGGAGCCGAGCATCCCGCTGGCCTCGTGGGGGACACAGACGTAGTTGTAGATACCGTCCTCTTCGAACGTGTACTCGAAGGTGCCTGACGACTTGGGCGATCCAGAGTTGAAGGTGTCGTCGTTCGCGACGACGTTGTGTGCACCGCCCTCGCCGGTCCACTCCCAGACGACCGTCGCGCCGTTGTCGACGTGGACCGCCGCGGGACCGAAGGCCAGTCCGGAACTCCCTGCACCGACATCGACCGTTACCTCATCCTGACCAGTCGCGTCGGTCACCGACCCGTCGAAGTTGTTCGCACCATCGAGATGACCGCCGAAGTCCGGGCTCTCGCCGCCTCCGCCACCGCCGTCTCCGCCCTCTTCAGAGGCTGCTGTAGCGGAGCCAGCACCAGCGTTCAAGGCGGCGGCACCGCCGGCAGCACCGCCGGCTGTTTTGAGAAACATCCGCCTGTTCATATCCGTTCGAATCTCAGTACTGAGTTTGTATAAACCCACCGAATAGACCGTCGTTTAGACGTTTCGTCGCTCAGGTCGCGGGCGAATCGGGACCGTCATCGGGGTCGCGACCTGGCTCGTCGTCCTCGCTACCGGTTGCCATCTCCCCGTCGGCCGCGCGAATGCGGTCCGGGAGGTCACCCTCTAGCTCGTCCAGAAAGTCCGGGCGCTCATCGTCCTCCAGTCCGACCGCTCGCAGCCGATTGCGGAACTCTTCTGCGCGGAACTTATCGGAGAGGCGGGCGTTCGCGACCATCACGAACAGGAACAGTCCGATGAGGACGAACCCGACGCCCGCGACGAACAGCAACCAGAGGTTGAGCGTCGCGCTGTTGCCACTCGGCGGGGCGAGGATGTTTGTCAGGTACAGCGCCCACGCGCCGAGCAAGACCACGCCCGCGAGCAACTGCGCAGCCGCGACGACTTGCAACACCGTATTACCCAGCGCGTCGCTACTCTCCGGGACCTCCTGTGGCTGAGGGAGGACTTCGCCCTCAGGCATCTCCGGTACGTCGTAGGAATCCATCGAGCACAGCGCCACGGTCGGTTTCACGTCGCGAAGCACGGTCCCGGACCCTTCGACGGTGCCGTCGGCGTAGATAGCGGCGTAGCCCGAATCGGAGTAGGCGATGATGAGGTCGTCGAACCGCTCGATTCGCGCGAACACGTCGCGGGTGACGACCCGGTTTTTCAGGTCTGCCTCGACGCGGTCGAGCAGTTCCTCGCCGGTAATCCAGGTGTCGGGGTCGAAGGCCGCCTCCCACTCCTCCTGGCTCATCTCGGCCATCTCCTGCGGGCCGAAGTCGTCGAAGTCGTACTTCTCTTCGACCTCCTGTCGGAGTGCCTCGATTTCCTCGTCGGCTGACGCGGCCGCGTCGGCGTCCCCCGATTCCGGGTCACGCTCGCCGACAGCGTCGTCGGAGGCGTCGCTCATTACACGACAGTACGTGGGGCGTCCCCGTTAGGGTGACGGTTGGGACCGACCGGCGCAGCCGTTATTTCCCCGGCCCACCGACTGCGACTGTGGCAGCCGTGACGCTCGCCTTCGAGGACGGCACGCTTCGCGTCACCAGCGACACTGCTCTCGATCCCGACGCCCTGTCCGACGCGGACCTCGACATCGAGTACGACCCCCGCTCGGAAACGCTGCGAGCACCCGCCTACCAGTACGCGGCGTTGCGCGACGCACTCGACGCGGCGGGACACGAAATTACGGACAACGTGCTCGCGCTCCCGGCGATAGACCTCGACTCGACGTACCGACTCCGCGAGTACCAGCAGGACGCACTGGACGCGTGGCAACGCGGCGACGGCAATGCCGGTTCCGGCCCACCAGAGCGGGGCGTGCTCGAACTCCCGACGGGGAGCGGAAAGACCGTCATCGGCATCGCCGCGATGGAAGCGCTGGACGTGCCGACGCTCGTCGTGGTCCCGACTATCGACCTCCTCACGCAGTGGCGGGACGAACTGACGAGGGAGTTCGACTGTCCCGTCGGACAGCTCGGCGGGGGCGAGCAACGCGTCGAGGACGTGACTGTCGCCACCTACGATTCGGCGTACCTTCGTGCGGCCGAACTCGGCGACCGCTTCGGGCTGGTCGTCTTCGACGAGGTCCACCACCTCGGCGGCGAGGGGTACCGTGACATTGCGCGCTTGCTCGCCGCGCCCGCCCGCCTCGGCCTGACGGCGACCTTCGAGCGCCCGGACGGTGCACACGAGGTGGTCGCTGCCCTGCTCGGGCCGCTGGTCCACCGCATCGGCGTGGACGACCTCGCCGGCGAGCACCTGGCCGACTACGACATCAAGCGACTCACCGTGGCGCTGACCGACGAGGAGCGAGCTGTCTACGAGCGCCACCAGTCGACGTTCACCGACTATCTCGCCAGTTCGAACATCCAGCTCCGGAGCGGTAGCGACTATCAGGAACTGGTCAAGCGGTCGGGGACGGACCCGCGAGCGCGAGCGGCGCTGCTGGCGAAGCAACGCGCCCGCGAGGTGACGATGAATGCCGAGCGGAAGGTCGAACGACTGGCCGAGATTCTGGACCGCCACCGGACGGATAGAGTCCTCGTCTTCACCGCTTCGACAGACCTCGTCTACCGGCTCTCCGAGCGGTTTCTCATCCCCGCAATTACCCACGAGACGGGAGCCGACGAGCGGGAAACGATTCTCCAGCGATTTCGAGATGGGACGTACGGTCGCGTCGTGACCGCGAACGTCCTCGACGAGGGGGTAGATGTCCCTGCCTGTAATGTGGGCGTGCTCCTGGCGGGGAGCGGCTCCCAGCGGGAGTTCACGCAGCGGTTGGGTCGGATTCTCCGACCGAAAGACGGTGAGGAGGGTGCGGGTCGTGCACTGTTGTACGAGTTGGTGACCGAGGACACTACTGAGGAACGGGTGGCGAGACGGCGGAGGTAGCGAGGTTCTGACCGTAAGGGAAGAACCTCGATAACAGCGAACGGCGAGCAAAGCGAGCCGTGAGCAGCGAGGTGCCGTCGCCGTCCGTTGATGGATCCATCGTGACGGAAACGCCGATTACAACGTCTGATAGCCGGGCCCAAGCGCTTTTTATCTGTGGCATACCCCCAAGAGAATAATATGGCAGAGCCAACAGGAGAGTCCAGACCGTCTCCTTTTGAACTGAGCCACTGGGAACGCGTCCTTCGAGAGTTCGTCGAGTACATCCCGAGTGGGAAGACGATTCCCGAAGAGACGTGGCGCAGCCGGCACCGAAACATCCTCATCCTGCTGTTGGCACACGTCCCGTTCCTCTTCGTTCTCGGGATGTACGAGGGAACAGAGTCAGCGGTCACGGGTGCAACCCTTCCGTCGATTTCCACCCCAGTAGTTCTCGCCGAACTCGGCATCCTCGTCGGCTTCGTTCTCCTGGCCCGCTGGTCGCGGTTCGGACGACGGACGCGGACGGCAATTGCGTCCCTGGGGATGGTAACGGCGTCGGGCTTTCTCGTCCACTTCTCGGGTGGCTACATCGAGGCACACTTTCACTTTTTCGTCGTGATGGGTGTGGTCGCCATCTACGAGGACTGGCTGCCCTTCGCGCTGGGCATCCTGTACGTGGCGCTCCAGCACGGCTATTTCGGGATGATAGAGCCCAGTCGTGTCTACAACCACGCGGCCGGTATCAACAACCCGTGGGTGTGGGGCATCATCCACGCCGTGTTCGTCCTCGGCCTCGCCGGCGCGTTGATGACACACTGGTACTCGACGGAGCGGTCCCGGGAGCAGGCAGAACGCCAGCTCCAGCAGGCAGAGGCGAAAACAGCGGAGGTCGAGAGCCTCGAAGCGAAGAAAGCGGAAATCGAGCAGGCGAAGACGGAAGCCGAGCAAGCGAAAGCGGAAGCCGAAGCACGGCAGCGGGAAGTCGAACAGCTCAACGAGCACCTCGAAGCCAAAGCCGACGCCTACAGCGCCGCGATGGCGCGCGCGGCCGACGGTGAACTGTCGGTCCGGGTCGATGCCGACAGCGAGAGTGACGCGATGGCACAGATTGCGACATCGTTCAACGAGATGATGGACGAGATGGAGACAGCGATACAGGAGATTCAGTCGTTCGCCGACGAGGTCGTAACCGCGAGCGAGGATGCCGACGCCAGGACCGGAGAAGCCGAGCAGGCGAGCGAGGACGTGAGCGAGTCGATTCAGACGATTGCAAGCGGGGCAGCCGAGCAACGGGAGATGCTCGAAGTGGTGTCCAGCGAAATGACGAACCTGTCTGCGACGGTCGAGGAAGTGGCCGCATCCGCCGAGACCGTCGCCGAAACGTCCCACGAGACGGCCGAGGTTGCCGAGGCCGGCGAGGCGACCGCACAGCAGGCAATCGACGACGCACACGAGGTCCAGGCAGCGATTGACTCGACTGTCGACAACGTCGAAGCCCTCGACGAACAGATGGTCAAAATCAGCGAGATAATCGAACTCATCAGCGACATCGCCGAGCAGACGAACATGCTCGCGCTCAACGCCAACATCGAGGCTGCCCGTGCCGGAAACGGGGATGGGACAGGGAGTGGCGATGGGTTCGCCGTCGTCGCGAACGAGGTCAAGCAGCTGGCCGAAGAGACCCAGGAATCGGCAACCGAAATCGAGCAACTCATCGGGGAAACACAGGCACAGACGGAGACGACGGTCGAAGAGGCCCAGCTAGCGAAACAAAACATGCAGGAAGGAGTCACGGCCATCGAGAACGTCGTCGACGCGTTTGCGCAGGTGACCGAAAACGCCGAAGAAACGGACAACGGTATCCAGGAGATAAGTGCCACGACCGACGACCAGGCCGCCAGCGCCGAGGAGGCCGTGTCGATGGTCGAAGAGGTCGCCGACATCAGTCAGGAGACTGCCGACGAGACAGAAGTGGCATCGGCCACCGCAGAGGAGCAATCGGCGTCGATGTCACAGGTCAGTGCGAACGTCAATACTCTCAGCGAGCAGGCCGGGAAACTCCAGAGATTGCTGGCGACGTTCGACGTGAGCGGCACGGACACCATGAAGCCAGATGCAAGTCAAGAAACGGGGTGACGCGCTCGAAGACGGCGGGCAGTCCGACTAGGCGACACAGGCAGTTTTTGCGGACCACAGCTACGACCGATACGCCGGGTTGTACAGAAACACTTCCCGAACAGTGGGTCCGTGGTCGGCCGAGACGGTCGTCCACCCAACGTCGAGCTCGATGTCGTATTCCTGTTCGGTGTCGGCGGGGACCGAAATCGACGTGCTGGCGGAGTAGCGCTGACCGCCGCCTGCGATGGTAACCGAAAGCGTCGCCTCGCGAGCCTCGTCAGCAGTGTTCTCGACGGGGACAGTAGCCTGGGTCAGCCCGTCGTCGGTCTCGGTGACGCGCACCCCTTCGAGGGCGGTCTGGAGGTCGTCGACGAAGCGCTCGGGCGTTGGCGTCGGGGAGGGGGTCGGTGTCGGCGTCGGTGGTTCCGGTGTCGGCTCGGCAGGTGCCGGTCGGGTCGGGGGGTCACCGCGCTCGGTGTCACCGCTGGCACAGCCAGCCAGGCCGGCGACAGCCAGGCCGAAAAGGCGGAGTACGCCGCGGCGTTGCATGTGCAAGTGTGCCAGGAGTCGTGGTAAGAATCTTCTGACCTGGGGTGACATCCTCCTCGCCGTAAACGGCGAGGCTTCCCGTACCGCAGGTGGGATATTTGCCGGTCTACGACACGACCTGTTCTCTCGTGCGAAACGTCCCGCTCTCGCGGTCGAACAAGTGTGTCGATGGCTGTGCCACACAGCCGTTACTCCTATCCTCACCATGAGGACTCGGAGTTATCTTCTGGCGCATGTTCTCCGCCCCGTTACAATCTGCGTTGGCTACCAGCTCGCACGACGAGCAAACGTACAGTCCTCGCTCCAGGCGGTTCGACTTCGTGTCGTCACCACAGGCTGAACACGTCTTCGAGGTGTCCCACTCGTTCTCTTTCAGCACATTGACGCCACGTAGTTCACCTTTGTACGCGAGGTACTGGTAGATGCGGTCGAATGCCCACGTGTGCAACTTCTTATTGCCCGTTTTGCCCCAGTCTGAGTTACGGACATCTTCGGGCCAACTCACCGCAAGCGTTCCCACGTTCCGTTCGAGACACTCGATGATGATGGCGTCCGTGAGAGTGTGGTAGAAATGCGTCTCGCGTTCCGTGAGTTTCCGACGTGCCCACATCGACTTCTCCGAGGGGCCGTTCTCGCCTTCTGTGTCGTACTCAGCACGGGTGAAGTAGTGCTTGTCTTGGTTGAGCGAGTTGCCGGGGTACAGGACGTACTCACCGGGGAACGCGACTGTGGCGATGTTCTTGATTCCGAGGTCGATTCCTGCAACTTCGTCGCCTGCTGTGTCGGTGGATTCGAGTTCAACCTTGCAGACGAAGTGTAATTCCCACTCATCGCCGTTCCAGACGGCACGAACGTTCTGCACTCGGTTGACGTCTGAGAGGTCAACATCCGGCCGAGTCCGATACTCACAGAGAATGAAGTCTGACCAGCGTTCTTTGAGGTTCGAGCCTTTCGAGAGTCGGACACGGTTGTTCTCGGAATCGTGTTTGAACCCGTCTGTTTTGAACGTGACCGTACTGCGTGGGCGTTCGTCGCCGTGTTTGCGGTAGCCGGGTGGATTCGCCTCTGGGTCTTTCTGTCGCAGGTCGAACCACGACTGGAAAGCGTCGGAAAGTTCTTCAATGACTTTCTGACTGGATTGTGCGTTCAAATCTTTCCAGCACAGTTGGTTCTTCATATACGCCTTCAGCGTCCCTTCATCTGGAATTTCGCCAGTTGCGTTCCAGATCCGGTCGGCTGTCCAGCGTGCGACGTTCCAGATTTTTGAGGCGGAGTCGCCGAGCGAATCGAGGTCATCGCAGACCTGCCGGTGGTTCTGGATGGAACCAACGTAGGTGCGAGTGACCTCAACCGCCATACATAGCCTATGTAGACAAACCTACTTGATGATTCGGGTTAGCGTGGAATATCCGGGCTGCTACCGCAGTAGGCTGCGTCGGAGTTGTCGGATTCACACCCGTTCCCAGAACGCTTCGCGTTCTGGTGTGCGAACGAGACGCAAAGCGTCTCGTCAACGCCGTGAACGGCGGGATTCTCTCCTCGGTTAAAGATAGGTACATGACGGTCCAGCCCATAGTTGAAGGCGTGCCAGGATACGAGCCGCACGAGGTGCCGCTCTACGGGGACAGGGAAACGGTCGAACGGAAGTACAGCGAGGCCGAACGCGAGCGAAAGCCCTTCTTCGCCGTCGAAGCATACGAGGAGGGGTACGCAATCACCTACGACCTGCTACCGGCGGGACACCAGCTCGCACCGACGACGACGACCGAAGTCGGCGAGCGACTCACCCGCGAGATTGAAGACATCGTCGGCGACGAAGGACTGCCGACGGCAGAAGTGAGCAAGTCGGTCAGCCCGTCGCTGGGCAATATCTCGTTTTTCGAGCGCGAAGAGAGTGCACGACGCGTCGCTGCAGTCATCTCGACGCTCGTCCTCGACGAGGCAAACTGGGTCGAAGCCGATTCACCCACCCAGGCGGGCACGCGTCGGAACTGACACGTCGTCCCGTCGACCTCCAGCGGGAGTGAGACTTTTGCCGCCCGCGCGCCGACTACTCCCACAGTGCTGACGAAGGACCTGCTCCGCGTCTCGCGGGCCGGCGGCGGCTACCACCCGCAGTTTGCCGACAGCGACGACCGACAGGTTGCGGCACGGGTTCTCGGCTGTTACCAGGGCCACGTCGGCGAGCCACGCCACCGACTGGACGACGCCCTGGCGGCCATCGAGCGGGACAGCGACGACTTCAAACTGGTCCGGGGCTTCGCCAAACTCCTCGACAGAGAGACGACCGTCGAGACGCAGGCACCTGTCGACCCAGCGCGCGCCCGCGAAGTAGTATTCGAGTCGGCCGAAGCCGTCGGCGTCGTCACCGAACACGAGCGCGCGTCGGCACTCGACCGCGCAGCCGACCGACTCGATACGACACCCGACGGGGTGGAAACGTCACTGTACGCCGACCGCGACGAGCGCCAGATTCTCGTCGCCGTTCCAGAGCGCTTCGACCCCGATGCGCTCGTCGCACAGTACAACCTCTCGCTGGCCCAGACCGCGCTGTTCGACGCGACCGAGGTCCGCATCCGGTCGGGTGACCCGAAAGCGACCATCTCGGCGGTCAAACGACTTCGATTGATGCACGAAGTGCGCAGCCTGCCCGCCGAGGAGCACCGGACCGTCGCTGAGACGGACCGCGAAATCGTCGTGACTGGGCCGGACGCACTCTTTACGAATAGCCGACGCTACGGCACGCGGTTTGCCCGTCTTCTCCGGACGGTCGCCAGTGCAGGCGAATGGGAACTAACGGCGACCATCGACGACCGCGGTACCGAGCGCGAGCTGACGCTGACTGACGGCGACGTATCGGTCCCCGGGACTGACCCGGTCACCGAGGTCACCTTCGACAGCGGCGTCGAGGCTGATTTCGCGACCCGCTTTTCGTCGCTGGATCTGGAGTGGGACCTCGTTCGCGAACCGGACGCCATTGCGGCGGGCGAACACGTCGTCATCCCCGACTTCTCGTTCGACTACCAGCACAGTAATTTCCGCGTCTACTTCGAAATAATGGGGTTCTGGACGCCCGAGTACGTCGAAAAGAAGCTCTCTCGGCTGGCCGACGTCGACGACGTGGAGATGCTGGTGGCCGTCGACGAGTCGCTGGGCGTCACCGAGGCGCTAGAGACGCGAGACCACCGCGCGATTCCCTACGCCGGCACGGTCCGGGTGAAAGACGTGCGGGACGCGCTCCGTCGGTACGAGGCGCAGTTGGTCGAGCGAGCGGCCGCGGCGTTACCGGAGAAACTGCGACCGGAAGCGGACGTGGTGACGATATCGGCGCTGGCCGCCGAGTACGGCGTCAGCGAGCGTGCAGTGGAAACCAAGGAGTTCCCCGAGCACGAGCGAGTGGGGCGGACGCTCGTCCG
The DNA here is from genome assembly GCA_036625595.1 of Haloarculaceae archaeon. Lineage (GTDB taxonomy): Archaea > Halobacteriota > Halobacteria > Halobacteriales > Haloarculaceae > Salinibaculum. The sequence goes on along the minus strand of JAZKTK010000014.1, from coordinate 7,060 downwards.
ACCGGGGGTACTTGCAGCCGTCGGCGGACGAATCGAGGCAGGGATGGCACTGGCCGACGCCGAAACAATCCTCGACGAGTACGGTATCGACGACGCGAGCGCAGCGCTCTCGGCGGTCGGCTACCGTGTCGCGTGGGAGGGACTCGGCGGCGGAACAATCGAAACGAAGTAGGGGCTGGCGAGAACGGCCAGAACACGGCCGATATGGGAAATTTAATGCCGGAGACAGCCAGAGTGGTGGGATATATGGCAGCCCAGCGGGTTCTGGGTATCGGCGTCGACGTTGTCGACAGCGTCGAGACAGCACTGGCGGACGCGAACATCGACGTGCTGGCGGTGGCGACGGCCGGTGCCGCCCGCACGCGACGCCAGGCCGAGCAGTTCGACGCCGTCCTGTCGGCCCAGGAGTTGCCCGACACGGACGGACTTACGGTCGTCGAAGAGATACACGACGAGGAGCCGTCGCTGCCGGTCGTTCTGTACCCCGCGGACGGGAGCGAGGAACTCGCGAGTGCTGCGATGGCTGCAGACGTGGCCGACTACGTCCCACAGTCGGTTGCCCGGTCGAATCCGGACCGACTCGTCGCCAGTTTCGAGCAGGGACCGTGTGACGCTACGGCAGCCGCTCACGAGCGCCGGGTGACGGCGCTTCACGGGGCCATGCGCGACATGGACCGCCGGGACTCCCCGGAGGCGATTGCGCAGTCGGTCGCCGACGCAGTGAACGCGGTTCTCGGGTTCTCGGACGCGTGCGTCTACCTCGTCGACGAGCAGCAGTCGTCGCTCATGCCGACAGCGTGGACGGATAGCTTCGCAAAACGGTGTGGCGAGCCACCGACACTGGGCGTCGAGAGCCCAGCCTGGTCGACGTACGCCGACGGCGAGTCGTATCTCTCCGAGGAGTGCTCGACTATCGAGGACGCGACATCACAGGAGACGCAGTTCCAGAGCGAACTCGCCGTCCCGCTGGACGAACGGGGGGTGCTGGTCGTTGCGTCGACGGCGACAGACGCCTTCGACGGCGAAGACGTGCGGCTAGGTCGGGTCCTCGGGACGAACGCCGCGACGGCGCTGGGACGGGTCGAGCAGGAACGCGACCTCCGGAGTTTCGAGCGCGCCGTCGAGAGTTCTGGACACGGCATCGTCATCACCGATACCAGCGGTACCATCGAGTACGTCAACCCCGCGTTCGAGGAGATTACGGGCTACAGCCGCGAGGCAATACGGGGAGAGAACCCGCGGATTCTGAACTCCGGCGAGCACGACGAGGCGTTCTACCGGGAGATGTGGGAGACGATTCTTGCCGGCGAGGTCTGGCACAGCGAAATCGTCAACGAAGACAAAGACGGCAAGCGAGTCGTCCTCGACCAGACGATCGCCCCCATTACCGGTGCTGACGGTGAGATAGAACGGTTCGTCGCGATCAACCGCGACGTAACCGACCGGTCGGCACACGAACAGCGCATCGTCGAGCAACGCGACAAACTGGAGGTCCTCAATCAAATGATGCGCCACGACATCCGCAACGACCTCCAGTTAGTGTCGACGTACAGCGACTTGCTCGAGGGGTACGTCGACGAGGACGCACGTGAGTACGTCGAGATGGTTCAGCAGAGCGCACAGAACGCGATCGCGCTCACGAAGACGGCACGCGACCTCGCAGAGACAATGCTGGAGTCCGAGCACGCCTCCGAACCAAAGTGTATCCGAGACACGCTGACAACACAGGTCGACAGTGTCGCGTCGACACACGACGGTGCCGACATCGTCGTCGACGGTTCGGTACCGGCGGTCAGCGTGAACGCCAACGACATGCTCGATTCGGTGTTCTGGAACATTTTGACCAACGCCGTCGAACACAACGACACGGACGCCCCGGAGGTGACGGTGTCTGCGACGACGCTGTCCGAGTGTGTAGTTGTCCGAATCGCGGACAACGGTCCCGGCGTTCCCGACGCACAGAAGGATGATATCTTCGGCAAAGGCGAGCAGGGACTCGAGAGCAACGGTACAGGTATCGGGCTGTATCTGGTGCAGACGCTCGTGGAGGCCTACGGCGGGAGCGTCTGGGTCGAGGACAGACAGCAAGAACGGATGTCACGCGAACTGACACCGGCCGACGGCGGCCGTCGGTCGCCAACCGGTCACGCGCGGCGTCGCGACGACGTATCAGGGTCGGTGTTCGTCGTGGAACTACCCAGAGCGGACTGAAACCGATACCGGCGACTGTAATTTCGTTCCTGGTTTCGAAGAAGAGTGGTATTCTTCCGTCAGCCGCCGAACACGGGTGCTACTGAACCTCGATATCTCCGTTCCGACGGACGACAACGTCGTGTCCCCGGTAGGTGAACCGGACTTCGAGTGGCACGTCGTCGGTCTCCGGCGTGTGGTCGAGCAGCGCGGCCAGCGCCTCTGGGTCGATGACGTCCGCAAGCGGAGGGTCCATCGCTGCCGGGTCGACGCCCTCCGCCTCGGCGAGCGCAGCGAGGAGGCGGGCGACCGGGCGTTGCTCGGTCTGGCTTTGAGCCATCGTGGGGTTAGACCAGGAGTTGAATGTCGGCCTCAACCATATCCTGCAGTGCCGTCGCCGCGCCGACACCGGTGGTGACGCCGTCGTAGAAGTCGTCCTCGTCGTAGTCCATCAGGTCAATCGTCATCTGGCAGGCCTGAAACTCCACACCCATGTCCAGGCTGGTTTCGAGGAGTTCTTCGATAGTCGCGGTATCGTTGTCGTCGATTTTCTTCTCCATCATCGTCGTCGTCAGACGGTCCATTCCCGGGAGCGCGCCGACGACGTTCGGGACGGGCATGTTGGGGTTCCCGACGGAACTCAGCTTGAGGTTCTTCGAGCGCTCCTCGTGGAGGATATCCAGTCCCCAGAACGTGTGGAAGACAGTCACCTCGTAGCCGAACGCAGCAGCGGTACTTGCGAGGATGAGCGGCGGGTACGCCATGTCGAGCGTCCCCTTCGTCGCGATGATGCTCATCTTCTTCGTGTCGTCCTCGGTGGTGGCCTCGCTGAGCGCGTTCTCGAGTTCTTCGACTCGCGCAGCGAGTTCCGCACGCGAGGGCGTTTCGTCGCCCGACGCGTCTGGTGTGTCCGTACTCATCGTTACTCCGTCTTGCGGACGTAGTGTTTGTACACGTCGTTGCCCTCTTGCTGGTCGACGAGCTCGACGCCCGCTGTTCCGGATGCCCAGCCGTCGATGTCGCTCATACTACCCGGGTCGGTCGCGAGCACTTCGAGGACCTCACCGGCTGCGAGGTCGTCGATAGCGGTCTTGGTCTTTACGACCGGCATTGGGCACGATGCACCTTTCACGTCAAGCGTCTCCGTGATGTCGAATTCTGCACTCATGGTTTATCTGCTCCGGTGGTCTGTATTGGAGCTAACGCACAATATTCGCCCAGTGGTTAAAAGAATGTTGGTTCTTGTGCATACTCCGAACAGTGATTACACCGCCCCCTCCACTGTACGGCCCTTTTTGCGCCTCTTGCGCACGCATACAATTTATCCGCCGAGATTTTTTCCCGGTGTATTGTACAGATAGTGGATTACTATGCAAACTCTTTTGTATGTCCATCGGGTATCTGAGAGTGCACGATATGAACGCTGAAGACTTCCCGACTCCGGACGTCGAGGTTGAGACGATTACACCGGAGACGCTGAAGGACCGTATCGACGCTGGCGAGGACGTTACGCTCCTCGACACGCGCATGGAATCAGATTACGAGGAATGGCGTATCGACGGGGAGAACGTCACGTCGATCAACGTCCCGTACTTCGAGTTCCTCGAAGACGACATCGACGAGGAAATCCTCGACCGCATCCCTGACGACCGCGAGGTGACCGCCCTCTGTGCGAAAGGCGGTGCCAGCGAGTACGTCGCGGGCACGCTCGCAGAGCGTGGCTACGAGGTCAACCACCTCGAAGACGGGATGAACGGCTGGGCGAGCATCTACGAGGCCGTCGAAGTCTCTGACTACGACGGTGCCGGCACGCTCCTCCAGTATCAGCGCCCGTCCTCGGGCTGTCTCGGGTACCTGCTCTACGACGACGGGGAAGCCGCGGTCATCGACCCGCTCCGCGCGTTCACCGACCGGTACCTCGACGACGCTGACGAGCTCGGTGTCACCCTCAAGTACGCACTCGACACGCACATCCACGCGGACCACATCTCGGGCGTCCGCGAACTCGACGACGAGGGCATCGAGGGCGTCATCCCCGAGGCCGCAGTCGACCGGGGCGTCACGTACGCCGACGTGCTGGCCACGGCTGCCGACGGCGACACGTTCGCGGTCGGCGACGCGACCATCGAGGCCGTCTACACGCCCGGCCACACGACCGGGATGACATCGTATCTCGTCGACGACAGCCTGCTCGCGACCGGCGACGGGCTGTTCATCGAGAGCGTCGCCCGCCCCGACCTCGAGGAAGGCGACGAAGGCGCGCCCGACGCCGCGCGGATGCTCTACGAGTCGCTCCAGGAGCGCGTGCTGACGCTGCCCGATGACACACTCATCGGCGGCGCACACTTCAGCGACGCCGCTGAACCCGCTGCGGACGGGACGTACACCGCACCAATCGGCCAGCTGGTCGAGGAAATGGACGCACTCACCATGGACGAGGACGAGTTCGTCGACCTGATTCTCTCGGACATGCCGCCACGGCCGGCGAACTACGAGGATATCATCGCGACGAACCTCGGGCAGAACGTCGTCGACGACGACGAAGCGTTCACGCTCGAACTCGGCCCGAACAACTGCGCTGCAAGCCAAGAATCGCTGGCAGGTGACTGAGATCGCCGATGGTGACTGATCCACTCCCATTACAGGTGGCCGCCGAGCTGTTCCCGAACGGGATCAGTCGCTACGCTATCGGCGGCCTCCTGGTCGGTCTCGGTGCGACCGTCATCTACCTCGGCACCGGTATCAGCGCCGGTGCGAGCACGTTCCTCGAGTCGACGCTGTCGTACGTCTCTGGCCGATCGCGGTTCCAGCAGTACGTCGGCTCCCGTGACTGGCGGCTCGTGTTCACGCTCGGCATCATTCTGGGTGCGAGTGTGTACGCGGTCGTCTATCAGGGCGGCGCGTGGATGACGGACGTCCAACCGTGGCGGCTGCTCGTCGGCGGCATCTTCGTCGGTATCGGCACCCGCGTCGGCAAGGGCTGTACGTCCGGTCACGGCGTGTGTGGCGTCGGCTCGGCGTCGAAGACGTCTATCGCTGGCGTCATCACGTTCTTGCTCGTCGCCATCCTGACCGCACAGCTCGTCGCGGCACTGGGGGTGAGTCCATGAGCGACCGTCATCCCCTGTTCATGCCGCTGGTACTGGTCGGCGGCCTGATATTCGGGTTCGGGCTGGCGTACAGCCAGATGGCTCGACCGGAGGTCGTCCTGAACTTCCTCCAGTTCGAGGACTTCGGACTGCTGTTCGTCATGTTCGGCGGTGCTGCAGTGACCGGCCTGGCCTTTTTCACCATGCCGCGACTGCTCGACCGCGCGCCCCTGACCGGCAGGGGCTTCGAACGGCGGTTGAAGTCCTTCGACCGGAACGTCCTGGTCGGCGGGGCGATATTCGGCGTCGGGTGGGGCCTCTCGGGCATCTGTCCCGGCGCCGCCTACGCGAGTCTCGGTATCGGTAACATCACGATTCTCTGGGCGCTCGCCGGGATGTTCCTCGGTGCGTACATCCAGGGATACTGGCGGAGTCGAACGGCAGACACCGGACCCGCAACGACGGGCGCGGACTAATCCGTATTTTCACACTTCCGTTATTAATGGAACCCTCAGTACTCGGTCTCTTCGTCGTCGCCGGACTCGCGAGTCTGTTCATGGCGTGGGTCATCGGTGCCGGCTCCAGCGGCGCGACCCCGTTCGCGCCCGCCGTCGGCGCCAACGCCATCTCGACGATGCGTGCGGCGTTCGTCGTGGGCATCTTCGGGTTCGCTGGCGCAGTCGTCCAGGGAGCGAACGTCTCCGAGGCAGTCGGGCAGGGCCTCATCGGTGGCGTGAGCCTGCCAGCGACGGGCGTCATCGTCGTCCTGTTCATCGGTGCCGGCCTCATGGCGATTGGCATCAAGACTGGCTATCCGATTGCGACGGCCTTCACCGTGACCGGGTCCGTCATCGGTGTCGGACTCGCGCTCGGCGGGACGCCGGTCTGGCCGAAATACTACCAGATAGGAGCCGTCTGGGTGTTGACACCGTTCGTCGGCGGCGGTCTCGCGTACGGCATCGCGAGCGTCCTCCCCCGCGCCGACGTCCCGGAATGGTTCAGCGTGCCGCTGCTGGCCGGTCTCGTCGGTGCTGTCCTGGCGAACGTCGAGTTCGCGTCGCTCGGCCCCGACGGCGGCGCGGGGACACTCGTCGGCCTCAGCCAGCGAACGCTCCACGTCGACGGCCTGATGGGGACGGTGGCGGTATCGGTACTCGTCGCGGCCTCGATTGGGATACTCGTCTCGTGGGACATCCGTCGTGACCTGAGCGGTGGCCTTCGCCGGGTCCTCCTCGTTCTCGGCTCGCTCGTCGCGTTCTCTGCCGGGGGCAGTCAGGTCGGTCTTGCGGTCGGACCGCTCCTCCCGATTCTCGACGACGTGGGGACGGTACCAGTCGTCGCCGTCCTCGTCGGGGGAGGCTTCGGTATCCTCGTCGGATCGTGGACGGGTGCCCCTCGAATGATTAAATCGTTGGCCCAGGACTACTCCTCGCTGGGTCCGCGTCGGTCTATCGCCGCGCTCGTCCCGTCGTTTCTGATTGCACAGGTCGCCGTCCTGCTTGGCGTGCCAGTGTCGTTCAACGAAATCGTCGTGAGCGCCATCATCGGCAGCGGAGCAGCTGTCGGCGGCGGCGATGCGATTAGCTCGCGGAAAATTCTCGTGACGGTCGGTGCGTGGGGCGGGTCACTCGTGCTTGCCCTCGCGCTTGGCTACACTACGACGATGCTGCTGCCCGTCGGCTAAGACAAACGAAGGGTGCCATACAACGGTTCGCAGACTCTCATTCGTAGGGGAGCGGATCGCTCGATACAGGCGAGACAGTGACCGATAAGGTGTACTA
>JAZKTK010000111.1:0-9418 GCA_036625595.1 Haloarculaceae archaeon | reverse complement strand
AGGAGTTGAACCAGGGAGGAGCTCCGCTCCGACCGTGGTTCAACTCCCGGGAGACGCGCGTGCCCTGACGTTCGTAGACTGGTCGTGTTCGTCCAGTCACGAAACCACGTCATTTACAACCGGTAGCGTCCGACAGTGGGGATATGGAAACGATTCAGTTCGAGGATACACTGGAGCCACTCGGGATGCTGACCGGCGTTTTGCTGGTTCTTATCGGTCTCGGGACGCTGGTTGGCCAGCCCTGGGTGACGGCCGACAGCACGATTGCAGTCGTGTTGCAACTCGTTGGTGCCGTGGTCACCGTCGCGCTCGGTGCCGGACTCGTCTGGCTGAGCTACGAGTAACGTTCTGTCGAAAGTAATTTTCTGCGGGATTTTGTCGGCCGCCGCTCGAACGCGTAGTCGCGCTGCTGGCGGACGTAATGTGTCGAAAAACGCGAAGCGCGGTTAGCCCTTGTTCGGGAGGTACGCTGCGGCGATGAGGATGATACTCGACAACAGCGAGAGGATGACGATGCCCCAGAGACCGACGATGCGGTCGTCGAACGCGCTGATGTCCGCGAGTTCACTCTGATAGGAACTGTAGTACTGCCCGCTGGCGAGCACCTTCACGGAACTGTCGTCCGGGAAGTGAGCGAAGTGTTGCTCACCGTTGAGCGTGATGTTCCCACCCTCTTCGAGGTCGATAGTCTCGTTCTGCGGGTTTTCCCACTGCAGGGTCACTGCCGAGGAACTGACTGCTGCAACGGTCGTGTCGATGGTTTCGTTCTCTTGCTGGTAGGGGAACGTATCGCCGGTCGAGACGGTCACGGTGTCGGCCGGGTCGAGATACTCCGAGAGGAGTTGCGTCGATCCGTTCGTAAAGCGGACGTACTCCTGGCCGTCGTCGCCGGTCGCCGTTCCCTCGACAGCTGGGTCGTCGGCGAGAATCGCCGAGATGTTGCGCGACTCGACGAGGTCGAACGAGGTGATGTTACTCTCGTTGGCGATGGCGACGGTATACTCGCCGTCATTGAACGCGACGGTCGAGTCGTTTTCTAACTCCTCGGTCGCTATCGCCGATTCGTTGAACCAGGTTAACTCGCCGACGCGGGTGACAGTGTCGGGTGCACCATGATCTCCCTCTTCGACTTCGGCTTCGACAGTTGTAACCGTGTACGTTCGGTCGCCGACCGAGAATGTATCGCCTTCAGTGTAGGTCGGCCCGTCGAGGCTGACTTCGGGCTCGCTTGCGCCAACTTCGATGTAGGCGTACGCGCCGCCAGCCAGCGCGACGAAGAGGACTAAATAGACCGCTGCGGCTCGACGTTGCATAATTGGAACTCCTGGGGCGCGACCTATAATCGTTACCTTTCGGCCGAGCAATCGATCGCTCTCCTTCGACGGCCACACCACAACACCCTAACGCGAGAAATCCCTAGGTGTGGACGATGAAACCGAGCCCGGACAGCGGCGTCTCCCGTCGGGCGTTTGTCAAAGCCGCCGTCGCTATCGGTGGCACTGCGGCTCTCTCTGCGTGTCTTCAGCGCGAGAGCGACGGCGAGAGCCTCGACCTCCCGACCGGGGACCCCGACGGGGTACCCACCCGTCAGCACGCCTGGAACGACGCGCTGTCGACCGACGACCACGGCAATCACGTCCCGCCGCGACACCACGTCTTCGCGCTGTTCGACTACGACGGCGACCCCGAAACCGACCGTGAGCACGTCGCTGAGGCACTGCGCTCGCTGGAGCGAGCCTACGCCTGGCACCCGGAGGGACTGCTCTTTACGGTCGGCTACTCGCCAGCCTATTTCGCGCAGTTCGAGGCGACACTCCCCGACAGTGTCGACCTGCCCGAACCGCAGGCGCTTGCGCCATTCGAGGACCCCGAACCCGACACCGCCGCGATGTCGGTCCACCTCGCCAGTAACTACGGGTCGGTTGTCCTCGGAGCCGAGGAGGCGTTGCGCGGAGAGACCGACGAACTCAACGGCGTTTCAGTTTCCGGGCTGCCAGAGACCTTCTCGCGGGCCGAACGCCGGACGGGATTCATCGGCGAGGGATTGCCCGCCGACCATCAGGATGTCGACGGCGTCCCGTCGTCGGAACCCGTCTCTGACGACGCGCCGATGTACATGGGCTTCGAGTCGGGCTTCGAGAAGAGTCAGGCCACCGAGGACCGCGTCACCATCGGGGACGGCCCGTTTTCGGGTGGAACGACCCAGCAGGCGTCGGTGATTCGGCTGGATTTGACCCAGTGGTACGAGCAAAACGACCAGTACGCCCGCGAGGCCGAGATGTTCTGTCCGTTCCACGCCGAGGAGGAACTCATCGAGGGCACCGGCGCGAATCTCGGAAACAGCAACCAGATGGAGGCTCACGGCTGTCCCGCTCACGCCAGTGACGATGCAGAGGCAGGCGTCGTCGGGCACGCACAGAAGGCCGCTCGCGCTCGCGACGAGGATGGCCCAATAATCCTCCGACGAGACTTCGACTCGACGGACGACGACCGGGCGACGGTGCATTTCATCTCGCTGCAGGAGCGCCTCTCCGATTTCGTCGCGACTCGGTCGATGATGAACGGTACCGACCTCGCCGACGAGGGAGCCGTTCGACAGCGTTCGAACAACGGTATCTTGCAGTACATGACCGTCGAACGCCGCGGGAACTACCTCATCCCGCCGCGCGAGCATCGCGCGCTTCCGACACCCCGGCCGGCGTGAGTTCCACAGCCCGGAAGTCGGGCGACCGTTTCGAGACCCGTACCAGAATGTGCTTAGTCGTCGCTCCACTAGCCGGGACCAATGAGACGACGCCGATTTCTCGCAGCCGCCGGTGCGACGACCGCGCTGGCGACGGCCGGTTGTTCGGGCATTCTGGAGACGACGACACAGTCGACGGGACGTACCCCGCCGCTGGTCGAGAACCGGCCCGATGCGGTCTACGTCCCCAGCCACGTCGAGGGCATGGAGATGGCCGGGATGGCCGAGAGCGGCCGCTACCGGTTCTCGCTGTCCTACAGCTTCCCCCACCGGTTCTGGCGGACGACGAGCGACCGAACGTCGAAAGTCGATATCGCTGATAGCGACACTGTCCACCTGATGCTGACCGCCTGGGACGGCGAGACGGAGACGGTCATCCCCACGTCGTCGGCGGTGGTCTCGGCCGCGACGGGCGGGTCGTCGGTTCTCTCGGACAAGCAACTCTGGTCGATGCTCTCCCAGAACATGGGCGTTCACTTCGGTGACAACGTCGAACTGGACGGCGACGGGACCTACGACGTGTCCGTCGATTTCGGGCCCGTCGGAACCCGTCTCTCCGGGGGGCTCGCCGACCTCGCGACCGACCAGCAGTCGTTCGCTATCGAGATGCCGTTCGACCAGGCGACGCTCGAGGAGGTGTCCTACGACCTCCTCGACGACCGGAAGGGCGAACGCGACGCCGTCTCCCCGATGGAGATGGGTATGCGTCCGTCCGGTCAGGTTCCCGAACCGTCCGCGCTGCCGGGGCAGTTGCTCGGCGATGGAACGAGCGGCGATGCCGCTATCGTCGCGACGGCGCTCGACTCCGTCCCGGCGGGTGTCGACGGCGACGGAACGTATCTCGCAGTCTCCGCGCGGACGCCGCACAACCGCTACCCGCTTCCGTTCATGTCGCTGTCGGCGACGCTCTCCCGCGACGGCGAGGCAATCTTCGAGGGCGACCTGACCGACACGCTCCACCCCGATATCGGCTATCACTACGGTGCGGTCGTCGACGGTGTTCAGTCCGGCGATACGCTCGATATCGCTATCGACGCGCCGCCACAGATTGCCCGACACGAGGGCTACGAGACGGCGTTTCTGTCGATGGACGCGGTGTCACTGACGGCGTGACAAATTTTAATCAGCCTCTGTCTGTAGTGTGCCGTCGTGGCATCTCCGCAGTCTGATGGGACGACGGTCACTCGCGGCGAGCGGCGACGAGTTCTCGCGGTGACGGCGGCAGTTCTGTTCTTTTCGGTACTCGTCTGGTTCAACTACTCGGCAGTGCTCCCGCTGGTCGTCGAGGAGTGGGGGCTCACTGGTCTGCAGGCCGGCGTCGTCTTCGGTGCGTTCCAGGCGGGATATCTCGTGGCAATCGTCCCGGCCGGTCGCCTCGCCGACGCCTACTCGCCGCGGTGGGTCATCGCCGTCGGTGCAACCGGCACTGCTATCCCCAGTCTCGCCTTCGCGGCCGTCGCCGACGGCTACGTGCTCGGGTCATTGTTGCGATTTCTCTCCGGCGTGTTCGTCGCTGGCGTGTACGTCCCCGGGATGCGCTTTGTCAGCGACTGGTTCCCCGAGCGCATTCGGGGGCGCGCGCTCGGCATCTACATCGGCACCTACGAGTTCGGCAGCGGACTCTCGTTCGTGTTCGCAACCGTCGCGGCGGAGGCGGTCGACTGGCGCCTCGCTATCGCTGCGACCAGCGTCGGCGCGCTCGTCGCGGGACCGTTCGTCCTGGCGCTGACCCGAGATGCACCTGCGCGCAGCCGTACCGGACTCGGGTCGTTCGATTTTGGTGTCCTTCGCAATCGGGAGTTTCTCTCGGCAGTCAGTATCTACGCCTGGCACAACTGGGAACTGTTCGGCGTCCGCAACTGGCTGCTCGCCTTTCTCGTCGCCGCGCCGGCCGTCGCCGCCACGGGGTCGACGCTGCTCCCGGGACTGCTCGTCGGGGCGATGATTGTGATGAGCGGCGTCGGCAACGTCGCCGGTGGCTGGCTCAGTGACCGCTTTGGCAGGGCCCAGGTCGTCGCGACTGCACTCGCTGCAAGTGCTGCACTCAGCGCCGTCTTCGGGCTGCTCGGTGACCTCCCGCTGGCGCTGCTGGTCGTCGTGACGCTCGTCTACGGGGTCGTTCTCGCAGTCGACAGCGCGCCGACCTCGACGCTCGTCACCGAAGTCGTCAGGGACGAACACGTCGGGACGGCACTCTCTATTCAGTCACTCGTCGGCTTCTCGACGACCGTTATCTCCCCCGTCGTGTTCGGACTCGCGCTCGACCGGGGCGGGTACGCCGTCGCGTTCCCGACCCTCGCGGCCGGCTCGCTGCTCGGCGTCCTCTCTGTGGGCGTCCTCGTTGTCGTCAGACGCGGGTAGTCTACCGGCTCAGTACTGTTCACCGAAGCGAACCGCCTCGGCGTCCTCGGCCGCGCGCTCGGCCGCAGCGTCGATATCGAATTCTCGCACTAGTTGGCCGTCTCGAATGAGCGGTTCGAGCAGCGGGTCGCCGTCTTCGGGCCCGTCGCGGTCGGCCAGTCCGACGTGGTGTGCGCCGTCTGGCGTCCGGTAGACCTCCTTTTTCGCGTCGAGTTTGCCGCGTTTTGCCGCCAGTTCGCCCTCGACTTCGACGATGTCGAGTGCGAAGTCCTCGGGGTCGGCGTTGGAGACGTAGCTGCCGACGCCGAAGCCGGCGGCCACGTCACGCAGTTCGCGGATGCTTTCGGGTCCGATACCGCCGCTCGCGAAGAGACCGATATCCTCGTGCCCGCGTGCGTCGAGTTTCCAGCGAATCTCACGGAGGATATGTCGGAAGTCCCCGCGTCGAGAGGAGGTCGTATCGATACGGACGCTGTCGAGGTCGTCGACGGCCTCGACCGCGCGAAGTGTCTCCTCGACTTCGTCGTCGTAGGTGTCACAGAGCGCGACGCGTGGCACGTCCTCGGCGACGGCCTCGTCGAAGGCCCGCCAGGCTTGCTCCTGATTTCCGCGGCCGAAACAGATGACCAGCGCGTGGGGCATCGTCCCGCCGGCTTCGCGGCCGATGACCTCGCCCGCGGCGACGTTCGAGATGCCGTCGAGGCCGCCCACGAGCGCCGACCGCTCTATCATCGCCCCAATCGAGGGGTGGACGTGCCGGGTGCCGAAACTCAACACGAGCGACTCGGGGGCTGCTCGCCGGGCCTCCAGGGCGCGCGTTGCCACGCCAGTCGGATGGGAGAGAAAGCCAAGCAGTGCCGTCTCCAGCCGACAGAACTCCTGATACCGACCCTCGATGCGCATCACGGGACCGCCGTCGAACAGCTGTCCCTCCCTGAGCGCATCCACATCGACGTCGTACCCGGCCAACAACTGGGCGGCGTCTTTCACGCCCGCGAACACGTTCCACTCGCCGGTCGGGAACTGGTCTAAGGTAACCTCGGTGACGACCGTCGGATTCTTGCCCGCGTGTTGCAGGGCCTCCATCGTCCGGTCGAAGTACGCGTCCGTCGCTCGTCCCGCCGCGATATCCTCCGGCGGGACGATATCGAACTCCGCCATGCCAGCCCGTTCACCCTGTGTAATGAAAACATTTTGTTTTCAGAGGGCTGGCGTGCAGACGATTCGTCTGCAGTCCGTCGGACTGGCTTGCCATCTCCCGTCTCACCCGGCGTGAATCTCGTCGAGGTCGTCGACGGTCGGTGCGTTGACGATGCGCACGCGATTCCCGTCACGGGTGACGCGGAAGGCATCGCCGAAGGCGCTCGATTCGGGAACGACGTAGACGGTATCGCCCTCGACGCGTGCGTCGTGGCTGGCGAGTGCGTCGCGGTAGGCATCGTGGAACTCGCGGGCGTCCGCGCGACTGTCCCAGGCGAGTTCCCAGACGTAGCCGTACTGGTCACCGTTCTGGTACGGGACGAGCGTGTCCCCGCCCCAGCCGTCGCTGACGGGACCGGTGTACCCGCCGCTCGCGTCGCCGTTCATCTGGAACAGCACCTGAATCGACGCCTGGCCGGCGGTGTCGGCGACTGGGTCGTGGTCGAATCGGGACCACTCGCTGTTCGACCGATCAGGAATGGACACGTCGACGGGTTCCTCGTCGGGGTACAGCGAGGGAGTCGAAACCTGTTCGGTACTCGTCGGGTAGTCGTCGTAGAGGTCGTCCACAGCGTTCCAGCCGCCGCGTTGCTCGATAGCTTCGACGAACGACGGGCCGACGGCGTACGGATAGGTGATGACGGTGATGACGCCCCGGTCGATGTTCCCGCCACCCGAGCCAGACGGGAACGACTCGATACACGACCATTCGCCCTCACAGTGCTCGTTGTAGCGTCGCTCGATGACGGTCGCTTCGCCCTCGACGACCCCGTTCCGCGCTAGCTGTGCATCCTGCGTATCGGGTGCGTCTCCGAGACCGAACTGCTGGTCTTGAAGGGCGTGGACGAGTTCGTGAACCAGCGTCCCGCGATTGACTTTCGGCTCGTCACTGTTGCTCACGATGACGATGCGGTCCTCGCTCGGCGAGTAGTAGCCAAGCACCGCGCTGCCGTAGGCGTCTTCGAAGACGGCGCTGATGTTTCGGTCCTCGCCCACGAGCAGCAGTGCTTCCCAGACCTGGTTGTTCCACTTCGAGTGGGTGGCGTTCGCTTCGAAGGGTTGGTTCTGCCGGTACTCGCTCCGGTTGATAATCTCGACTGGCACCGACTCGTTGAACTCCAGCCCGCGCATCTGCTCGATGCGCGCCATCGACCGGTTGACGACGATTCTTAGCTCCGGTTCGCTGAGGCCATCGCTTTCGTCCACCTCGATGGAGTCGTTGTACCAGTAGCCACCCTCCCAGCCGAGCTGGTCCTGGCTGGGGTCCTCGGCTGTCGAGCCCGCACCGCCGGGGCCGCCGAGTGTCGCACATCCCGAAAGGACGACCAGCAGTGTGACGAGCAGTACCCGCTTCATTTCGCCTCCCCGTGAATATCTTCGAGTGTGTCCGCACTCGGTCCACGCACGATGGTCACGGTGTCACCGTCGACGGTCACGTCGACTGCGCCGGTGAAAGGACTGTCCGCAGCAATCTCCCAGTGGCCGGCCGGCTGCTGGCTGCCGCCCCAGTGCGAGAGGAGTTGCTCGTAGCTGTCGGCAAAGCGCTGTGCGTCGGTCGACGAGTCCCAGCCGAGCCGCCAGACGTAGCCGGTTTCGCCCGCTCGCTGGTAGACGTGCAGCCGGTCGCCCGCCCAGCCGCGGGTCGCTGGCAGGTCGTAGTCGAACGGGTCGGTCATGTTGACGCTGCCCGCGCCGTCGAAGTTCAGGAAAGTGCGCGGCCCGATGACTGCACTCCGATTGTAGTCGTCATAGAGGGTGTACGCGAACATCGCGGTCAGCGCTGACTGGCCGAGAGTGGCGTAACCAGTCCGGCCGGCGGGTCGCACGCGTTCCCAGCCGTTGCTCGTCCGGTCGGTCAGTTCGACATCCCGCGGCTGGAACTGACCGTACTCCGTCGGATAGATGACGGTTCTGGCGCTCGTCGGCGGCGATTCGAAGGCGTCGTTGACGGCGTCCCAGCCGCCGTCGGCGCGGAGCGACTGCACGAAGTCGATACCGTCGCTGTACGGGAAGTACTCCAGGATGTAGACGCCAAGATGGATGTCGGGGGCACTCGCTTCGGCCGTGTCGTCGGGTGCCTGTCCCAGCCCCGGCTGTTCGGACGGAAGACAGGACCAGTTCTCGCCACAGCGGTCGAGATACGCCTGTTCGACGGTCCGTGCGTCACCCTCGATGAGACCGTTTCGGCCGTTGTAGGCGTCGCGCGTCTCGGCATCGACGGTCGAGAGGTCGAAGTGCTGGTCCTGAAGCGCGTGGACGAGCTCGTGTGCGAGCGTTCGCTCGCCGTCCAACTGCGGGCTGTCTGAATTGGAGACGAGCACGATGTTCCCTCGACCGGGGCTGTAGAAGCCGGCGACGGCCTGGTCGAGCGTCTCCTCCTGTTCGTCGAGCGAATCGTTCTGGGTACCGATGAGGTGCAGCGCCTCGAACTTCGCGTTGTCGAACCGTCGGAACGTCTCGTCCGTGTTCCGGCCGTCGCCGGAACTGTAGTTGCTCCGACTGACGACGCTGACGTTGACCGACTCCTTGAACTCCAGCCCCCGAACCGTCTCGACGCGGGCCATCGCCCGCGAGATAGTTCGGTCGCGCTCGCTGGCGTTGAGACCGTCGCTGGTGTTCACTGCGATTGGGTCGTCGTGCCAGTAGCCGTCTTCCCAGCCCAGTGTGTCGCTCTCGGGGTCCGGTCGCTCCGTGTGGCTCACTGCTGACGACTCGTTTGTCCCGTCGTTCTGGTCGGGCGTCGCTGTCGTCTCGGGTGTTGCCGTCGAACCGTCGGCAGCCGGGGCGAGACCGGTACAGCCGGCGAGGAGGAAACAGACGGCAATCAGCAGGGCGGCGCGGCGCATACTCCCTTCTTTGGCTGCTGAGAGAAAAGCCTGTCCGACACGCCGGTCGGCCCGTTGGTTCCCTTGTAAAACATTTCTCTTCGTAAACACCTTTTGTTGGCGAATTACAATTACGACGTATGCAGTTCGATCCAGACTCCACTGCTGTCGTGGTCGTCGATATGCAAAACGGGTTCTGTCACCCCGATGGCAGTCTCTACGCACCGGGAAGCGAGGCAGCTATCGACCCCTGTGCGACGCTCGTCGAGCGCGCCCGCGACGCCGACGC
>JAZKTK010000110.1:0-9702 GCA_036625595.1 Haloarculaceae archaeon | reverse complement strand
TCTCTGTTCAAAACACACACACAAACCATATCAAACGTTCTGCACTGAATACAGAGACTGCATTTAGCATGGTGAGCAAGTTCTATTCCGAACCAGATATCTGAATTAGCTCTCTATAGTAACAACTGAAACGAGTTACACACCGACCGCACCGCCTTCGTGCGGTCGTGTGTGCAATGGCTTTCAGTGGCTACTATAGCTACCGAAACCCCTCTCTCATAGCGCGGTGGTCGTCGTGTTGTTTAAAGATGATGTAGAACGAACCATCGCGTATGAAGTTGCTCGTAGCCGTCGACGGTTCCCAGGAGGCAGACGATGCGCTCGCGTATGCCACGGACATCGCAGACGCGATGGAAGGTTCGATAACCGCCGTGTATGCTGTCGACCCCAACATCTACGAACAGGAGAGCAACGAACCGATTGCCGGCCTCGCCGATGCCGACGAGCGGCTACTGCTCGAGAGCATCGAGGACGCAGAGGACCGAGCGCTCGACATTCTCGACGACGTGATGTCTCGTGCCGAGGAACTCGGTCACGACATCGAAACGGAACTCCTCTACGGTGACCCAGTCACGAGAATCACGAGCTACGCCGAAAAAGAGGATTTCGAGACGATTTTCGTCGGCCACCGCGGCCGCTCAAAGCGCACGGACGACATGCTTGGCAGTGTCGCGAAAGATATCGTCGAACGCGCGACCGTACCGGTCACAGTCGTCCGCTGACGACATCGTTTGACGTCGACGCACTCTCTCGTCGCAACCCTGAAAGAGATGACACGCACGGAAGCGTCCAGTCTGGTAGAATAGATAGCCACCAGACTCGGGTTAGAGAGACGGTTCTGATTCGGAGACCGGCGATGGCAGTCTGAGCTCTTCGAACTGGTCTAATTGCTGGACGTTCATCACCAGTTTGAGTCGCTCGGAGACGGGGACGCCGACACACGCGAGTCGCGCGTTCATCTGCTTGACTTGCTCTTCTTGCAAGACGGATTGCCCCGGCATGGCGATGTCGCCCTCTTTGACAATCACTGCGCAGTTCGCACAGGCACCGCCCCGGCAGGCGTAGGGCCACGAGTAGCCCCGGCTTTCGGCAGCTTCGAGAATCGTCTCTTCGGGTTCGACGACAAAGCGGCCGTAGGCGGACGGTGACAGGTCTGCGTTCGATGCCTTCTCGAACAGGTCGTCGTCGTCGATTGTCCAGCCGTGTTCTTCGATTACATCGTAGTCCAGAAAGTCGACTCTGGCCTCCGGATGAGAGAGCAGCGGCCCGGATTCCTCCTGGCTATATCGATGGACGATTTCGGCGCGCTCTTTGATCGGTCGCGATTGGAGCGCAGTGAACCACTCGATAATCGTTTCAGGTCTGAGGCCCCAGCTCTCGGCAAGCATCTCGAAGTCGGTTCCCTCCCACTCTGCAATCGGGAGAATCGCCGGCCGTGATTCCAGGTTCTCGATTATGTTTCTGATTTCATCCGCTGATTTACCGTACCAACTCGAAAGTTCGCTGATATCGGCACCGTGGTCGTAGGCGATGGCAAGCATCAACGCCCTGGTCGTCTCTTTTTCGTCTACGTAGTCGAGCCACTCTCTGAGTTCTTGCGCTTCGAATTTTGCAGAGTTTGTCATACAATAATGTTTTATATATTATGGTAAAAATGCACGGTCAGACTCTCAGTAGCTGAGAATAGGCAATCACAATCGCGTTCAGAAGCGTCGGGTTCCCCAGTTTGAACTCGACAGGGTACTGAAAAGCGCTACAAGAGGGGTCCGTCGATGCTTACTGGTACATGCCAGCCACCTGTGGTTGTTGCTCCTGTTGTTGCTGGTACTGCTGCAGTTGCTCAGCAATCTGTTGTTTCTGTTGCTGAATTTCTTCAGCCTGTTCGCGGAGTTCTTCTGTATCGATGTCAAACTCGACGAGCGGTTCCAGTGCGTTTTCGATGACAGCGCGGGCGGCTCTGGGGTCGGGGATGTAAGGGTTCGAGCTGACGATGAGGACTGCTGCAGGAACGTCGTTCTGGTAACAGTCGGCCAACAGCGCTCCGGTGACACCGCCGATAACTCCAGACCCCTCCGCCAGCGGTATTCCTGCGTCGGAGAGCGACGTTTCTAGCTGTTCGGTTGTTGCAACACCGATGACGTCGCCGATTTCGTCTTCGGACTCTGCGGGTGCGCCTGCGAGAAAGATTGCCCGACGGAATTCTTCGGCCAGGTCGTTCAGAACGCATTGGCTCAACGACTCGACGGCCGTGGGTGGTATCGGGACGTCGCTCTGGAGCGTCATCACGGCTGGGTCCTCGCCAGCGTAAACACGCACCGGGTCTCGGACCCGCCCATCATCGAACGCTGCGACCGGCGGAAAGTCGTCTGAAACGATGGTACCGTGTTGCTTTAACTCGAGTTGCTTCGTAATCTGGTCGACCGCAATCGAGGCGACTAATCCCAGTCCAGGGAGTCCCTCGATGAGTGTCAACGAGTCAGTTGGAAGTTCGGTTGTCCGCTGGAACTGTGTCGAAGAATTTTCGGACATTGTACAACACCTACGTGGACCATCGTAGCCTCCAGCCTAATTGCTACCCCTTGTTCTTATTCAGTGAGAAGGACTCTGCAAGGATTAGAACGAGTCCTCCGGTGGTTCTGACGGCATTCGAACTGTTAGTACCGGCACATCGGACAGTCTGACGACCTTTTCAGTGACACTCCCGAGCAGATAGCGGTCTAGGCCTGTGCGTCCGTGCGTGCCCATGACGACGAGGTCAATATCGTATTCGTCGACGTAATCGAGTATTGCCTGGTGGGGTGCCCCTCGCGCGACGGCCCCCTCGATGGTGTCGACGCCTGCGGTCTCTGCCTTGTGGATTACGTCCTGGATTGCGTTCTCACCGGCTTCCTCGAGAGCGTCGAGCGTTCCAGCGGCCGACGCGTCGACGCCGACAGTTGTATCGACCACGTACAGTGTGTGCAGGGCCGCGTCGTACGTTGTCGCATGGTCGATAGCGTGTTGGACAGCACCCATAGTTCCGTCGCTCCCGTCCGTGGGTACGAGAATGTCGTTGTACATACTCGAGTGTTTGTGCCAGAAGAACAAACGGTATCCGACCGTTCCAGAATCATGGGAATTGAATTCCAGTTTCTTCACGTCAACTGGCTCACGAAGGTACCTCCCGGTGCAAGATAGTCATTTACTGTGGCGGTGATGCCACCAGAGCACGCCGACAATCGCACCGAGTAACCCGGAGACGAGGTCCGCTCGTTCAGGTGCACGCCCCGGAACGTATCGCTGGAGACTGCCGATGACAAGACCGTACACGAACGACACTCCGACGGCAAGAAAATCCGTCTGAACGACGGTCAGCCGACCAGTACCGAACGCTTCCGCAAGCACTACCGTGAGACGAGCGTGACCCAGGAAGTGAAGGATTTTGTCGGGACCGAATCGGCTGAATTGCGGACGACGCTGGAAGGGAGAGGGGACCACTGAGCCGACCAGCATGACGAGTGCTGTCCACACGACCGTTCTCCAGTGTGAGGTAGTCGCGTCGTCCCAGCCGTTCATGCACGACCGTCCGTCCCCAGGATACTTGGCATCCATTGATTGAGACTCCATCTCGGGTTGCCGCCACAGTACGAGTCTCTCTCCGGCAGCTATACAGGCCCCGCGGGACAGAGAGCACATATGAAAGAACGGACCGCAATTCTCGGTGGCACGTTCACGCCAATCCACAACGGGCACCGGGCCCTCTTGCACTCGGCGTTCCAGACCGCAAGCCACGACGGTCCTGGTGCTGGCCACGTCATCGTCGGGCTAACGTCTCCCGACGTCGCAAAGCAGACCCGTAGCGACCCGACGCACGCCGAGACACTCGGCAATTTCACAGAGCGCCGCGCGGCCCTCGACGACGAACTCGACAGGATGGACGACGCATACACGGCCAGCTACGAGATTCTCGAACTCGCAGATACCCATGGTCCCGCAACGACGCGCGAAGACCTGAACGCACTGGTCGTATCGCCCGAGGCCAAGGCCCAGCGACGCGCATACGAACTCAACCAGCAGCGTCGTGAATCCGGTCTCTCCCCACTGGAGATACACACGCCACCGTTCGTCGTCGCGGAGGATGGCGAACGAATTAGCAGCACGCGAATCCGGAACGGCGAAATCGACGCCCACGGTCGCGTCCTCGAATAACGACAGAGTTGGAACCATGACCAACGAGTACGATGCCATCCTCTGGGATATCGGCGGTGTCTTACTGGACTCAGACTCGATACAGCGGGGTCGCAGACTATTCGTTACTGGCCTCTCCGTCGAGTTCGACCTCAAAACGATTGAAGCAATCCGGACATGGGACAGGGAACTTGGGGCGTATTTTCGCGCTCGTGATGGGGAGACGTTTCGGCCAGCGTACGAAGGCTATCAGCAGACCGTCGAGAGCGTCGTCGGTCAACCCGTGTCAGTCGACGAGTGGCTCCCGCTGGCGGTTCAGGCTGCCCACGTTGCGTTCGAGCCGGGAAACGGTGCCATCGAAACCCTCGAAAAACTCGCGAACGCGGGGTACTATCTCGGCGTGATTAGCGACATAGACGCGTGGGAAGCAGAGTATCTCATGACGATTCTTGATGTTCGGTCGTATTTCGAACACGTAACCACATCAGCTGAGGTGGGCAAAACGAAACCCGCACCCGAAGTGTTCGAGGCAGCACTCAGGAAAGCAGCGGTTCCGCCGGAACGGGTTCTGTTCGTCGGAGACAGGTACAAAAACGATATGCTCGGGGGAGCACAGGCGGGACTGAACACCGTGGCTTTCGGCGGGAGTGCCGCGGCGAAAGCGTCCGACGACGAGTCCGTCGTGGATTACGTTATCGACGATCTCCGTGAGCTACTCACCATTGTCGGCGTAGACTGAGTAACACAGTGGCGCCCACCCCCGATATCTGCTGTGTCAGTCGTCGGTATCGTCGGATCCAGCAGATTGCGGTCCGCCGCCAGTCTGTGCTTCTTCAGCGTCGCTCCAGCCGCCAGCGTCTACAACCTCGAAGAGTTTCCGCCAGTTCTCGTCGTCTTCACTCTCCGGGAGCTGGTCCCGAAGCTCACGGAAATCGGACTCCGGGACGACCGTGCGGACGAGGTCGATGATAACTCGGGCGTGGTAGGCTGCATCTCTCGGGTCTGCACCCTCGATATCGCTGACGCGGTCGATGAATTCCTGCCAGTCGAACCGCTGACCGTGCTCCGCGACGGCACCTGTGAGGTACCATCGAATCTCCATCGGGAGAGAGGCCGCCAGGTCCTCTGCGTTTCCCGCCGGGATTCGCTGACCGAGTGTCAGTAGCGTCGCCCGAATTGCACGGACAGTCTCGCCGGTCCCTGGTAGTTCGAGTCGATGCTGTATCTCTCCGGTGAACTCGTCGAAGTCCATACAACTAGACAGTCGAGATAGAGATAGGTGAATTGACACCCTTCTTCCTATCCTCTGAGAAGATGTCGTTCAGATCTCGGAACACAGTAGAACAGTCACTGATATAAAATTCAGGTGATTGAAATATATTGAGTATAGTTATATTTTTAATATTAGTAATGCGCGGTCAGTGCCGTATCTACTAAATAACCAAATGGGCGAATTAAACTAGAAATTTACACGTATTAGAAGAAAAATACTTCGTATTTGTTGGAAGTAAATGTTAGTAACCTTTACAGACAATATCTGCGGATTATAACTTGGATTTTATTAATAATAGGTTCGTCAATTCGCTTGAGTATTGGAGTCTATGCTCTGAAGCGATATATAAACGAATAACCACGCAAAATTCTCTTAAAGATATACATTTGTTTGAATAAAAGAACAGATTTTATTCCGGAGACAGATTGAAGACTGAATTGTTATAACATTCAATATCATTATATAATATTGGTATTATGCAGGTGGGGGCACTGTCTAGTTCTGAATTTCCTTGGCAGGCGTTCGTCCGTTGAGCGCTTGATTCGGTCGTTCGTGGTTGTAGTGGTATCTGAACTGCCGTAGCCATCGCTCAGCGCTGGCCCGACTGCCCTGCCAAAACGAGTGAAAGCGGTCGATTCGTATGGTGACGGTGTGAAACCACTTTTCGATGTGGTTTCGCTCTCGATAGTCGAGCTGACCGCTCAATTCTCGGCGTGCGAGGGCAGTCAAATAGCCTGCAGCATCAACGAGAAACTCTGCGTCGGCGACGGCGACTCGGCGCTCGTGGTTGCCTGTGACGTTCCACTTTTGAAACCGTCTACGTTGTCGGCAGTGCATTCCCGTCTCGAACGAACTCAGGTGATGGACAGAATCAGGCCGTCACCGGATTGTGTCCTCCCGGTTGTCGACGGGGAGCGGCAACCGCTCTGTGGGGCGTACGCTCTCGGCGAACTTACCGCTGCTATCGGCGCACTTGAGGAAACACGACACAGTTCCTTCCATGCCGTTCTCTCACAGCTGGATATCGCGACAGTTCCCTCCGACCGATTGCCGGGCGGTTCTCAGGTGTTTCTGAACGTGAACAAACCAGCCGATCTCGAAACCGCACGAAACGCGCTCCGAACCGACTGTGAGGCTTCTCCGGAGTCGTCACTCGACAGAGTTCACATCGGTACGGTTCGAAAGCCGTGATATTCGGACACGACGAGCGTAGACCAGACCACCTGACAACTCTACGAATTGAAGGCAGTAGTCTCGACTACTGTCAGTACTCGATTCGGTGGCGTAACCCCTCCGATAAATCGCAATATACTGATTCGAACGCGACGAGTTCGATCGCCAGCGACAGACGACTCTGTGCTCTGAGGCAAGCCACCATCGGCGACTCGAGCATCTAGAACGCCATTTGCGCCGGTTTAGAGGCTTCTTGTAGTAGTGCGATCGTCGGCGGGTACACGGTGAGTCGACGAGCCCGCAGCCACCCACGGAATTACAAATCGATTTTCTTCGAAACGTACTTATCCCATACCATGTTTTATCGATACGTATGACGAAGATGACTGTCGAAACGACCGGAACGAGGCGACGACCGACCGCTGTTGACGGATACACTACTACTGGAGGAAACCAATGAACATCACTGTCTACGGACCGTCGGACTGTAGCAACTGCACAGCACTCAAGGAGACGACCGAGGAGATTGTCGACCGCAACGACATCAACGCTGACGTAACGAAAGAGACCGATATGACGCAACTGGCTGCCAAGGGCGTCATGTCGACGCCAGGATTCGCGATCGACGACGAGATGGTCTTCAGCGGCTCGACACCGTCGGAAGACGAACTCGAATCGATCATCACGGAGCACCTGTAAGCCGGGATGGTCTTCGAACAGTTCGCAACGTACGTTGTCGACGCCCTCGGGCTGACGGGTGCCGCCAGAGCGGCGGCCCACTTCTGGGTGTACGACACGCTGAAGATTCTGGCAATTCTCATGGCGGTGATCTTCGGTGTTACCTACCTCCGGACGTACTTCCCGCCGGAGAAGATCCGAGACTACCTCGACGGTAAGACGGCTTTCACCGGCTATGCGCTGGCCGCCTTGCTGGGGATTGTCTCGCCGTTCTGTTCGTGTTCGACAATCCCCATTTTCCTCGGAATGGTCGGCGCGGGCATTCCCTTCGGCATTACGATTACGTTCCTCGCGGTCTCGCCGATGATCAACGAGGCTGCGCTCGTCGTGCTGCCAGGAGTCGTCGGCCTCGAACTGACCGCGCTGTATGCGGTCAGCGGCATCACTATCGGGATGACCAGCGGATACACGCTCAACCGACTGGGGTTCGACCGCTACGTCGACGATTTCGAGTTCGGCGATTCGGGGGTCGACATCGACGAACCGACCCGACGCGAACGGCTCGCAGAGGCCTACGCCGAGGCCAAGGAGATCATCCTCGAAATCGTCCCCTACGTTCTCGTCGGGGTCGGGGTCGGGGCGCTCATCCACGGCTACCTCCCCGAACGACTGGTCGAGACCTACCTCTCGGGACAGTGGGGCGTCTTCGGCGCAGTCGCGGTCGGCGTGCCGATGTACACCGACATCCTCGGCGTGATCCCGGTCGTCGAGTCGCTAATCGGCAAGGGACTGCCGATCGGAACCGGCCTCGCGTTCATGATGTCGGTCGCCGCGCTCTCGCTCCCGCAGTTCATGATCCTCAAAAAAGTGATGCAAAAGGAGTTGATCGCGGCCTACGCGGGGACGCTAGCTACAGGAATCCTCCTGATTGGCCTGCTGTTCAACGTCGTCCTCTGAGGGGAGTCGCATCCATCTACCGCAACCGAACGCTTTTGCCTCGAACCAGCCAATATCAATTTGAGCGTTGCCTTGCTGCCAACACGAGATCACACTCATGACTGACACAGTTCCGGAATCGACACGCCAGACTCTCGAACGCCTCTACGAGAACCCCGACGACCGCCTGACCTCGCTGTTCGAACTCGGCGCAGACAATAAACAGGTCGACGCCCAGCTGACGGTATTCAAAGCTTTGGCGAACGAGTACCGAGTCCGCATCCTCGATGCGTTGCGCGACGGTGAGATGTGTGCCTGTGAGTTACAGGTCGTACTCGACGCACCACAATCGACCGTCGCAAGCCATCTTCGAGAACTCAACGACGCCGGAATCGTCAGGAAACGTCGACAGGGCAAGTGGACCTACTACCGGATCGGCGATACGGCGGTGCTCCAACTGCTCGATCTCGCGAGTGCGTTCGCGAAGGACACAGAATGACCCTTGCTAGAATCGAGACACCACTCCATAACGATCTTCTTTCGTGTTCTGCCGTTTCGGACCGGGAGTGCGTTCAAGACAACCGTCTTACTCACGCGGACGTCGTTCGAGTGTGACCTCTCCGATACCAGCATTTGCGGAAATTGATGGACATCTTCCGGCAGCACGAGAGTCTCTCACTGTGGTCATCCGCGATCTTCGTGAGTGACGATCACATGTGGCGACTCGATCACGCGAAGGGGACGGACGAAGCGCTGAGTGCGTTCGACGAGGTGTTTCTGGACGAAACCCGCTGTAACGAGTACTTCGACGTCGACAATTGTGATACAGAGCGCTCGTATCACGTCCTGGATCGTCGAGAGACGAACCGGACAATCTACACACTGCGTCGCGAAATCAAAAAATGTCACTCACTCCCACGTTTCGTTCTCGAACACGTCCAGAAGGGGACGGTATTCGAATCTCGCCGCGTCGACGACGAGTACCGATGGCGAATCCTCTTTCCAGGTGACTATCCGATCGGCGATGTCTACGATACGATGGAATCGCATCTTTGCGAGGGGGTATCACTCTCGGTGTCGCACATTACCAGTGCCGGCAACTGGAACGCGACTGAACGAATTGCGACGGACTTCTCGCCGGAACACTGGCGAGTGCTAAGAACGGCAGTTGCTCATGGCTACTACGAGCGGCCCCGCGAAGTTTCCGTCTCCGATCTGGCGTCGATACTCGACGAACCCCGTTCGACCGTCCAGTATCGGCTCCGGACCGCGGAGGACCGTATCGTCTCGCAGTTTGTCGAACAAACACTCTGAGCAGGGCCATCGAAGGACGGTGGCTCTTACCGAGACCAGTAAAACGGTGACATCCATTCAAAAGTTGGCAGGGAGGATCGTGGAACATGGAGTGTGACTCTCTCAAAGAAACCGTTCGTCGGCTTCTTTTGAGTGAATCGTCGACTCCGAGGCGGTGAGCC